>CAZANP010000035.1:0-18204 GCA_964486555.1 uncultured Thermotoga sp. | reverse complement strand
TACCGCAGTTCGTGGATATAAGACCGAGAACTGAATGGAAAGGAAATGCAGATATGTTCTATCCAAATCCTGTTCTCGAGCCGATAGACTGGGAGGCAATCAAAGAAGCGTACTTCTCCAAACAGAAAAAATGAATAAGGGGCCAGCCTAGGGCTGGCCCTTTAAAAGGGGGATCAAGAAGTGGATTTGAGGTTCAAAGACAAAGTGGTTATCGTCACGGGAGGAGGAGCGGGAATAGGTGAAGCAGCGGTCAAGATGTTCGCAGAGGAAGGAGCAAAGGTTGTGATAGCGGATATAGATGTCGAAAACGCAAGGAGAGTCATGAACGAAGTCAGGGCAAAAGGAGGAATATGTGATTTCGTCGAGGTCAACGTTGCAAAGGAAAACGATGTCGAGATGATGGTGAACACGGTGATGGAAAAATATGGAAGGATAGATGTCCTCGTCAACAACGCGGGAATTTACAGAAAAGGTGATGTTCTATCATTGACGGAAGACACGCTCGATCAGATAATAGCGGTCAACATCAAGGGTGTCATATTCTGCACAAAACACGTTGCAAAGCAGATGGTTAAACAAGGAGAAGGTGTGATCGTGAACATTGCTTCGGAAGCGGGTATCGTTGGAATAAAAAATCAGGTGGCTTATAATCTTTCAAAAGCGGCTGTCATATCCATCACTAAAAGTTGTGCGGTCGATCTTGCACCCTATGGAATCAGAGTGAACTGCGTCTGTCCAGGAACTACATTCACACCACTTGTTAAGAAGGCTCTGGAAAAGGAGAAGGACCCAGAAAGTGCAAAGAAAGCTCTGGAAAGTTCAAGACCGTTGAACAGACTTGGAAAGCCTGAGGAGATAGCCTCCGCCATTCTGTTCCTCGCATCGGACGTTCCCGAATACGCAACAGGAGCGGTTCTGTCGATCGATGGGGGGTACACCGCGTGGTAGATGTCGAAAGGAGGCCCATCCTATCTTTGGTGAACATAAGCAAGAAGTTTCCGGGAGTTCAGGCTCTCGATAAGGTGAGCCTCAATATATTTCCAGGGGAGATACACGCTGTTCTTGGAGAGAATGGAGCAGGAAAGAGCACACTAATGAAGATTTTAAGCGGGATAATTTCGAACGACTCTGGAGAGATATACCTGGATGGAAAAAAGGTTCAGTTCAGAAATCCTCGTGAGGCCATCGAAGCGGGAATTGTTCTTGTACATCAGGAACTCTCTCTCATACCAACTCTCAGCGTTGCAGAGAACATTTTCCTTGGAAGATGGCCAAAGAGAGGGATGAGTCTTGACTGGAGAGGAATTTACAGGGAAGCTGAAAGACTCCTTCAACGTTTCGATGTAAGGGTGGATATAAGAACCCCAGTTAGAGAATTGAGTGTTGCAGAACAGCAGATTGTTGAGATACTTAAAGCCATAAGTCAACCTCACATAAAGGTCCTGCTCCTTGATGAACCAACGTCGGCACTGACGGACGAGGAGATCGAAAGACTCTTCAAGATACTTTTTGAAATAAAGAAAGAGAACAAGGCGATAATATTCATATCCCATAAGATAGGAGAGGCTTTGAGGATAGCGGATAGGATAACCGTGATAAAGGATGGAAAGAAGGTCATAACCGAGGAGAAGGAAAAGCTAACGGAAAAAGACATCATATTCCATATGACCGGAAGAGTACTCGAAGCGGGGGAGAAGGAACACGTCCTCGTAGAGAATGGGAAAAAACCTGTTCTTTCCTTGAAAAACTTCTCTGTTGGTATCGTTAAGAACGTGAATCTCGATGTCTACAAAGGTGAGATCCTCGCCATATTCGGCCTCATGGGCTCTGGAAGAACGACTCTTGCCAAGGGTCTGTTCGGTCTTGAGAAATTTAAAGGTGAGTTGTTTCTGGAAGGAAAGAGAGTGGAGATCTCTTCACCAGCGGAAGCGATAAATCTTGGTATAGGTTACATTCCAGAGGATAGAAGGAGTGGTCTGGTGTACCAATTTCCGGTGTCGGCGAACATAACTCTGGCGATATTGAAGGAGATTTCCAAAAGAGGTGTCTTGGATCTGGGAAAAGAGGTTGAGATATCCAAGAAATACGTGGAAATTTTGAAGATAAAAACACCGAGTGTCTTTCAGAAAGTTCTGTATCTGAGTGGAGGGAATCAACAGAAAGTTCTCATCGCAAGATGGCTCGTCAGAAACCTTAAGGTTCTCATAATGGATGAACCGACGAGAGGAATAGATGTCGGAGCGAAGTTCGAGATAAGGGAATTCGTCAAAGGTCTTGCAAAATCCGGTATGGCGATAATTTACATAACGTCAGAAGCGCCTGAAGCTCTGGAAATCGGTGACAGAATAGCGATCATGAGAAACGGAAAAATCACAAAGGTTTTTGAAAATCGTGGCATCGAGAAATCGGATCTTCTGGCTGAAGTTGGGGGTACCGTTGTCGAGTGAAGGGAGGAAGATTTTGAATGGCAAAGCGCAAGAACAACAATAACAGTACGGTGGCTTTGACTTTAAAAACGATTCTTCTGCAGGGTGGATCTCTATTCGGTTTGCTCGGTCTTGCGATCGTTTTTGCGATCCTGTCTCCCTATTTCTTCACCTTGAGCAACTGGCTCAACATATTCAGGCAGGTGTCGGTCATCCTCATCCTCGCATGTGCTCAGACCATGGTGATAATATCCGCCGGAATAGATCTATCGGTAGGTTCAACACTCGCTCTTGGAGGATGTATGGCGGCTGTTGCGATGAGTTACTGGGGATGGCCTTTCATACTGGGAGCACTTCTTGGAATCGCCCTTTCAACACTCGTTGGTTTCACAAACGGTTTCATAATAACCAAAGGAAAGATACCGGACTTCATAGCGACTCTGGGAATGCTTGGAGCTATAAGAGGTGTCGCGCTGCTCATCACGGGAGGGCTTCCCGTTCCATCGCATTTCACTGCGACCACGTTGAAAGGATATCTTCCAAAGATACTGGTGTGGCTTGGAAGTGGAGACATAGGATCCATACCCGTTCCGGTAATAATAGCTTTATCGATGGTCGTCATAACCTGGTTCATCCTATCAAGAACGAGTTTTGGAAGATCTGTTTACGCTGTTGGAGGTAACAAAGAAGCGGCGAGAGAATCTGGAATAAATGTGGATAGGGTTAAAATCCTGGTTTACACACTCACAGGTCTTTACGCGGGGATCGCAGGGCTCGTTCTGACCGGAAGAATGAACTCGGCCAACGCTCTGATGGCTGAAGGTGTGGAGCTTCAAACGATAGCAGCGGTCGTCATTGGAGGAACGAACCTGTTCGGTGGAGAAGGTTCGGTCTTTGGAACTCTGATAGGGGCTCTCTTGATAGGGGTTCTGGCAAACGGTTTGAATCTTCTGAACATAGAGCCTTTCTGGCAGAGAGTTGTCAACGGCGGAATAATAATAGCGGTTGTCGTCTTCGATCAGTGGAGGAGAAGAAAACTCAGATGAAGGAGGGTCAAAATTGGTTAATATATGCGTAATCGGTGCGGGAAGAGTTGGAATCCTGCACTCTCGGAATATTCAAAATAGGATCCCCAAAGCCAAACTCGTTGGAATCATGGACAAAAATTTAGAGGTTGCAGAGAAAGCTTCGAGAGAATTGGGAGTCAGGATGTACAAGAGCCTGGAGGAGATAGGGGAAGATGAAAACGTTCATGCCGTTGTCATAACAACACCGACTTTCACCCATGCGGAACTCGCCGTATATCTCATGAAGAAAGGGAAACACGTTTTCTGCGAAAAACCCTTATCCATAACTTTGGATGAAGCTTTGAAAATGAAGAAAACCCAGAAGGAAACCGGAGTTAAATTTCAAATAGGGTTCATGAGACGCTTCGATGCGACCTTTGTGGAGGCAAAAGAGTTGATAGAGAATGATTTCTTGGGAGAGATCATGTCCATAAGGAGTGTAACGAGGGGTCCTGGACTTCCACCAGAGTGGGCATGGGATGTTGAAAAAAGTAATGGTTTTCTGGCGGAGG
Organism: uncultured Thermotoga sp.; assembly: GCA_964486555.1. GTDB lineage: Bacteria > Thermotogota > Thermotogae > Thermotogales > Thermotogaceae > 4484-232. The sequence continues at coordinate 14,199 of CAZANP010000035.1, read as the reverse complement.
TGAACAGCCACGATTTCGACTCGGTTAGATGGCTGTGCGGTTCGAACTACAGAGAGATCTTCGCGTACGGCGCTGTGAGGAAAGCAAAAGATATTCCGAAAAAGTATCCGGGATTCTACGATACAGCGGTCGTGAATTTCATCATGGAAGATGGAGCGATAGGGGTGATAGAAGGTAGTTGCCCCGTTGAGTACGGTTACGATGCGAGAGTTGAAATACTGGGAACCAAAGGACTTTTGGTCATAGGGGACGTCCAGAATCATCAAGCGGTTCTACACTGTGATACACAGAAGAAGATATTAACGAGAACCTTTAGAAGCTGGCCAGAGAGATTCAAAGAGGCGTACGTTCTTGAAATGGAGAGTTTCGTCGATAGTATATTGAAAGATGAAACACCGAGAGTGACCGTTGACGATGGTATAGAAGCCTTGAAAGCCGTCCTTGCAGCCAACAGATCCATACAGGAAAATCGTCCAGTGAGTTTGAAGGAAGTGATTGGATGAAAGCATTCGTGTTTGAGGGTCCTGGGAAAGCCTCGTTGAAGGAAGTTCCAAAGCCGGAATTCAAAGGAGAAGGAGCGCTTGTGAAAATCAAGACAACCTCCATATGTGCAACGGATATAAAGATATTCAAAAACGGTCACTTCAAGATAAAAGATGGCGAGAAGAGAATTCTGGGGCACGAGATCTTTGCGGAAGTTCTCGAAATATCTGAAAAATTCAAGAACACTGTTCCTGTGGGTTCAAAAGTTTTCATAACTCCCAACATAGGCTGTGGAAGGTGTGAATATTGCTTGATGGGAAAGACGAATCTCTGCCCAGATTACGACGCTTTCGGTATCACCATAGATGGGTCCTTCGCAGAGTACATGTTCGTTCCCGAAAGAGCACTGGAGCAAGGAAATCTGATACCTCTTGAAGGAGATGTACCGGATTACCTCGTACCCCTTGCCGAACCTCTCTCAACGTGTCTCTACAATCTGGACAACGTTGATATGAAAGTAGGGGATACCGTTTTAGTTATAGGATCGGGTTTCATGGGTCTTCTAAACGCGATTTCAGCGAAGATATCCGGTGCATCGTTCGTTGCAACTGTGGATGTCAGAGACGAGAGGTTGGAAGTAGCCAGGAATCTTGGAATGGATTATCAGATAAATTCTTCTAGGGAGGATCTGGAAAAGGTTGTGAAAAGAATCACTGGAGGTAGAAATTTCGATATCGTGATCGTCACGGTTCCTCTTCCTGAGGTTCAATCGATATCCTTGAAACTGGTATCGAGGATGGGAAAAGTCAGTTTCTTCGCAGGGCTTCCTTCGGGAAGTGGTTTCCCATCCTTGAACACGAACCTTGTTCATTATCAACAGCTCACGTTAACGGGAACAACGGGAGCGGATACCATATTCTACAGAAAGGCTCTGAGAATGGTAACACACCGTGGAGATCTCAGGGAAATGCTGGAAAAATTGATAACAACGATCGTCTCTTTGGAACAGATGGAGGAAGCTTTTCTAAGGGCTGTAAAAGGCGAGGAGCTGAAGGTTGTCGTTCGAAACGAATAGGGGGGATTCAATGAATTATCTCATGGGGGTTGACCTCGGAACAACCAATGTGAAGGTGGCGATTTTCGACGATAAAGGAAATCTCATAGCGGATTCATCAAAAGAGGTAGCGCTGTATCATCCAAAACCTGGATGGGCCATTCAATATCTGGATGAGATTTTCAAATCCGCCACGGATTGTATAAAAGAGTCTCTGGAGAAGAGTGGTGTGAATCCGAAGGATATTGCAGGTATCGCTTTTGATGGCCAGATGTCGGGACTTGGAGCGGTGGACAAGAACGGAGATCCTGCGATGCCGTTTGATTCGTGGTTGGATACGAGGTGCACTCCCTATATAGAGAGAATGAAAGAATACGAAAGTTTGATAATAGAAAAAGCGGGAGGCCCACCTAGCTACTCGCACGCTCCCAAAATCCTCCGTTGGATGGAGGAAACTCCTGAGATCTTTGAAAAAATCAGCAAATTCGTCGTTCCTGCAGTCTACGTTGCTTCGAAACTTTCGGGATTGAAACCAAAAGATCTGTACATGGATTACACGTACATACACTTTTCCAATCTGTGCGACATTCAGAAAATGGAATGGTCTGAAGAGATATGTGAGATATTTAAAATACCCATGGACAAGTTACCCAGAATTGTAAAACCCTGGGAGATCGTAGGTAAGGTATCGAAAGAGGGTTCTTCACTGACAGGTCTTGTGGAAGGAACACCGGTGGTAGCGGGTTGCGGAGATCAGGCGGCTGCGATGCTCGGGGCAGGTGTTGTGGAGCCTTACCTTCTCTACGATTCGGCAGGAACGGCGTCAGTTTTGGCCATGACCCTCGAAGATTACAAACCTGATTTGAAATACAAAACCATGTTTACGGCAAGAACGGTTCTGCCGGATCTTTGGTATTCGATCGCTTTCATAAACGGTGGAGGGCAAGATCTCAGGTGGTTCAGAGATGTTTTCTGTCTGTCGGAGAAAGAGGTTGCAGGTCTTCTAGGTGAGAGTGCTTACAATCTGATGAATGAAGAGGCGGAAAAAATAGAAGCAGGATCTGAAGGAATCATCTTCATTCCTCATATGGGAGGAAGGGTCTGTCCAAGTGAACCGAAAATAAGAGGCGTGTGGGTTGGTTTCAATTGGGGTCATACAAAAGCGCATTTCTACAGATCAATTCTTGAGGGAATAGCTTACGAATACCATCACTATCTGAGTATAATAAAAGAACTATTTCCTCACGCTTCTTTCAAGCATTCGGTGGCTGTTGGTGGGGGATCCGCCAGCAAGCTCTGGAACAGGATAAAAGCCAGCATTCTGAACGTGCCTTACGTGACGATAAACAGAGCGGAAGGTGGCGTCTTTGGAAGTGCGCTTCTTGCGGGATACGGCGTTGGTGTTTTCGATGACCTCAGAAAAGCCACCAGAGAGTTCGTGAAAGTGATCGACACTGTAGAACCTTCTAAAGAGCTTTCAAGAAAGTACTCAAAGTACGTAAGACTTTACATAAAACTTCTCGATATGATGAAGCCTTTCTTCAACGAGCTTTTGGATTAACGCGTTAGAAGGAGGTACAGAGCTGTGGAAGAAAGATTCTTCGAGAACGTGAAGCTTCAAAAGAATTCTCCGATACCCTTGTACTACCAGGTTGAGGAGATACTGTACAAATGGATCGTTGAGAAATTGAAACCCGGCGATCTGCTACCAAGTGAAAAGCAGCTGTGCGATATGTTCAACGTCAGCAGAAGCGTCATAAGACAGGCTCTTGGAATACTCGTTAACAAAGGTGTCATAGAGAGACAAAGGGGAGTTGGAACGGTTGTTGTCCGTCCGAAGATAAACGAATACTTGGTATCGAAACTTACTGGATTCTATGAGGACATGGTTTCGCAGGGGTTAAAACCGGTAACGAAAGTTCTATCCCAGTCCCTCATAGAAGCTGATGAGCTTCTGTCCTACTACTTGGACCTTAAAGTCGGTGATGCCGTGATCAAGATAGAGAGGCTGAGATACGTGGATGACGAACCTCTTCTGATAGTCACGAACTACATACCTCATTCGCTGTGTCCAAGACTCCTCGAAGAAAACCTTGAGAACAAGTCGCTGTACGAGATATTGGAACAAAAGTACGGTTTCAAATTCCTCTGGGGTGAGAGAACCATAGAAGCGGTACCTGCAGATGCCAGCGACGCAAAGCTCCTTCATGTGAAAAGGAACTCTCCCTTGCTGTTTTTGAGAAGTATCACGTACATAGAAGGAAACATCCCGATAGAATACTACGAAGCCAAACACAGGGCCGATAGGACGAGATTCATAACAAGGCTTTTCAGAATACCAGAAGCAGCCGATAGGGTGGAAGAGGATATAAAAACCATATTGAATTCTGACCTCAAATTACCGAAGGTTTTTCCAAAAAAGTTCGAGTCATCTTAAGGAGGGATTCAAATGATGCAAAAATGTATAGTTAACGGTAAACTCGTCTCCTCAAAATCGGGTAGGACTGTACCCGTTATCAATCCTGCGAACGTCGAGGAAACAGTTGGAGAGGTTCCTCTACTGAGTGTGGGGGAAGTTGAAGAAGCGATCGTGAGTGCTCACAAGGCTTTCAAGGTATGGAGTGAGACACCACCTTCGAAAAGGGCCGAAGTGATAAAAAAAGGTGTTGAGATAGTGCGGGAAAGAAAAGAGGAGATAGCAAAGCTTCTAACACTGGAACACGGTAAAACCATAAAGGAAGCAAGGCAAGAAGTTGATGCCTCTTTGAATTCGATAGAGTACTTTGCAGAAGGAGTTTTGAGAATACTTGGAGAGACGTATCCAACGGATAAGAGTAACAGGTTGAGTATTGTTATAAAGCAACCTGTCGGAGTTGTCTCAGCGATCGCCCCATGGAATTATCCACTTCTGCTTCTTTCATGGAAGATTGGGCCCGCCCTTGCCGTGGGGTGTACCGTCGTTGCGAAACCATCGCTTTACACCCCTCTATCCACTTTGAAATTCGTTGAATGTTTCCTGGAAGCGGGTCTTCCAGATGGTGTGATCAACGTTGTAACGGGAAAATCGAGTGAGATAGGTTCCGTTTTAACTTCTCATCCTCTCGTTAAAAAGGTGGCTTTCACTGGAAGCACGGATGTTGGGAAGATGATAATGAGATCGGCTTCCGATACCGTGAAGAAGCTTTCTCTCGAGCTCGGTGGGAATTGTCCTCTCATAGTTTTCGAGGATGCAGATCTTTCAGCGGCCGTTAAAGGAGCTGTAAGGAGGTCTTTCAGAAACGCAGGGCAAATATGCAACGCAATTAACAGGATATACGTCCAGGAAAGCGTTTTCAAAGATTTCTTGGACATGTTTCTGGATGAGGCGAAGAAGATAAAAGTAGGAAACGGTTTGAAGGAGGACGTGGATATGGGACCCTTGACGACGGAAGAAGGATTCAACAGAGTTAAAGAATACGTTGAGGAAGCAAAGACAAAAGGCGCTGAGATTTTACTTGGAGGGGGAAAACCGAGTGGTGCAGAGTTCGAAAAAGGATACTTTTTCGAGCCGACGGTCCTTGTGAATGTGGATCATACCATGAAGATCGTGAAGAATGAAACCTTTGGCCCGACGGCTCCAATAATGTCCTTCAAAACTTTCGATGAGGTCATCGAGAAGGCGAACGATACAGAATACGGCCTTGTGTCTTACGTTTACACCAGAGATCTTGAGAAAGCTATGAAAGCGGCAAAACTTCTGGAATGTGGAACGGTGGGTGTTAACAACGTCTCAGGCGGGGAGTTCGCGTATCCCTATGGTGGATGGAAGCAGAGCGGTTTCGGTGTGGAAAATTCTCACCACGTTTTCGATGAGTACCTGCTTTTAAAACACATCAGAATAGATTACTAGGAGGTAAGAATCATGAAACCTTTCGTGGTTTCTTACAACCTTGAAGATATGAACATAAATTTTCAGGGTAACAAGGTGGTCAGAAGGTACAGGGATATAAAAAACATATTTCTAAACGAAGATGAAGAGCTTGAGAAGGAAAACCCTGTGATCTACGAGGTTTTCGAAGCCCCGATCCCAGAGAATGAAGGAGATTTGATGTTTCTTATAACGATCCTTTACCCTGGAAAGGTAAAAGGGGAATTTTTCATGACTAAGGGGCATTACCACACAGTTGAAAACACGGGAGAAGTGTACATGGGTCTCAGGGGGAAAGGGTTGATACTATGCCAAACAAAGGAAGGTGATTTCGAAGCGGTTCCCATAGAACCGAACAAGGTGGTTTACATTCCACCGTTTTGGGCTCATAGAAGCGTCAACATATCCGATGAACCTCTCGTCTTCTTCGCCGTCTATCCAGCGCACGCGGGACACGATTACGGAACGATAGAGAAGACAGGTTTCCTAAAGAGGGTTTTTTCAAAAGATGGAGAAGTGAGCTTTGTTGAAAACAAGTAAATTATTCTTATTCACCCTTTAAATCCTTTTTCTTTAAGTTTTTCAACGACCTCTTTGTTAACGATGTATTTTGGGATCCTTCCATTGAAGTAATCTACTATGGAAGAGGCTGCCATCATGTTCATCCTGTATATGGCCTCAAGAGTGTGAGCTGCCATGTGAGGAGTCGCTATCAGGTTTTCGCACTTGAAGAGAGGTGATTCGAAAGAAGGAGGTTCCTCTTCAAAAACGTCCAAAGCAGCTCCTGCTATCCACCTTTCTTTCAGTGCCCTGGCGAGAGCTTTCTCATCCACAATTCCACCACGTGCCGTGTTTATGAGAAAAGAACTTTCCTTCATCATTCTGAGTTCTCTTTCTCCGATCAAGTTCCTGGTTTTTTCGGTGAGAGGAACATGGATGGATACAAAGTCACTCTCTTTGAGAATCTTCTCGAATTCAACGGGTGTAACTCCCATCTTCTCCATCTCTTCCTTGTTGACGTAAGGATCGTACGCTATGACTCTCATGGAAAGGGCAACGGCTCTTTTTGCGACCTCTCTCCCCACCGCTCCGAATCCGAGAAGACCAAGTGTTTTTCCACAAAGCTCCATACCTACGATGCTGGGCCAGGAATTCTCCTCAAGAACGCTACGATGAGCTTTTATGATCTTTTTCGCCAAAGCGAACATGAAGGCTATCGTGAGTTCCGCGACCGATACGGCGTTCGCTCCATAAGTTATGGTAACAGGAATTCCCTTTTTCGTTGCCGTCTCAACATCCACGTTATCGATCCCCACACCGTGCCTTGCGATGATTTGAAGAGAAGAGTTTTCTATCATCTCACCCGTTATCGTGGGATGTGTACCTATTATAAGAGCATCCACGTTCTTCAAATATTCGGAGATGTCTCCTTTCTCGTATCTCACGATTTCAAAACCGTTGTCTTTTAGGTAATTTATGGGCTCGTCGGTGTACTTTCCAAAAGTCCTGGTTGCGATGAGAACCCTCCTCATCGTGTTTCACCTCTTATTTGAAAATCGCCGGTCTCGTTGTTTATAACGAGTTTCTCATCGATGACTCTCTTCTCTTCCTCAGAAAGGTTTCCAAGGGGAGATCTCACGATCGAGTTTTCAAAAACTCCCCGCTTCTGCAGGATGTATTTCAAAACGGCTCTGGAATCCACCATGCTCTTCGTGAAACTCCTCAAAACCAAAAGCTTGTACTGCATCCTTTTGGCCATTTCAACATCTTTTTTTACTGAAGCTTCGTATAGTCTCACACAGAATTCGGGGAACACGTCTCCAATGGCACTCACAGCACCATCCGCTCCCATCAAAATGGAGGGAGCTATCAGGGAATCCGTTCCCGTCATGACCACGAAATCGTCGCCGAATTTTATTTTGTAACTCATGATCCTCAAAAGGGATTGTTCGCTATCCTTTATCCCGATGAAGTTCTCATGCTTTTCCTTCATTTTACCGATCACAGTATCTTTAACAGGATTTCCTGTGTACTGGGGTATGTTGTAGATGAAAAACGGCGTGGGGGATACGGAAGAAGCGATACTGCTGAAATAATTGAGCAGAGATTCATCGTTGAGCTTGAAGTAATAATGAGCAAGGGCTGCAACGGCATCCACACCTATCTCTGCAGAAAACCTGGCCAGTTTCACAACCTCTTCCGTTGAGATCCCACCAACTTGGGAGATCACCGGCACCCTTTTTCCAACGACATCGATAGCTGTTTTTAAAAGTTCCTTTTTCTCTTCAAAACTTAGAAGAGGCCCCTCCCCGTTGGTTCCAAGAAGGAACAATCCGTGAACTCCTTTTGATATGAGGAAATCGATGTATCTCTCCCAAACCCTGAAATCTATCTTTCCTTCCTCGGTGAATGGAACCAGAACTGCCGGGAATATGCCACGAAACTTCATAACTTCACCTCCTCATCGTTTTCATGATCTATATTACCTTAAAGGATCAGCGACTCCAAAGGATATCTTTCAGAATTTCCGCTATTTCTCTGTAATGATCTCCAAAGAAATCTCTTAGAACGTCAGAATACCTCGCGCGCATGAGGGTTGGATCACTCAAAACGACATTTTTGAGCTCGATGAAAACTTTCTCATCGAGTCTGCCCTTTTCAACCTCTTCCTTCACTATATCGAGTGCTTCCCTATAGGACACTGCTCTTCTGTAAGGTCTTCTCTCGATGAGTGCACTGTACACGTCCGCAACTTGCAGAATTTTTTGATATATGAACATCTGATCATCAACCAGTCCCATTGGATAACCGGAGCCATCCAGCCTTTCGTGATGAGCACCGCATATCACTGCCAGAAACCTCAGATCGGCTTCTTGGAGGATATGAACGGTATCCACAACGTGTTTCTGCATCAATATCCATTCCTCATCGGTCAATCTTCCCTTCTTGTGGAGTATGCTGAGAGGGGTTTTGATCTTTCCCACGTCGTGCACGAAACCTGCAAGTTTCATGACTTTCCCATCGAGTGTTCCCAGCATGGATCGTGCTATGGCTTCGGAAGTCCTCGCAACCAGCGATAGATGATTCCTTGTAAATATGCTTCTTGTTCCCAGTATGAGAGATATGATCTTTGCAAACTCTATGAAGGTGTCTATGTCTATCACCTGATCGAAAAAGCCCGAGAAGATTTCAAAATGTGGGTTGTCATCGAGAAGCTGTTCAACCAACATGTAATCTTCCAATATCTCGAGCGTTATCTTCTTGACAGATTCGGGAACATCTTTTCTTTCCTTAACCTTACGCCAAACCTCTGGAAGGACGATGGCGTAATCGTCGAATCTACGAATCCTTGTGAGGTTTCTCGATATGGAATCGGCTAGCCTGAGGATGGTTGTGAACGGTTCCATAGCACTGCCTCCGCCTGGATTCTCATGATGGTAAAGGACCGGTGTCAATTCCTCTTCACCGAAGAATTTCGTGTTTTTCAAGAGAAGGTAAGATATGGCGGGATGGATGTTTTTTAAATCGTACCTTTCTATCGTCCTTTCCGTATCCAAGGACTCCACCAGAATGTGCCGGGTGGTATCCTTCAGATCTCTGAGAAGAAATCCTATATCGTGAAGCAATCCTAAAAGATAGACCCTTCCCCAGTTCGTGAATCCAAGCCTTTTAGCTATCAAAGAAGAGATCTTCGCTACTTGAAAGGAATGAAGGATGAAGTCTCTGTACTCGTTCTGTCCCAAACTCTTGAAAAGCTGCACAAAGCTTTTCAGAGTGAATTTCGTCTCGAAGATCAACGAGGCTCATCCCCTTTCCTAAACGATCTGTACTTCTGAATATATTTTAGGGATAGCTCATGAACACGAGTGGTTTTTAGCTTTAAAGCAGTTTTAATTCTCATATCAAATTCGTGAATTGTGCATCCATAACTTTTTGACACGTGAACCAGAATGAGAGGTTCAAAGAATTTTACTCTTTTTAATTTCAATCGCGATGGTCGCATTCCTCGGATTCTGTGAGCAGGTGAATGAAATACGTGTACCGATACCAATAGGAGCGTTTTCATAAAGTGGCGATTCATTCATCTTGTGGTTTCATCGTGAAAAACGAGAATTCTCCGTTTCACGATATCAAAAGCTTCGAGCTTCCTCAGCATTACCTTGCTCAGCTTATCTAGTTTGAAGGATCTGGCTTTCCGGAGTACAGAGTTAAGAATCTCCTGCCTGAAAACTCCGAAATCAGAACCCTGACTTTACACTTCGAAGCCGGTGCAGGAACCTTAAATTCCCCAACGGATTTGAGTGTTTACATAAATGGCAGAAAGTAGGGACCCCACCATCACGGAAAAATCATTTGAGAAGAAAAGGAAGATAAAACTGGATGAGGATGGAATACCTTACGTTTCATCCCCTTAACCTTTTCCTGAAAGATCCTTGACAGACTCTCTCTCTATGAAATGCGTTTTCAAAACCACACCGCTGAGTTTTTTCTCAGGGTAGCGTATACGATCGAGCATCATCGTTGCAGCTATCATGCCGAGTTGTTCTGGATCCTGTGCCACGCACGTGATGGGAGGTTCAAAGATCTGGTTCCAGAAAGAATCGTCAAAGGTCACCAGGGATATATCCTCCGGGATCTTGACTTTCAGTTCTTTCAACGCTTTCAGAACTCCTAAAGCCATGACGTTGTTACAGACAAAGAGAGCTGAGGGAAGCTCACCATTTTTGAAGAGGTCCAGAGTCACTCTGTATGCTCCCATTTCAGTTGACATACCATCTTTCACCCATTCATCCTTGATCTCCATTCCGAGTTCTTTTGCGCGTTTCATCGCAGCTTCGAATCTCTCCATACCGGTGTAGGATTCCTTGTGAAGTGTCACAACACCTAGGGTTCTGTGCCCTTTTTTCCAGAGGTAATCGATCAGTGTGGTGACAGCGCCCCTGTTATCTATCACAACGTACGGCGTGTCTATGGTCACAAGTCTTCTGTCGAAGAACACAACGGGAATTCCACGTTTCTGCACCTCTCTGTAAAGCTTTGTGTTCTTCACACGGTCAACAGGTGCAGCTAAAATACCATCCACTTTGTAGGAAATGAGCTTTTCAAGTAAAACCCTCTCTTTTTCGTTGTCTTCTTCCGTAACGCACAAGAAGAAACTGTATCCAAGGGGAAACAACACCCTCTCCATGGCCGAAAAGGCGTAGGAGAAAAAGGGATTTCCCATGTCCGGTATCACTATCCCTATGATTTTGGTTTGGCCTTGCCTTAGAGAACGTGCTCTGGAGTCGGGTAGATACCCCATCTCCTGAGCAAGCTTTATTATTCTGGATCTCAACTCCTCACTTACACCCGGTTTTCCACTCAAAGCCCTGGAGACTGTGGAGGGGTGCACTCCCAGGGCTTGAGCGATCATTTTAAGAGTTGGCTTCATTACCTTTCCTCCTCAAACGATTGCTATAATTTGAAATCAAGTTATTTCTCATTCTATGTGCTCTTATAAGCTTATTATACTCTATGCTTGACATTTTGGCAATTCGATGATAACATAGGTCTGGACGCAAACGATTGAGTACATCCCAGCGGGGGAGGTGTTCATTGTGAGAAAGGGGATTCTGGTTCTAGCACTAGTACTCCTTGTAGGTGCCTTCATCTTCGCAGAGGAAGTCAAACCTGATTACATTCTGAGATTCAACACGGTTGCAGCGCCCACACAACCTCAGGTTCTCGCGATGAAGAAATTTGCAGAAATCGTTGAGGAATTGAGTGGCGGCAAGATAAAGGTCGAAGTGTACCATTCGGGACAGCTTGGAGATCAGAAAACAGCACTTCTCGCCGTCATGAGAGGAGACCTGGAGATGGCTGGAGATGGCTCGCCTTCTTGGTTCGCTGATCTTGGTGGTATGCCAGAATTCGGTGTCTTCGAAGCAGCCTACGTCTTTCGGGACCTCGACCACATGTACCGTGTCATGACGAGCAAGATGGTGCAGGATCTCTTCGACAAACTGGCGAAAAAGACAGGGCTCAGGGTTCTCGATGTATGGTATCTTGGAACTAGAGAATTGAACCTCACTAAAAAAGCTGGTCCTGTTAGAAAACCAGAAGACCTCAAAGGAATAAAACTGAGAATGCCCAACAACAAGACCTTCCTGGATATGGGAAGAGCCCTCGGTGCAACTCCAACACCCATGGGCTTTGGTGAGGTTTACCTTGCTCTCAAGACTGGAACCATAGATGGTCAGGACAATCCACTCCCAACGGACCTGGCAGCAAAATTCGTTGAAGTTACACACTATATCGTTCTTACAGACCATCAGATAGGAATGATATGTCCCGTTATCAACGAGAAACTCTGGCAGAGTATGCCCGAAGAATACAGAGTGTACATAAAGAAAGCGATGACCGTTGCGAGATATTACATGAACGAGATGGTATTAGAGCAGGAAGCAAAACTCTTAAAGCTCTTCAAAGAGGAATACGGTATGGAGATCATCGTTCCAGACAAAGAAGCCTTCATGAAACATGCTCTCGAATACTACAACCAACCCGAATTCGACAAGCTCTGGGGAGAGGGAATGTACAAGAAGATCCAGAACATGTGATGAAAATGAGCGAGGTGGGAAGATTCCCACCTCGCTTTTAAATTCCCACCTCAAGGAGTGAACACGTATATGAGGTTTTTGAAAAAGCTGATCAAAGTTATAGTGGACGTTGTGGAAATCCATCTTTCTTCCATGTTCCTCTTCGCCGTTTTTGTGACCATGTTCTTTCAGGTGTGGCTCAGATACATTTTCAGAATGCCATCACCCCAATTGTATGAAATAACACTGTATTCCTTTGCATGGACCGTCCTACTCGGTGCGGCGTTTGCTCACAGGTACCGCGATCATATACGTTTCAACATAATATACGAAAAACTCCCCAGGAAAATGCAACTTGTGATAGACATAGTCTTTGACCTCCTGATGGTTGTTCTTTTTTCCATCTCTCTGAAGCCGGTATTTCGGCAAGCCTTTTGGTATCACATGATACGTTCTGAAGTTTTAGGAATACCCTGGACCTATCTTGTGCTGTGTCTCCCACTGTTTCTCATATTCGTGATTGGTCATAACATCGTTTTTCTGTACTACGAGTTTCGCGAGCTCTTCACAGGAAAACCCATGAAAACGGAGGAGAAACCATGGCTCTGACAGTCTTTCTTCTAACATTCGGGTTGATGTTCCTGCTGGGTTACCCCATTGTTTTTGGAATGATAGCAGGTGGTATCCTGTACTTTCTCGTCACGGGGCTTGATCTTTCAAACCTCATAGACATACTCGTGATACATTTTTCGGCTCAGGATGTCCTCATAGCCGTTCCGCTTTTCATTTTCACCGCCAACGTCATGAACGATACTGACATCACCAAGAAACTCTTCGATTTCATTCAAAAAGCCATGGGGGGAGTCAGAGGGGGACTGGGATACGCAAACATCGTTGCGAGTATCATATTTGCGGGTATGAGTGGGTCCGAAATAGCCGATGTTTCCGGTATCGGAAATATCGAGATAAAGGCCATGATGGATGCAGGATACGATGGGAAATTCGCATGTGCCGTCACTGCTGCATCGGCTACGATAGGTCCCATCATTCCACCAAGTATACCTATGGTGATATATTCAATGCTCACAGGTGTTTCACTTGGCTACCTATTCCTTGCCGGTTTCCTACCAGGATTGCTTTTAGGTTTCTTCGAGATGGTGATGGTTTACGTTCTCTCGCGAGTTCGTAACTATCCAAAGGGAGAGAAAGTGCCGTTTCCTGTGCTTCTGAAAGCGTTCTGGAATTCACTTCCCGCTCTTTTAGCTCCAGCGATATTGCTCATAGGAATATACGGGGGTGTCTTCACTGCAACTGAAGCTGCGGCAATAGTAGCGGGTTACGTGATAATCATAAGCTTTTTGATTTATAAAAGCCTCGGATGGAAAAAGCTTTACAAGATTCTCATCAAGAGTGCTGAATCTGTTGGATATATAAGCTTCATAGTGGCATCGGCCTACATCGTGACTTACGTTGTCGCAAGAGAACATGTGGCAGAACAACTAACCAGGATATTCATAGAATCCGGTATGCTTTCGAATAAAATCCTGCTCCTTTTGAGTATAAATCTTCTCTATTTCATCCTCGGTATGTTCATAGACGTTTCGATAATCCAGCTCGTTGTCATTCCTATGATATTCCCTCTCGTTCAGGCAGCGGGAATAGATCCTGTGCATTTTGGAATCATAACGACCGTCAACCTAATGATGGCTTTGGATACACCTCCATACGGTCAGACAGGTTACATAACGAGTGCGTTGAGTGGAACACCCCTTCGTGAAGTGTTCAAGGAGATGATAGTCTACTGGATACCCATTGAGGTGGCCGCTTTGATGGTCATAACCTTCTGGCCGGATTTCGTCCTGTTCTTACCACGTCTCTTCGGATACTCCGGTTGAAGGAATTCAGCATCGGGGGGGATTTAGATGAAAAGGTCGTTTCTGAGTCTTCTACTTCTAGGGTTGGGGATGATTCTGATAGCCCAAGGGGCGTTCTTCAAGGTGGAGGAGATCTTTCCATTGGTTGACAGACACGTCCATGCTCCATCCATTCTGGTGCTTCCAAATGGAGATCTTCTTGCCTGCTGGTTCGAAGGAAGTGGTGAGAGGAAAGCTGATGATGTGGTCATAATGGGTGCGAGAAAGCTGAAAGGAGCGGAAAAATGGTCTGAACCCTTTGTC
>CAZANP010000034.1:7463-18811 GCA_964486555.1 uncultured Thermotoga sp. | reverse complement strand
TTCAATGCACCTTGTGTTAATCCAGCTATGATGTACTTCTGAGCGATCGCAAAAACGAGAATGGTGGGAAGCAGAGCCACTACAAGCCCTGCACTCAGAACGTTCCATTTTATACCCGCTTTGGATATGAAGGAGTACAGAGCCACCGGGACTGTTAGTTTGTTATCACTGTTCAAGAAAAGAGCCGCTATGAACAGCTCGTTCCAGGTATTGACGAAGGAAAAACTGAAGATAGCAGATATCCCTGGTAACATGATTGGAACGGTTATTTTGAAAAGGGCTTTCAATCTGCCACATCCATCTATGAGAGCTGCTTCTTCTAGCTCTCTTGGTACTCTCAAAAAGAATCCCCTCGACATGATAGTTGAAAAAGCGCATCCTATGCCAACGTAAACTATCGTTACTCCTAAAAGCTTGTCTATCAATCCAAACCTTGAGAACATAACGTACTGTGGAATCATGATGAGATAAGCTGGTATCATCTGAGCGAAGAACAAGAACAAGAGTATCCAGTAAACCGATCTTGTTTTGTGCCTTGCAAGGACATAACCTGCGAGCAATGAGAAAAACGTGGAAACCGCCGAGGCCGATAGTGAGACGATCGTGCTGTTTAGGAAATATCTTGAGAAATTCGCAAATGAGAAAAGGTATTTATAGGCAGATAATGTGGGAGATGATGGGAAATACTTTATTGGGTAAGAATACACTTCTTCCGATGGCTTTAATGATGTCATGAATATCCAGAACAAAGGAAAGATTGCAAAGATCAAATATATGGAGAGAAGGAGAAATCTGAGTGCTCTGAGGAGAATTTTGTGCTTCTTCAAAATTCCATCTCCCCGTACGAAGTTAATTTCAAATAGAACAGTGTGTACACCAGTAGGATAGTTATTATGATGACCCCAACGGCAGATGCCTTGCTGAAGTTAGTTTCGTAGAAGACGATGTTTATCATGTAAACGGGGAGAATGTTCGTGCTACCAGCAGGGCCACCTCTTGTCGTTCCATAGATTATATCTGGAAAATTCATCACCCATATTATTCTTAAAAGCACAGAACTCAGAAGAGTCGGCTTTATGTAAGGTATGACGATACTGAAAAGCCTTTTTAAAGGTCCTGCTCCATCTATCATCGCAGATTCCATCACTTCCTTCGGTATGGATTGAAGAGCGGCAAGGATCATTATCGCAAAGAATGGTATACCGTACCATATGTTTATCAGAATCACTGAGAACATCGCATAGTTTGGATCCGAGAGGAAATGAATGTTTTCACTTATCAAGTGCAATTTCTTCAGGACATCGTTAACTATTCCGAAAGTTCCGTTTAAAAGCCAGGACCAAACAAGACCTATGGCGAAACCCGATAGAGCCCAAGGATAGAAAACGAATCCTGCATATATTCCTCTTCCTTTGAAAGGACTCCACAGAAGAAGAGCCAAAATGAACCCCAAGATCAGCTGAAACGTGACGGAACCCGCTATCCATATCAGCGTGTTGAATAAAACGTGGAGAAAATCAGGATCTGTGAAGATTTCAATGTAGTTTTTCAAGCCCACAAACCTTACTCTCCAGAAGGTGAAAACCGTGTAATTCTGAAAGGACATCACAACTCCTTTTATCGTGGGATAAACCACGAGGAAGGATACGATGGAGATCACGGGAAGCACCATGAAAAAGAAGAACCACGCCGCACGGTGCGGCGTGGATTTCATTTTATCCCAGCTTCTTTCCAGAACTCTGCCCATTTTTTCAGAACATCATCTATCGTCATCTTACCAAGAAGGACCTTCTGCATGGTATCCTGCTGGAACTGATTCCACTCGCTCCATCTTTCATTCCATAGTGGGTAAGCTGTGAATTGATATGTCTCAGGATGATCGAACATGTATTTCCAACCGTAGAACTTCTCAGAGCTGAAGTATGGATCCATTTCGTAGACTCTTTTATCGACTGGCAGTGCTCCGTACTCTTTACACCAATACGCGTTTATTTCAGGGCTGTTGAAGAATTCTATGAATTTCCATGCAAGGTCTTTATGCTTCGAATAGCTCACAATTCCCCATCCTGCAAAGCCGAAGGTTGGATATGCTTTCCCAGAAGGACCAACGGGAAGTGGAGCCGTCGCAAATTTCTCGGGTGCAAGGCTATCTTTCAACAATCCCAGGGTATCTGGATCTTGATAGAGAAGGGGTGTGATTCCGGAAGAGAAAGCGTTCACCTGTTCATCGAAACCCCAGTTTATCGAATCTTTAGGGGCGGTGTCTCTGTAGAGCCTTACATACAATTCCAAACCTAGTTTTGCCCTTGGGTCTTCCCAAATGATCTTTCCGTCTTTTGTGAGATACATGTTGTTGGGATCGATATCATCAAAGAATGATGTCACGATAAGATCTATGAAAGCTGTCGGGAAGCCTTTCCCCCTGAATGTGTATCCATATTGATTGATCTCCGGTCTTGTCAGATATCGTGCCATACCGTACATCTCGAATACTGTCTTTGGAGGTTCTTTTATACCGTATTTTTCAAGGACATCCGTTCTGTAGAAGAGTGTTTTCACGTAAACCGCATTTGGAAGAAGGTAGGCGGTGTTTTTATAGGTCCTTGCAGCTTCCAGAATACCTGGTATCAGATGATCTTTCCCATCCCATTTCTCTATGTACTTTTCCAGGTTCTCGAGTCCTCCCATACTGGCAAGAGCGCTTAAAGACCAATCCCCTACTTCCACGATGTCCAAAGGCTGTCTTGTTGATACCATAGTGTATATCTTCTGATAAGCTGTCTCGTAAGGTGGAGAAATCAGGTTAATTTTGACTCCAGGGTTCTTTTCCTCGAATTTCTTTATGATCGTTTCGAGTATCTTGGTTCTCTCAGGACTCGTGAACACCTGAATCATGTTGAGAGTGACTGAAAGGGAGAGAGTTACCAGAGAAACGATGAGAATGACCAGAAACGCTTTTTTCATACTGCTCACCTCCGGTGGGGAACTGCTTGTATAAATTATACAATCTCGTATCTGAACTTCCGGGAAATTTGAGCTTTCCTGTTCTTTGTATTCATTTGAACGTTTTTTAAACAAAAAGAAAGAAATATTAAAAACCAAATCAATAATCGCTTCTTATCTGAAATATTTGATTCATATCAGCATTTTTCTGGAAAAATCCTCCTTGAAATTTTTCCATTTCAAATGGTTTCATGATTTTAGGTAAACGTTTACACATAGAGGTGGAGTCAATGCCTACTGTGAAAGACGTCGCAAAGCTTGCAGGGGTTTCTATAGCAACTGTATCAAGGGTCATAAACGGCTCCGGATATGTTTCAGAACAAACGAGATACAAGGTTTGGAGAGCTATAGAAGAGCTGAGATACAAACCAGAGATTTCAGCGAAAATTCTTGCTTCAAAAAAGAAAACCTATCAAATCACTGTTTATGCTAGTGAAAGAATCCTTAAACCTCTTCAGAAAAGAATTGTTGGTGAGTTTTATAGTGTGATTTTCAAGTCTATAGAGGAAAATTGCGAAAAACTCGGAATGAAAATTACTTTAAAAAAATTAGAAGATTTTGAATATGATTCATCCGATGGTTTTATCTTCGTAGGTGGTGATATAACAAAGGATATTGTTAAAGAGGTTAAAGCGTTGAAGAAACCTTTTGTTCTTGTTGATCATTACATACCTGGAGAAAGAGTGGATTGCGTGATAAGTGATGGCTACGATGGAGCACTTTATGCTGTTAATTACCTTATCAAAAAAGGATTCAAAAGGATCGTTCATATTCATGGACCTCTTAAGCCATATGGATTTAAAAGTAGATACGAAGGTTACAAAGATGCCATGGAAAAAGCTGGCCTGATGCCGAGATTTTATGAATGTGATGATACTGAAGAGGGTACAAGAAGAATAGTGGACATAATGTTGAAATCTTATGGAAAGCCTGAAGCTATATTCACTTCAAACGATACCATTGCTTTATGGGTTATGAAAAGGTTGAAAGAATTGGGATTGAGGATACCTGAGGATGTATCGGTCATAGGATTCGATGATATAGTAGACGCCGCAAGCTTTGATCCACCTCTTACGACATTGAGAGTTTTCAAATATGAAATGGGAGCGTTGGCATGTAAGCGTTTACATGAACTTTTAACAAAGACAATCATTCATCCCGTTCGAACGCTCGTTTTCACTCAATTTATAAAAAGAAAGAGTACGAAATGAATTCTGCAACCAAGGGGTTACTTTCATAAACAGGGGGTGTTAAAATGCGTCGATTGGTGGTAGTTTTACTAGCTGTTTTGGTAATGGCTGGTGTGGCCTACGCTGGTGAAGTAACATTCAACATCGCAGCGGGATGGCCTTATCCCTACCATGGAAATCCTTTCCTACCAGGAGGCGTGGGTGTAGCTTGGTGGCTCTCCAATGAACCATTCGCTTATTACGTTCCCGGAAGTGGTGAATGGTTACCAAGGTTGGCTGAGGAATGGGAAGCTTTTGGAAACGTTATGAAAGTCAAAATAAGAGACGATGCGAAGTGGAGTAACGGTGAAGATGTAACTGCAGATGACATAATAACAGGTTATTACCTGACAAAAGCTATGTGGGGCAGTTGGGATTTCATCCATACAGTTGGTAAAGTCGATGACAAAACAGTTTTGTTCGTGACGAAGAGAGAAATGACACCACCTCAAAAATTGCGGATACTGACAGATGTCGCACTGAGCCTTGCTCCCAAGAGCTTGTATGGAAAGTTCCTCGACAAAGCTAAAGAAGTAGCAAAGATTAGAGACGAGATATACTCGTACACATCGGAAGGAAAGAGCGTACCAGATGAACTGAATGAGAAGCTATCTGAAAAGTTAGACGTTCTGGGAGATGAACTTCAGAAGTTCAAACCTTGGGAAGAACTTGGAAAACTCGTTTGCGATGGCGCGTACGTTCCAACTAGGATCAGACAAGATGTCATGATATTCGAGAAGAATCCGTATCATTTCCTCGCTAAGACGACTCTTGTTCCCAAAGTGGTAGTTTACAGATGGTCTTCCAACGAAGCGTGCTGGGCCATGCTCATGCAAGGTAAACTGGATGGAAACCATGCTGCATCTACCAAGGAAATGGCAGAACAGATCATGAAGACCAACCCGAATATAAAACTCGCACTTCCATCCGATCTTGGAGAATTCGTTGTAGCATTCAATTTCAGGAAAAAGCTGTTCCAGGATATAAATCTCAGAAAAGCGATGGTATACGCTCTCAACAGGAAAAAGGTGAGAGAGATATGCTATCCTTACGGAGCAGATGAAGACGTCTACGCTCACGGAATTCTCAAAACATTCGAAAAAACTTGGCTTTCAGATGAACTTCTTTCCAAACTGACAAAATATCCATACGACCCAGAGAAAGCTGAAGAAATCCTGAAATCAGCTGGTTACACCAAAGGAGCAGATGGTTTCTGGAGAACACCAGACGGTGAACTGGTAGAATTCAAGATCGCAGCGCCTGCAGGTTCAAGCGATTGGGTCATGGCGGCAAAAGAAATAGCTGAGCAGTACAAGAAGTTCGGTTTCAAAGCAGAAGCTGAATTGATACCAAACGAGATATACGGAACGAGGCTCAGAGGAGGAGAATTCGATGTGGCAATAGAATTTGGAGCGGCTTGGTGGGGTGCTGGTGAACCTTGGGCAGGATATGACAGAATTTATGGAGAAAACGGATATATAGCGAATGTAACGGAGTTCCCAGCAGATAAAAACTACGATACACCATGGGGACCACTGAATCCTAGAAAACTTGCAAGGGAATTGATCTATCAAACGAGTAAAGAAAAAGCCAAAGAAATAGTTGAAAAACTTGCGTACATAACCAACGAAAACCTCGTCTTCATACCGTTCCTTGAAAAGAGAATCATGATTTACTACAACGACGGCACAAGAGTAACTGGATGGCCTGATCCCAAGAGCCCACTTTGGACGCTCTGTCCTGGAGGAATCGAAAGATTCTACGTTTACATGCTCAGCACCGGTCAATTGAAACCTGTTAAATAACCACTCTGAATGGGAGGTAGCTCGCGCTACCTCCCATTGTTTCCTCAAAATGAATTGGAACTGGGTGGTGAAGAATGAGTTTAAAACACGTCCTGAAAAAATTCGGAATTTTTATTTTGTTCGTCTGGGCCGCTTTATCTTTGACATTCATTTTGGTCCACCTCATGCCAGGTGATCCAGCTTATGTCCTCGCCACGATGTACATGCAACAGTGGAACATAAAGTTTGAGGAAGCATACAAGATGGCCCAGGAAAGTTTAGCATGGGATCCAACCAAGCCTATTTGGATAAGATATGTTGAATACTTCGCCAATCTTTTGAAAGGAAACCTGGGTGAATCCATAGTTTACAGGGAAAGCATAAATAAAATCGTTGCAAAGTCCATCCCTTGGACTATATTCATAGGCTCAATTTCTCTTTTCCTGGCATACATGATAGGTATATATCTTGGATCTCATGCCGCTTGGAAAAGAGGAAAGGCGTCCGACACCTCGATCTTTTCACTCGGAATAGTGCTTAGCTCCTTTCCAAGTTTCGTCATGGCGGTATTCATATTGATCTTTTTGGGAGTCAAGTTCAAATTGATACCACTTGGAGGAGCCTATTCCGAGTGGATAGATCCTGGTTTCACACCTGAATTCATAGGAAGTGTTCTGTATCACGCCATAGGACCAGTGATAGCTTTATCTGCTGAAAATATAGCTATATACATTCTGGGGATGAGAAATTCTGCTGTTTCGGTGATACAGGAAGATTTCGTCAACTTCGCAGTTATGAGAGGCCTGAAAAACAAGACAATATCCAGAAAATACGTGAGAAAGCCTGCTATACTACCCTTAATAACCAATCTAGCGGCATCCGTTGGTTTTCTATTCGGAGGAGCTACTCTTGCCGAAACTATCTTTAGATATCCAGGGATAGGTTATCAATTTGGAACAGCTCTTGGAATGAGGGATTATCCATTGATTGTAGGCCTTTTCACTGTTCAAATTCTTGCGGTTTTGATCGCCATGTTCTTCATAGAACTCATATATCCTCTTGTGGATCCAAGAGCTAGGGAGAGATGAGCATGGAAGTGAGTATGGAAAAAGGTAGAAACAAAGGTGATGGCAGGAAAAAACTTAAAAAAGTTTATACAACGTACGTACGTCCTGTGCTCATGAACAGAAAATCGTTACTGGGTTTAATAATACTAACTGGATTTTTCATCATGGGTATATTTGGACCACTGATCGTTCCATTGAACATGGAAAGTGATATCAGTAAAAGATTTCTCCCCCCATCGAAAGAACACATACTTGGAACCGACTATTTCGGCATAGACATATTCGCTCAGATAGTGCATGGAACTTGGAGTGTTTTGGTTCTAGCGTTTCTTCCAAGTATCTTTGCTATTCTGATGGCAGTATCGATAGGAATAACAGCCGGGTATCTCAAAGGAATCTTTGGAAGGGTGGTAAACGGTATAATAGATGTTTTCATGACTGTCCCATCGTTTCCAGCAATGTTGTTGATGGCAGCTATATTCAAAAACGTCAGTATAGTTTTCGCAGCCTTTCTCATGTCCATATGGATGTGGGCAGGTCCTGCGAAGATGATAAGAGCAAGAGTTTATTCGATAAGGTCCATGGAATTCGTCGAAGCTGCCGAGCTTTTGGAGATGCCAAAACCGCACATAATCTTCAAGGAGATAACACCTCACCTCATGCCCTATATATTCATGCAATTTGTGAACATGATCAAATACTCTGTAGGAGCCAGTCAGGGTTTGATGTTTTTAGGCCTTTTGAAGTTCAACCCATGCCATTGGGGAGCCATGCTGAACATAGCCGTCACACAAACTGGTTCCATATATCTTCCTTTTGCTATACATTACCCACTGTCAATAATATTCTTTATAGTTTTAATGCTCATAGGATGTACTCTACTATCCTATGGCGTCGAAGAAATATTCAATCCAAAATTGAGAACTTACGAATAACACGGAGGGGAAAAGTTTGAATGACTCCAAGATCCTAAGAATAGAGAATTTAAGTGCAATTTATCTGGTCAGAGAAGGTAGTATAAAAGCGGCTGTGGACATCAATCTGGATATGGAAGAAGGAAGCATAACCGCCATAGTGGGTGAGAGTGCATCTGGGAAATCCACGATACTCGAAGCGATGACAAGATCCCTGCCTCCAAATGGAAGGATAATCGGTGGCAACGTTTATTACAGAAGAAATAATGGAGATTACGTAAACTTGATGGAGATAAAAGAAGAAGAGTTGAGAAAACTGAGGTGGAGTGAAATCGCACTTGTGCCTCAAGCGGTTCAAAACGCACTCAATCCGACGATAAGGGTCTTTGATCACTTCGTGGATACGGTTGAAGACCATGGATACAACTGGAAAATCAAGGAGATCTGGGATAAAGCATCGAACCTTTTGGATATGATGGGGTTAGATGGAGACAGAGTCCTGAGATCCTTTCCACACGAGTTATCGGGTGGAATGAGACAGAGAACGTTGATTGCGCTATCTTTGTTGTTCGATCCAAGAATTTTGATACTCGATGAACCAACTTCCGCTTTGGACGTTTTAACTCAGGCGAGGTTGATAAGAGTCCTAGATGAAATTCACAGCAAATTGAAAATAACCATGATATTCGTCACACACGATCTTCCAGTTGCAGCCGAATTGGCAGATTACATGGGTGTCATATACGGAGGAAATCTCATGGAGAGAGGAAGAACAGAGGATGTGATAGGTGATCCAAAACATCCATATACCAAAGCGCTGGTTTCGTCTCTGATGTTAGTTGTTGGAAGCGTTGAAAAGATAAAGCCGATTCCTGGAGAACCGCCAAGTCTTTTGAATCCTCCAAAAGGGTGCGTTTTTCATCCAAGGTGTCCTTTCAAGATGGATAGATGTTCCAAAGAATCTCCTCCTCTTTTCAAAGTAGATGAAGATCACTATGTGAGGTGCTGGCTGTATGAAGAATGAGATCGTCATGTCCCTTAAGAATGTCAGCAAAGTTTTTGTGAAGAGAAGATTTTTCAAAAAGTCATTCCCTTTCTACGCTCTCGAAAATATAGATCTGAACGTATTAAAAGGTGAGAGATTGTCTATAATAGGGGAGAGTGGATCGGGAAAGACGACACTCGCTAGGATAGCCGCCGGTCTTGATGTACCAACCGAAGGGGCCGTGATCTGGTTCGGAGAAGATATAACGAAGTTGAAATCACGTGAATTCAGAAAATTAAGACCGAAAGTTCAATACATTCATCAAAATCCTTACGCTTCGATAAATCCATCTCGGACAATTTTTGATGTCCTTGCAGATCCTCTGAAAAGGCATGAAGATAACATCGAATCACTTGAAGAGAGGGTGGCAGAACTTTTAAAATCTGTTGGCATAGTTCCACCGGAGTTTTTTTTCAACAAATACCCCCGCCATCTTTCAGGAGGGGGACTTCAACGACTTGCGATCGCACGTGCGTTGATCCCAAAACCTGAAATAATACTGGCTGATGAAATAGTCAGTATGATAGATATGTCCTTCAGAGCTGCGATTGTGAAACTCCTCATAGAATTGAATGAAAGAACAGGAATTACGATAGTAATGATATCGCATGATATAGGAGTTGCGCGGTACTTTTCCCACAATGGCGGAAGAATCGCAGTCATGCTGAGAGGTAGAATCGTTGAAATCGGTTCCCCGGAATCGGTAATAGGAAATCCGATGCATCCTTACACTCGCTCTTTAATCCTAGCATCTCCTGTTGCAGACAAGAAGCTCGCTATTATGAAGAGAGAACTTTTGCCGAAGTACAACATACAAAAAGAAGTTTGGGAAAGTGAAATCATGAGAATATCTGGATGTAGATATGCTTTCTTTTGCCCTTTCGTTGATGATAAATGCTGGACCGAGAAACCTAAACTTCTGAAGGTGGGTGAGGACAGCGAGCATAGGGTTGCGTGTCATAAAGCAGGGAAACTTCCAACCTGGGAACTGGAGAGTGTTGAATGATGTACATAGATTTTTACGTTTTCTTTGTATCGATATTCCTTGTAGCTCTTGGAATATATTCTCTTATCTTCCTTGGGTTAAAATCACCTGAATCCCCGATAATCCTTATATCACTTTCAATACTTTCGTTCTTAATAGTATTCTCGTTGTTTAGGATACTCAAAAGACATCACCGGAAGAGGAGGTAAGGTATGGGGAAGATGGATAAGATAAAAGGAATCATTTTCATGAGCTCATGGAATACAGACGGAGGGGTAACAAGGCATGCAACTCCAGTGGTGAACTGGTTGGTGGAGAATGGCTATAGGATAAAAGTTCTAACACATTACAGGGAAACACCACACGGTTTCAATCTGAATGTTGAAGATGAAGAATTCGTTGAAAGATGCTACACGCTTCAAGGGAAAAAGTTCAAAAATCTTCCCCCACTGAATATAAAGCCCATAATTTTGGCTCTTGAGGAAGGATACAACGTGTTTGTCGCCGAGGATTTGGGAATGCTGTCGATGCAACAACTTCTCGAGATATTTCCGAAGATAAAGGAAAAAGCAAAAACGGTTCTGATAAACCATGATAACATTCCAAAACCAAAAAACAGTATATTTTGGAAATTTGATTGGGATGCCATCGTGAATTTCTTACCTGAACAGGTTGAATTCATGAAGAGTTATTATCCAGAAGAGAAAATATATCTTGTGGAATTTCCAGTTTATCCAAAGATCGCTGTAAAAGAGAGTAAAGATGATCTTAGAATTAAACTTAAATTCCCAAGGGATAAAAAGATAATAATCCTTTTCGGTGAATACGACTTCATCGATCCTTTTGATGTACTTAAAGAATACAGGAAGAAGCACAAGGACACTTTTCTCGTTGCTTTGGTTTATACAGAGAAAGATAAGGAAGAAATCGATAGAATTTTGAAGATGAAATACAACGAATCGTACGATGAGATAAGAGTGGAAATCTCATCGTGGAAGAAAAGAGCCGAGTACGTAATGGCAAGTGATCTGATCATATTGGATAAGGGAAAGGCAAAAAGTGGAAAAGGTGCGGTCCTCTCTTCCACAGCATTTCAGATAATCGGTTGGGGAACACCGATACTTGCCAGAAGCAACGAATATTTCAGGATTTTCAATGGCAATTTAGAAACGTACAAAGATGAAAAGGAGATGTTCACGAAAATCGAAAAACTTCTCAACGATGATGCCAAAAGAAGCGATGTTCTCAAAAAGCAAGAAAAATTCTGGTCGAGTCATCATCCTGAAAAGATATCCTTAGAGCTATTACAGATATTCGAAAA
>CAZANP010000034.1:3034-7363 GCA_964486555.1 uncultured Thermotoga sp. | reverse complement strand
TCTAAACAGAAATGTACTCAGCAAGGGAGGGAGAAGCTGTGGAATTGAAACTTGAAAGGTACCCATTCAATCCCATTTTATCACCCAATCCAAATCATGCATGGGAGAGTAGATTCGTGTTCAACTGTGCTGTGGTTTTTGATGGAGAGCTCTTTCATATGGTCTACAGAGCCCAAGGAGAAGACATGGTATCGAGGATGGGATACGCTGTGAGCACAGACGGAATACACTTCAACAGGTTGGAAAATCCCGTGTTCACCCCCAAGACACAGGATGAGCTTTTAGGAGTTGAAGACCCAAGGATCACGTATCTGGATGGGGAATATTACATGCTCTATACTGCTTACTCTCCTGGTAAAGTACGTGTGGCTATGGCTTCGACTAAAAACTTCATAACGTGGAGGAGATACGGTATCGTCATACCCGATGTAGATAACAAGGATGCTGCTCTCTTTCCAGAGAAAATAAATGGGAGGTATGTTATGCTTCACAGAATTCCCCCTGATATATGGCTTGCCTTTTCAGACGATCTGATTCACTGGGGAGATTTCGTAAAGATTGCAAGCCCCAGGAAGGGCTACTGGGATAACTTAAAAATTGGAGCAGGTGCTCCTCCCATCAAAACTGAGTATGGATGGCTGTTGCTTTACCACGGTGTTGAGGATTCTGTAAGACCAATCTACAGACTTGGATTCATGCTCCTCGATCTCAAAGATCCCACTAAAGTTTTGAAAAGGAGTGAAGAACCGATTTTAGAACCAGAAGAGGAATGGGAGATATTCGGAGGTGTTCCCAACGTTGTCTTCAGCGATGCCATGATCGAATATAAAGGAAAATATTATGTTTACTACGGGGCAGCAGACAACCACATTGCACTTGCCACAGTGAATGTAGATGATGTTCTGAAATGGTGTAAGGAGAGGTGAAAAAGTTTGATAGAGGAAATTCTAAGGGATAAACTGAGGAATTTCTTGGAGAAAAATAAACGTTTGAGACGTGAGAAAAGTATCAGCGTTTTCGAGAGGAGATACATCATCTCTCCAGAGGATTTTGTTGTGACGAATTACCCAAGAAAACCTGTCGCCGTTTTCAATCCAGCTGCTCTGCTGTTAGGAAGAGAAGTCTACGTATTCCCACGGCTTGTATTTGACTACTACAACTACACTTCATCGATAGGTTTTTTCAAGATATCCATTGAGGAGCTTTTAGAAGGGAGTTTTAAAAAACCAATAGAGATCGAAATCATGCTGTGGCCAAAAGAAATCTGGGAATTTCTGGGATGTGAAGATCCCAGAGTTTTCGTAAACGAGAATATCATCTTTTTATACACAGGAAAGGGTTACATCGATCATAACATGGTTCATAGAGATGTTCTTGCAATCTCCATATTCGATAAAAAATGGGTTTTGAAGAAAAAAGGCTTTTTTAAAATCGTCCACGAGGATGAAACGTACATCCCCAAATCAAGCAAAGACAGTGCTTTCGTACGCTTGGAAGGAAGTAAAGGGATTCTCCTTACAAGACCTCATATAGACGATATCATGATGGGATGGCGATGTGAAGCGAATTTAGAGGAACTTACAATACCCCTTGAATCCTTGGAACCCGTTTTTCCTTTTGAAGAATGGGAAACCAAAACTGGATGGTCCACCAACACCGTGAAGATAAGTGAAGGAGAATACTTTGTGGGCTGGCACGCCGTTTTGAAAAAGGATCTGTCTTACAGAAACGGCCTCGCAATCGTCGACGAAAAAGGGTGCCTTCTTGGAACGACCGATTACATTTTAGAACCAGAAGGGTTGGTAGAGGAATATGGAGACAGAGCGTTGGTCATCTTCGGAGATGGATTGTTGATGTATGAAGACTCCCTCATATGGATAGGCGGTGTAGGTGATTACGCTATAGGTGTTTTCATCGCGAAAAAAGAAAAGGTTATGCAGCATATGAAGGACGTTTGAGGCCCCCTAGATGGGGGCCTTTTCATCTTCAAAATGAGACATGAAGATCTTTTCATACTCTTTGAAATGCTCTTCCAGATTCTTCAGGTATTTCCATGAGAAAGTAGGAGCCTTTATCACTTTAAGGGATCTTTCAGCAATGATTCTTTTCACCAGATAATGAGACCTGATTTCTGAGACCTGTGTTAAAACCTCATCCGCTACTTTTACATCACATTTTGAAGGATCACTGAGGTTTAGAAGAACAACATCGCCTTTTTGAGCGAATGTGATGGGGATTTGAGAATAGTAAGTCGTTGTTATGTATCGTCCATCCAAAGGAGGAAAGAGCCCTAGAAAAGCCACACATCCTCTCGCTTTCTTTCTTACGTCACCTTTCAGCAACTTGACACTCCCTTCTTCAAGATCTAAAACCTCCACTTCTATTTCTGTGTCACCATGTAAACCTTCCAACAGATCTTCCATCTCTTCCCATAGATTCAGATAAAGTTTCCCTGCCCACATCACGCAATATTTATAAGCTATCATCTTGACTCTCCATCGAGGTATTTTTTCATCGCAGATGCCACATCTGTCCATTACTTTCAGCGTTTTCTCAAATCTTTTGATGAATTTCAAAGTTCTATTCAGAGCCGTTTCTTCCCCCAGTTTTTCTTTGAGTATGGCAAAAAAGCCTCCCAACCCATTGGTTAGAAGTTTCCCATCGAAAACTCTCAAGAAGGGTACAACAACAAGACCCTGTATCCCAGGACCTCCCGCAATGAGTTTCACAACTTCGCCATCTCCTTCAAAGCATTTCTTATTATCTCTGAAACTTCCATCCCGGGTTTTGCTACTTTTCTGACGCATTTTCTAGCGACACTCTCTGGATATCCAAGAGCTGTCAGAGCTTCTATAGCCTCCATTATCCCCATGACCTTCTCGGAGGCGATCTCCTTAACCTGATCCTTCAATTCCGCCACTATTCTTTCAGCGGTTTTTCTCCCTACACCTGGTATCCTGGAAAGCTTTTCAACATCACCAGATACTATGAGAGAAGCTATTTCTGAAACATCTGAATTTGATAAGATCTTCAAAGCGGTTTTAGGACCCAACTTGGAAACTTTGATGAGCTTTTGAAACAAGAATTTTCTCTCTTCGTTTGAAAAACCAAAAAGACTCATCTCATCTTGGTTCATCAGTATAAGAGTATGAACAAACACATCCTTCCCTTCCTCGAATTCATCCAGAGAGAAGAGATCACAGTTGACTTCAAATACTATGCCGTTTACATCTATGTAAGCTTTGGTCCCTTCCTTTTTCAAGAGTTTTCCTCTCAGCGCCCCAACCATACATTCCACTCCTCACCGAGCTTACCTTTGACAAGGTACTCCTCTATCTCTCCTATCAGATACAGGGATCCCGCAACAACTATCACATCTTCTTCCTCTTCAAAAGCTCTTTCCAAAGCTTCCAAAGGTTCCTCAATGAAAGAGACTTCCTGGATATACTTTTTCGCTATTTCGATCAACTCTTCCATATCTTTGGCCCTTTCAGACTTTGGTCTTGTTATTATGACTTTCCCTAGCACATCTTTGAAATGATTCATCATGCTCTCTCTATCTTTGTCATCCAGTATGCCTATAACACCTATCATTCTTCCCTCTGGGAAATATATCTTAAGGCTTTCCACCAGAGCTTTTGCTCCTGCAGGATTATGGGCTCCGTCGAGAACGATCGTTTTCCCATCTCTTTTGAAAACTTCGAATCTTCCCGGATTTTTCACATTCATGAGGCCTCTTCTCACTGAAACTTCCTCAAGTTCATTCTCAACCTCTTCTACTATCTTCAAAGATATCGAAGCGTTTCTCAATTGATGCTTTCCGTTCAAAGAGAGTACAAGGTCATTCAACATGTTCTTTCCGAAATAATCGAAATGGTTCTCGTTGAGCTTCAGCGCCTTTTCAGAATATCTGAAATCTCTGTTGAACAAAAACACGTCTGCATTTTTCTCCTCTGCTATCTTCTGTATCACTTCAAGAGGATCCTTTTTTTCCTCCCCTACAACTACCGGGACATTTTCCTTTATTATCCCAGCTTTTTCGTATGCTATCTGCCTTAAGGTATTACCAAGTGTCATCGTGTGATCAAGGTCAACTGTTGTGATGGAAGTGACTAAAGGATTTACAACGTTGGTGGCATCGTATCTTCCACCAAGACCCACTTCAACAACGGCTACATCCACTCTCTTTTCTTTGAAATAGAGAAAAGCCATCGCAGTTACGAATTCAAAAAAACTAGGGGAAAATTCCTCTCCCTTATCGTCCATCCTTTTCGCGTGAGGATTTATTTCTGTGAATAAATTCACCACTTCTTCTTCGGTTATCATCTC
>CAZANP010000034.1:0-2934 GCA_964486555.1 uncultured Thermotoga sp. | reverse complement strand
GACACACCGTTTTTCAAAGAGCCGACTTCGAAGATATCTGCAACGGTTTGTCCAAGGTCTGCAAAGCTTTCTCTGATACCGACGTTAACGTTCTTTTTTATGTTTTCTCCATAGATTAAAAGGGGTACCATCTCCCTTGAATGATCCGTGGATGGAGTTGTTGGATCACATCCATGGTCAGCGGTTATGAAAAGGATGTCATCCTTTTCCATGACTGCCATGATCTCGGGGAGCCTTTCATCGAACTCCTCAAGCGCCTTAGCATAAGCGACGTAGTTGTTTCTGTGGCCGTATTTCATGTCGAAATCCACTAGGTTTGTGAAAATCAATGATTTTTCCTTTTTTTCCTTCATCATTTTAATCGTTTTATCCACGCCATCGTTGTTATCCTTCGTCTTTATACTCTCCGTTATTCCTCTTCCTGCAAAAAGATCCTTTATCTTACCAACGGCATAAACTGGTATACCGTTTTCGATCAATCTATCAAGCAACGTTTCATCTTCCGGTTCCAGAGAGTAATCCTTTCTCTCAGGGGTCCTAACGTAATTTGGCCACTCACCGATGAATGGTCTTGCTATCACTCTTGCTATTTTGTACCCCATCTCGTCTATTAGTTTGCGAGCTATCTCACAATACCTGTAAAGCTCTTCTAAAGGAATCACATCTTTCTTTGCAGCAATCTGAAAAACACTATCAGCTGATGTGTAAACGATGAGTGCACCTGTTCGTTCATGCTCTGGCCCGAGTTCCTTTATTATTTCCGTTCCAGAAGCTGGTTTGTTTCCTATGACCCTTCTTCCCGTTCTCCTTTCGAATTCTTCTATCAAATCTTTTGGGAAACCATTCGGGAATATATCGAATGGTCTCTTTAAAACAACACCTGCCAATTCCCAGTGACCCGTCGTTGAATCCTTTCCTGGGCTTTTCTCCATCATTATTCCGAAGGAACCGTCGGAAGGATCGACCTTCTCAACACCAGGGATATCTGCAAGTCTTCCAAGACCCAATTTTGCCATGTTCGGAAGGTTCAATCCTCCAACAGCTTTCGCCGTGTTCACCAGAGTGTTACTTCCCTCATCTCCATACTCGGCAGCATCGGGCATGGCTCCTATCCCTACACTATCAAGAACTATTATTATAACTCTCAAATCGTTCACCTCCTCAGGAGACTGCTATCCCCAGAATAACCGAATAAAACTTCGATTCCTCTGTATCGGCTCTGGAGACTATGACCACGGGTTTTCTCGCTCCAACCACAACACCTGCTATCCTTCCCTTTGCAAAGTAGACAACACTCTTTCCAAGGAAGTTTCCAGAGTGTATGTCTGGGACAACCAGTATATCGGCAATTCCTGCAACATCACTTTTTATACCTTTTACACGGGCTGCGAAAGTACTCACTGCGTTGTCGAACCCCAAAGGACCATCTATTATGCAACCTTTTATCTGTCCCCTTTCAGCCATTTTGGCGATGATGGAAGCTTCTACAGTCTCTGGCATTTTCTCATTCACAGTCTCAACAGCCGTTATCAAAGCAACTTTGGGTTTTTCGTATCCAAGTCTTTTTGCAAGATCAACGGCATTCATTATTATCTGAACCTTCTCTTCAAGACTTGGTCTTATAACCATCCCTCCATCAGTTAGGAAGAGGAGTCTATCAAAACCTGGGATCTCCATCAAAACTACATGGGAAAGGAGTCTCTCTGTTCTCAGTCCCCATTCTTTGTTCAGAACTGCTTTCAAAAGGGTGGAGGTCTTTATAAGACCTTTCATTAAAAGGTCTGCTTTTCCAGAGGATACGAGCCTTACAGAAACCTCTGCTGTTTCGTTTTCTGAACGCGTTTTAACTATCTCAAAATCTGCTTTTAAACTCTTCAGATTTTTCCTTACCTCATCTTCCTTACCAACTAGGATCGCATCGCATAGTCCTTCTCTATGGGCTCTTGTTATCGCTTTCAAAGCTTCGAAATCTTCCGCACCTGCAAGGACTATTTTTTTCAAACCCTTTTCTCTGACCTTATCCACCAATTCCTCGAAACTTTTCAACATCCTTTCACCCCTTACATGTATCTGACGATATACGCCATGTGAACTATGGAAAGGATCATATCGAAAACGACGGAGAAGTCATCGTGAACGAAGCGTATGGTCCTTCCATCAACTCTATCGACAAAAGGAAGTATCTCAACGGCATCTGCAAATGCTGTGTTCAGAAATTCTATGACAAGTTCTATCGGAGGTTCAAACCTGTACAAGGGTAAAGATTCTTTCGGTATTTCCAGAGCTTTTTTGACACCTTCCTTTATCTCTTTCTCCAGCACCTTTGATGATTTCATGACGGCAGAATATCTTCCAATACCCTTTTTCGTTGCGACCATGATAGCACCTTCCAGCTCTTCTTTTACTTCATTCAGAAGTGCTTCATCCCCAACGATCATACATATGGGGACATTCAGATATCCCGCATATCCAGCGTTTATAAGAGCTTCGCACATCTTTTTACCATTTATCGTTATGTTGTAGATGAGAGAACTCGAATAAGTATGATCCATTATTCCGCCCATATTCCCAACACCAGCATGGTATCCGAAGAATATCACCCTGTCGTACGTTTCATCCAAATTGGCCATCATGTATTTTTTCCTTGGAGAGCCGCTCACAAGCTCTATCCTCTCATCGATACTCGTGATTCTGTAAGGTATGTTCGATCCGAGTGCGTGAGAATCGACTACCGTTACTTTTTCAACGTCCACCCCAGATTCAATAATTCCTTCCAGCAGCCATCTGAGTTGTTCCTCTAAAAGTGCCATCTTGTAAAATTTCTCATTCTCTGATACATCTTTCCACCTGTGTATTCCAGCAAGCCCTTCCATATCGACTGAAATGTATATTTTCAATGCTATCACCTCCATCTATAGAGTATAGCAGCGATGA
>CAZANP010000033.1:16106-19058 GCA_964486555.1 uncultured Thermotoga sp. | reverse complement strand
ATTATAAGGGTAGTCGGGGATGAGAATTTTCCACCTTACGAATTCGTGAATGAAAAAGGCCAACCCGATGGTTTTCTCGTGGATATAATGAGGGCCATCTCGAATGAAGTGGGAGTCCCTTTCGACATAACCCTCATGAGATGGGTGGATGCACAAAAAGCCCTTTTAGAAGGAAAAGCGGATGTTCTTGAAGGGATGAAGGTGACGGAGGAGAGGAAAATCGTATACGATTTTGGGGAAGAGTACTTCAAGATATACACAGTTGGGGTTGTGAGGATCGATTCTCCAATAAAAAGTATCTTGAAAGCGAAAGACAAAAAGATAGCTGTCCAGATGGCAACGGCCACTCATTCATGGTTACTTAAAAACGGTTTCAAGAATCTCATACCGGTTGATGACTATGAGGAAGCCATAAAACTGGTTCTGATGGGGGAAGCTGATATAGCGGCGATTGGGGATGTGAACACGGCAAGATGGATCATTATGAAAAACGGCTGGCAGAACGAGTTGAGAATCACGGAAGATAGGATAAACCCTGCTCCTTACACGTTCGCTGTCAAAAAGGGAAACAAGGAACTCTTGACTCGTTTCAACAAGGCTCTTCGAGAGTTGAAAAAAAGTGGGATCTTCGACAAGATATACATGAAATGGTTTGGAGAGGAGATATATCGTTTCCAAAGGATACAGAGAGTGCTGTTTTACATGATAGTAGGGGGGGTAATAGTTGGGGCTGTACTGTCTATCATATTCTCCATACTGATTTTGAAACTGAAGAAAGGAAAAGAGAAACTGGAAGAATACGCCGAAGAATTGAAAGCGTTGAATGAAAAACTGGAGAACACTAGGAAATCTCTTGAAGATCAAACGAAAAAGTTTCAGCTCCTCATAAATCTCTACTCAAGCATATCACCTTCCGTAAATGTCGATGAATTCATGGAAGAACTTTTGGATATATCTCTGAAGCTGATACCGGAGTGTGACAGAGGGAGCGTCATTCTGTCTAGAGAGAACATGTGGGAGTACGTTGCCGTGAGAGGTTACAAAGAAAAGCTGAAAGGTTTCAGAATCGATCCCATATACCTTTATTACGCAGATGAAGAGCCTAAAATCATAGAGAAGATTGGAGAGTACGATAGACAATTTTTACCAAAGGACATCGCTAGATTCTATGAGGAGATAGGTTCTTTAGACATAGTAAGGTCGATTGCGGTTGGTATAAAAGTTGACAACACGATAGTGGGGAGTATATTCCTCGATGCAACGAAGGATGTTGAGATACCTGACCAATCTCTCGAGATAATGAGAAGCATAGGGAAACTTGCGTCGGCCTTTGTGAGTGTTAAAAGGTATCAAGAAAGAGAGCAAAAGTACAGGATAGCTGCCATAAGGGCCATGATAAATCTTCTTGAGATGAGAGACCCCTACACCAAGGGTCATTCGGAACGTGTTGCTATGATATCCACTCGATTCGCGAAGATTTTAGGTTTCTCCCAGGAAGAAGTAGATAGAATCTTTTGGGCAGGTATCTTACATGATATCGGTAAGATCGGAATACCCGAATCAGTATTGAACAAACCCGGTAAGCTGGACGATGAGGAATACGAGATTATAAAGAACCATCCCGTGCTTAGCGAGCTTGCCCTTTCAGGTCTCGAATTTCTGGAGAGTTTGAAACCTATAATAAGATCCCATCATGAAAGATGGGACGGAAACGGATATCCAGATGGTCTGAAAGGTGAGGAGATACCACTGGGAGCAAGGATATTGGCGATTGTCGATGCTTTTGATGCTATGATGAGTGAAAGACCTTACAGAAAAGCTTTGAGCCTTGAGGAGGTAAAGAGAGAGCTTTTGAAGAACGCGGGGAAGCAATTCGATCCAAGACTTGTTAAGATATTCGTAAATGAAGTTTTGCCCGTAGTGATGAGTGAAGAGAGGATACTGGGATGAAATGGGGGTTGGGAGTATGAGGAATATTCCGAAGAGTGTCATAGAAGAGGTAGAGAAATTGAGAGAGGAGATAGAATACCACAATTACAGGTATTACGTTCTCAACGATCCCGTCATAACGGACGAGGAATATGACAAATTAATGAAAAGGCTGATAGAGCTTGAGAAGAAGTATCCAGAGCTTGTAACACCAGATTCCCCAACTCAAAGAGTTGGAGGGAAGGTTCTAGAGGGTTTCAAAACGGTCAGACACTCTCAACCTATGTACAGTTTAGATAACACGTACAACGAAGAGGACATCAGAGAATTTGATAAAAGGGTCAAAAAAACCTTGATGGTCTCGGATGTTGAGTACGTTGTTGAACTCAAGATAGATGGCGTGTCCATAGCCCTGAGATACGAAAATGGAAGGTTAGTTCTTGGAGCTACCAGAGGTGATGGAGTTGAAGGGGAAGACATAACAGAGAACGTGAAAACCGTGAGGAGTGTTCCTCTACGGCTCAGAAAGCCTTTAACACTCGAGGTGAGAGGAGAAATCTACATGCCTGTTGAAGAGTTCAAAAGAATAAACGAAGAGAGGCAAGAAGAAGGATTACCCCTATTTGCAAACCCCAGGAATGCAGCAGCCGGTACTTTAAGACAACTCGATACCAAAGTGGTGGCTTCAAGAAGATTGGATTCCTTCATGTATTACCTCATAAACCCTGAAAAGTACGGGGTGAAGAGTCAGTGGGAAGCCCTTCAATTTCTCAAAGAGACAGGTTTCAAGGTGAACCCTCATTCCAGGTTGTGTAAGAATATAGACGAAGTGATCGATTACTGGAGAGAATGGATAGAGAGAAGGAAAGAACTGGACTATTGGGTCGATGGAATCGTTGTTAAAGTCAACAATTTCGAATATCAGAGAGTTTTAGGAGCGACCGCCAAAGCCCCCAGATGGGCGATCGCCTTTAAATTCCCCGCTGAACAAGCTAGAACGAAGATACTGGACGTGACGATTCA
>CAZANP010000033.1:14878-16006 GCA_964486555.1 uncultured Thermotoga sp. | reverse complement strand
CCAGATAAATGCCCTGTTTGTGGAGGAAAAGTCGGGAAATTGAGGCCAGAAGAAGTTGCATTGAGATGTTTGAATCCACATTGCCCTGCTAAACTCAAAAGGGCCCTTGAAACCTTCGTGTCGAGAGATGCCATGGATATAGAAGGCTTTGGGGAGAAGTTGATAGAGAGGCTCGTCGATGCGGGTTTGGTTAAGGACATAGCAGATCTTTTCTACTTGACCCCCTTCGATCTTGCTCAACTTGGATCGGGGATCGGTCAGAGAATGATAGCGAAACTCCTCTCTGAAATAGAAGAAGCGAAGAAAAGGCCTCTTCATAAATTGATAACGGGACTCGGTATACCGATGGTTGGAACAAAAACAGCTAAGATCCTTGCGGAGAATTTCGATTCTCTTGAGGAGCTATCCAACGCAACCATCGAGCGTTTGAAAAAGATAGAAGGAATTGGGGAAGAGGTAGCAAGAAGTATAGTGGAATACTTCAGAAATCCAAAATCCAAGGAAATAATCGAAAAATTGAAAAAAGCGGGAGTGAACATGAAATCAAAAGAAAAAAGGTTCGACGTTTTAA
The DNA here is from genome assembly GCA_964486555.1 of uncultured Thermotoga sp. Classification (GTDB taxonomy): domain Bacteria; phylum Thermotogota; class Thermotogae; order Thermotogales; family Thermotogaceae; genus 4484-232. The sequence continues at coordinate 15,435 of CAZANP010000033.1, read as the reverse complement.
AAGGTCTAAGCTTCGTTGTAACCGGTTCTTTGAAGAATTTTTCGAGGGAGCAGGTAAAAGAATTCATCGAGATATTGGGAGGAAGAGTGAGTGAGAGTGTATCGAGAAAAACAGATTACTTGATTGTTGGTGAAAATCCTGGCTCCAAGTATGAGAAGGCGAAAAAGTACAAAGTGAAAACGATAAGTGAGGAAGAATTCCTAAAGATGGTTGAAGAGGAAGCTAAGAAGAAAAATGTGAATCTGAAGGAGATAATGAACATGGTTAAAGGTACGTGATTTTTTGAAAAGAATGGTATAATCTTTCAAAAGTCAAAAAGGGGGAACAGGTATGAAAATCGATCTTGGAGACGTTCTCGTAACACCTTTTAAAATCCTTTCAGAGAAGTGGACGATTCTTGTACCTATCTTCATCGCATTAGCCATACAGTTGATTCTGGACGTTTCCGTGAGATTCGCTGGTAGAAGGCTCTGGGGTATTGGTTTTGGTACAGCTAAATTTTTTGTACTTATAATTTTAGAGATAATAACCTATTTTCTCCTTGCGTGGCAAACGAT
>CAZANP010000033.1:0-14778 GCA_964486555.1 uncultured Thermotoga sp. | reverse complement strand
CGTGGTCGCTTTCATACCGGTAGTTGGGTCATACATCTCAACTTTCCTCATGATGCTTTGGATACCTTATGCCTATGCAAAATTTTCTGAAGAGTGATCATTTCCTCTCAAAGAATCTATCCAGTTCGTCGTAGGTTATAAGGTAATATATGGGACGACCGTGGGGACACACATTTATTCCCCTTTTTTTCAAGTTCTCATACATGGTGAGGATTTCTTCAAAACCAACGTTCATACCGGATTTTATGGCATATTTGCAGGATATTCTAGCCACAGTTTCCATCAATTTTGAAGATCTTCTCACTTTGAGATCCTCAACGAGATCTTTGAAAACATTTGTCAGATCGGTTGCGGGTATGAAAGGAGGGAAAGCTGTGATGTTTACCCCATCTGTGAGAGTCTCCCAATCGAATCCAATTCTTTTTAAGTCTTTTTCCCTCTTCTCAACTAAAAGGATTTCATCAGGGGATAAAGGAATCTTAAGAGGTCTTTTTAACTTTCTCCTCCTTTTTTCTTTGTTCATGAACTCGATTATGTCTTCATACAAGAGGCGTTCATGAGCGGCATGAAAATCCATTATAACGATTCCATTCGTTTCTTCAAAGATGGCGTATCTTCCTTTGAGAATGTGGAATAGTCTGGTTGGAAAAGCTTCTTTCACTTCATGTACCTTTTCCTTTATCTTGTAGGAATCCGATATGAAGACTATCTTTCTGTACCACTCCTTACTCAACACTTCTTTTATGGCATTTCTAACGAAATTTCTAATGATCTTTTCCTTCAAAAACTTCACTTCCAATTTTTGAGGGTGTACGTTTATATCGATCTCATTACCGGGAGCTTCGAGGAATAGAACGACGATAGGATACCTCCTCTTTTTTAACAACTCTTCATAGGCTTCCATGACGGCTTCATGTAAAAGATCGGATATTATGTTTCTACCATTCACGAAGAACACTTCTCCTGTCCTGTTTGGCCTTGTTATTTCTGGAAACGTTATGTAACCCTTCAAAGACATGTTTTCCATATCTTTCTCAATGTACATGATGTTCCTATCGCTGAGTTCTGGAAAGATGATAGGGATTCTTTCATGAATATCCTCAACAGGTGGACAGTTGTAGATGATTTTTCCATCAACGTTCAGGATGAAATGAACCTTTGGGTTGGAAAGAAGGTATTTTTGAAATCTTTCTGTGGCCATCCTCGCTTCTATTTTAGGGGATTTCAACCCTCTCCTTCGAACCGGAAAGTTGAAGAAGATATCCCTCACCTCAACAAAGGTACCTCTACCTATACCGACCTTTTTGGTGCTGATGACCTTTCCTCCTATTACCTCGACTTCCGTTCCAACAGCTTCCGTCTCCGTCTTGGAAACTATTCTGGTTCTACTCACTCTCACTATCGAGGATAGAGCTTCTCCTCTGAAGCCGAATGTCTTCAAATGGAGGAGATCTTCCAAACTCCTCAATTTGCTGGTCGTGTGGGGCTCTATTGCAAGAAGTATGTCTTCCTCTGTCATACCTTCTCCATCATCTTTCACAACAATCGATTCTTTTCCACCATTTTTCAATATGACCTCTATTCTGCTCGAGCCAGCATCTAGAGAATTCTCAACCAGTTCCTTAACGACCGAAGAGATGTTGGTTATGACCTCACCTGCCGCTATCTTCAACACTATCTCATCGGGCAAACGAAATATTCTCAGACATATCACTCCTTTTCATCATCACTTTTATGATATTCTAATACTTGCCCTTCCCAAAAAATCTTCGCAGGAGGTGTACGATGTATGAAATTCGTGATAGCCATCGGTGGAAATGCTGTCAACAGACCAGGAGAAAAGCCAACTGCTGAGAACATGATGAAGAATCTCAAAGAAACAATGGAGTACTTGATCGATATCATCAAAGACCACAGCGTGGTTATAACCCATGGAAATGGCCCACAAGTCGGAAATTTGCTTCTTCAACAAGAAGCAGCAAGAGATATAGTACCACCTTTTCCCATAGATGTGAACGATGCACAAACTCAAGGGAGCTTGGGATACATGATATGTCAAACTCTCTACAACTCTTTGATTGAGAAGAATGTAAAAAAAGAGATAGCGGCTGTTGTCACTCAGATAGTGGTCGATCCTGAAGATCCTGCATTTCAAAACCCCACGAAACCCATTGGGCCTTTTTACAGTGAAGAAGAGGCGAAAAGAATCATGGAAGAGAAGAAATGGGCCATGGTGGAAGATGCTGGAAGAGGTTGGAGAAGAGTTGTCCCTTCACCCATACCTGTTGATATAATAGAGAAGGATGTTATAAGATTCCTCGTTGATAACGGTTTTATCGTTATCGCCGCTGGTGGAGGGGGAATCCCTGTCATAAGGCTCAAAGATGGTACTCTGAAGGGTGTGGAGGCTGTCATAGATAAAGATAGAGCTTCTTCCCTCCTTGCACGAGAATTGGATGCCGATATGTTCATAATACTGACAGGTGTTGAAAAAGTTTATTTGAACTTCAACAAATCCGATCAGATACCTCTCGATAAGCTGACCGTTGGAGACGCTGAAAGGTATCTAAAGGAAGGGCATTTTCCTCCAGGGAGCATGGGACCTAAAATAGAGTCCGCCATAGATTTTGTTAAAAAAACAGGAAAGCAATGTTTGATAACGGATATGAGGAAATTAAAACAAGCTCTAGAAGGGAAAACGGGTACGAGAATCGTTCCGGAGGTTTAAAGGATGATAAGAATCCTGATTCCCCGTGAGAAGTTCAGCGATTTTCAAAAGTTCGTAGAAAAGCTGCAGAACGCTTTTGTGGAGTTCTACGAGGAAAGCAACTATGAGGAAAAATTGTTCTCGGATCACTGGCACCTTGTTTTTGGGGAAAAGCCTTCTGAATATTTTGAAGGGACTCTCTTCGTGAAGAGCGATGAGGCACTACACCTGGCTGTTAATTACCTGAACTTGAAGTTGGAGAGTGAGAGTTTAAAAACAAAGTATGATCTCCTCTTCGGATCCCCCGAACTTCAAGGACCCGTTATAAAGAAATACATATTTGAAGTGGAAAAATTCTTCAATACATACGACACAATCGCTCTCTTGGGGGAGAAGGGGGTTCACCTGCATGTTTACGTTGATTTCGTTACAGGTGGGAAATACAAAAGTGTCACTTATGACAGAAACAATCCTGGTATACCCTTCAATGGAACGATATTCATAGATGAGTTTCCGGGAGACGAAACGATCCCCAGACATGAAGGGAAGCTCATCTTAGGCATCAGGGATGGAAAGAGACCAGATGTTCCTTTCGTTGAAATTCCATCTCTCAGGAATAGAAGGGAAGATATACCTTACATGGTCGATAGGGTATTGTCATCCATATATCAGAGGTACAAGGAGTTCAAGCCCAGGTATCCTGAGGAGAGATTGATGGAGGTTATAAAACAATACTCATGGCCTGGAAACACGGATGAATTAATAGTATTTCTCCATGAATACGCATCCGGTAGCAATCCTGAGAAGTTAATCATGAGATTGAATCCTCTGAAGCATCTGGAAGATCTGAATTTTAAAAAATACGTGAAGAATTTAATGGAATACGTTGAAAGGAACATAATAAAAGAAACCTTGGAAAAAGTAAAATGGGACAGGAAGAAAGCGTGCGAAATCCTCAAGTTAAACTATAAGACCCTGTCTTACAAGATGAAAAAATATGGACTTACGAAACCTGGTTCTTAGCAAAGTAAACCAGCTCTGCTTCTATGAAAATGTCGATGTCCCCGTCCATAACGGCCTCAACGTTTCCTGTTTCCACACCGGTTCTGTGATCCTTCACCATGTTGTACGGGTGGAAAACGTACGATCTTATCTGGTTACCCCATGAGATGTCCTTCAGCTCCCCTTGTATCTGCTGTATCTCCTTCCTTTTCTTTTCCATCTCGAGTTGAACTAACTTCGCCTTCAATATCTTCAAAGCGGTCTGTTTATTCTGATATTGTGATCGTTCGTTTTGACATGAGACAACGATACCCGTTGGAATGTGAGTTATCCTCACAGCGGATTCTGTTTTGTTAACGTATTGACCTCCCTTTCCTGAAGCTCTGAAAGTTTCTATCCTAAGATCCTCAGGTTTTATATCGATCTCGACATCGTCTTCTATCTCAGGAATGACGCTCACAGATGCGAAAGATGTATGTCTCCTGTGAGAAGCGTCAAACGGAGAGATCCTGACGAGTCTGTGAACGCCACTTTCATGTTTCAGATAACCATAGGCGAAATCTCCTTTTATATGAATCGTCGCGCTCTTTACTCCAGCTTCTTCTCCTGGCTGGTAATCTATCATCTCAATATCGAATCCTTTTCTTTCAGCCCATCTCATGTACATCCTGAGAAGCATCTGAGCCCAGTCATGAGATTCAGTCCCCCCTGCTCCTGGGTGAACCGAGAGATACGCGTTGTTTTGATCGTATTTTCCGTTGAGTATCATCTCCAATTCGAAAGATTTAACCTTCGTTTCGATGTCTTTGACGATCTTTTCTACCTGAGAAGCGATCTCAGGATCCTCATCAGCAAGTTCCAGCCCTATCTCCAGATCCTCCATTAACCTTTCTATCTCTTCCATCTCTCCAAGGAGCTTCCTAATCCTTTGAGATTTTTTGATGATATCTTGAGCCTTTTTGGAATCATCCCAGAACGATGGTTGAGACATGATTTTTTCGTATTCCTCCAATTCCTTTCTTTTCAAATCAGGTTCGAAAACTTTCTTTGCATCTTCAAATTTCTTTTTCACTTCTTCTATTTTGGTTCTTAATTCGTAGCCTATCATGTCCATCACCTCACCTTTTAACCTTTATACCTCCGAGTCCTTTGACACTGCCTTTCTTCCTTTCCATCTTCCTTCTGAGAGCTCTGTTCACAAGGCTGAAATCTTCATGAACCAGCTTTATTCTCGATATCTCTTTCTTAGCCTCTTTTTCAGCTTTTTCATCGACCTTTATAACCCTCAAGACGTAATTTGCAATGGTATCGTATATGCTGGCCATCATCTCATCGAACATTCTGTAAGTTTCCTTCTTGAACTCTATTATCGGATCCCTTTGACCGTAGGATCTGAGCTGGACGGATTCTTTGACATGTTCCACTTCTTCCAGATACCTTCTCCAATTATCATCGATTATTCTGAGCATCAGAAATTTAACCACTTTGAAGTATTCCTCTTCTCCTATGTCTTTTTTCTTCTGCTCGTAAGCGCTCCATAAAGATGATATCAGATGTTCCCTCAATTCCTCGTGAGAAGTGAATCTCTTACCGTCCAGACTCACCACGTCTTTTGGGAACATGGAGAACGAAAGGGACAATCCATCCAGATCCCAATTCTTTCCAGAGCAGAACATTTCCATCCTTCTGTCCACAACGTCTTCGAAGATATCTCTCATATGATCATCTATCTCTTCTTGGGCCAGTATCCAATCTCTGAAAGAATATATGGCATTTCTTTGTTTGTCTAAGACGCTATCCATCTCCATGAGTGTTTTTCTGATCGAGAAGTTTATACCCTCCACCTTTTTCTGTATGTTTTCAATCAGTTTCGTGAGCATTGGATGATAAATGGGCTCTCCCTTTTTTATCTTCAAAACGTTCATTATTTTTCCTATTTGCTCTCCTCCAAAGATCCTTAAAAGATCATCTTCTAGGGATATGAAGAATCTAGACTCACCGGGATCGCCCTGCCTTCCGGATCTTCCTCTCAGCTGATTATCGATCCTTCTACTTTCATGTCTTTCCGTTCCTATGACGTACAGTCCTCCAAGTTCAGCAACACCAGGTCCCAGTTTTATATCCGTTCCTCTTCCCGCCATGTTCGTTGCGATGGTCACTGCACCTTTCTGGCCAGCTTTCGCAACGATCTCTGCTTCTTTCTCGTGATGTTTGGCATTCAAAACCTCATGAGGTATTCCCTTCTTCTTCAGCATTCTGCTGAGCAGTTCACTCTTTTCTATGGAAGTTGTACCCACAAGAACTGGCTGACCTTTTTTGTACCTCTCCTCGATCTCCTTAACAACGGCTTCGAATTTTTCTTCTTGTGTTCTGAATATGAGATCATCGTGATCCACCCTTATCATGGGCTTGTGTGTGGGTATAACAACTACTTCCATACCGTAAACCTGGATGAATTCCTGTTCTTCCGTTTTGGCCGTTCCCGTCATACCAGCCAGTTTTTCGTACATTCTGAAGTAATTCTGAAAAGTGATCGTAGCGTAGGTTATCGTCTCTTCTCTTATTGGGACTCCTTCCTTCGCTTCGATGGCTTGATGAAGCCCCCCACTGTACCTTCTCCCAGGAAGGAGACGCCCTGTGAACTCATCGACTATTATGACCTCACCGTTCATAACTATGTAATCAACGTCTTTTTTGAAAAGATGAAGGGCCTTTAAGGCGTTGAGAAGATGATACAGAAGATGCACGTTCGATGGGTCATAGAGATTCCCAACTCCCAAGAGCTTTTCTGCTTTGTTCATTCCCTTCTCCGTTAAAGAAACTGTTCTGGATTTCTCATCTAACACGAAATCTTCATCTTTTTTGAATCTCTTTGCAAGATGTGCAAACTTTCTATACAGTGCGGGACTTTCTTTCGATGGTCCAGATATGATCAGAGGTGTTCTCGCTTCATCTATGAGAACACTATCGGCCTCATCAACGATGGCGTAGAAATGCCCTCTCTGGACTTTATCATTCAGATCCAGAACAAGATTGTCCCTTAGATAATCAAAGCCGAATTCGTTGTTAGTTCCGTAGGTAACATCACACATATACGCTTCCTTTCTCTCAACTTCCACTAATTTAACTGAAAAAGCTTTCAATGCATCCTCCACTTTTTTATCATCTGGAAGAACTTCCTCTTCAAAATCGTCGGGCCATATGGAGAGGTTCTCTTTCAGCGCTCTTTCAAACTCATCAGGATTCTCCCAGACAACCTCGTAAGATTTTCCAAGAGAATTTATCACACCAACTCTTAAACCAAGGAAAAGGTATATGGGTCCCATCCATAGAGCGTCTCTTCTTGCAAGGTAGTCGTTCACGGTTACAAGATGCACACCTTTTCCTAAGAGAGCGTTCAGGTATATGGGCATGGTCGCAGCAAGGGTCTTCCCCTCACCTGTTTTCATCTCAGCAACTTTTCCTTCGTGAAGGGCAAGTCCTCCCATCACCTGGACATCGAAAGGCCTCATCCCTATGGTTCTTCTTGCGACCTCTCTTGCCAAGGCGAAGGCTTCTCTCAGCGCCTTTTCAGTTCCCTCGGACCTAACACGCTCTTTGATGTCAAAGCTGTATCTTCTCAGCTCCTCGTTTTTCATGGAGCGGAATCTCTTTTCTAGGGAGTTTATCTCCTTGACGATTCTCTTGTACCTTCTCAATATTCGCTCGTTTCTATCAAAAATCTTCAGCATCACATTACCTCCAATCTGTATTTAAAGAAACCGTCATCATAATATTGGATGAAAAGAAGCTTTGAGGAGACTTTGATACCAACCATCTTCTCTATTATGTCACCCAAATCAACGTATATCCTCAAAACATCTTTTTTCACGCCGCACTTCCCTGTTATGTAAGTGTATGCTGGATCATCTGAGAGTTTTCCCCTCCCAAAGATCCTATCATACTCTTGCTTCGTCAGATTCGTCATAATTAATCTATCGTCGCTCCAGAAAAATCTCAATTTTGTGTTGGCGATCTCCATTATGCGAATACCATCCTCCACTTTCCCATATTTTCCAAGGATATTTTCAATTGGATCCCTTTTAACGGCATTGAACAGAGCAACGAAACTTATAGTGGTCTCCTGATTTATCTCACCAACTATGTAAACTTTCCCTGTCGATTTTTCAAGGATATCTTTCATTATTTCAGCGAATTTCTCAACTTCTTCACTCTTTCCAGAGAACCATTCAGTGACCTTACGGGCAGCTTCCATACCTCCAGAGACCGAAACTCCTAAGAAATAATTTCCAGCGTAGGGTATGGATTTCATGTCAGAGGAATCCGATTCGTACTTTTCAAAATTTCCATCTACCCTTTGTAAAACATCGAATCTTAGGCTACTTTCTTCAATCCATCCTTTAAGGGTGACGTATTCCGTTTTCTTCGCCTTCTCCAAATCCATTCCCATGTTCATTTTGAAAGAGTCTCCTTTAAAGAAACCAAGGAGAGGTTTATCCTCCTTCAGGAGGTTTTGAACCACTTCGTTCTGGACTAACCTGTAATTCTTGTTGGTGTAAGCTGCGACTGCCGATTCAACAGCGAGTTTACTACCTCCTAAAACCAAAAAATTGTCCACATTCTTTGCGAAGATCGATATACTATCATCCTGAAATATGAAAAACTCTCCATCCTCAACTAATTTGGTTTCTGTGAGACCAGCTATGAACTTGGAAAGCTCCAGAGGATGATCCGTTTCAAGAACGAGGAATGAGGATGTTCCTATGTTCTTCAATATTTCAAGATAGTAATTCACATCCAAGGACAACATCGTATCGAAGTTGAGAGTGACACCTTTTGCGGAGAGCAAGACGTTTTTCGATAGAGAATCCAGAAGTATATCCTTACTGACTCCTGTCTTTTCCTCGGTATCCGTGAGTACAGAAATGATCGTGGGTTCTAAACCGAGCCCTTCTTTCTTCAAGATGAAATCGAAGAGAGGAACGTTCTTCAGGTCCTCTAGATGAGTATAAAAATTCCTGAAGAGAATGAAAAAATCGTAATCTTCTGGGACAAAATCTGTTATGAGGCCAAGTGAAACGCAGGAAATCAGCAGAAACACCAATATTGAAAGTGATATCTTCATGTCAACATTTCCTCCCCTCATCATTTTTGAAAAAATTCCAGGCTTCCTTCACAACGTTTTCAATATCAGTAAAATCTTCCGATGTTCCCTTCTCAAGAAGAATAAAAAATTCTATATTCCCTTTAGGCCCCTTCAGTTTGGAGGAAGTGAGTCCCTTTATACCAAATCCCTTTTTTTTAGCTTCTTCCGTCACTTCCTTTAAAATCCTTATGTGAACACGTTCATCTCTCACAACACCTTTTTTAACCTCTGAGCGAAGTGCTTCAAACTGGGGCTTGATCAGTATTAATGCTTTTCCATCATCTTTCAACACATCGTATATGGCTTTCAAAATCTTTTTCACAGATATGAAGGAAAGATCGCAAGTTAAAAAATCCACTCTCTCGCCCAAATCATCAACTTTCAGATACCTTGCATTGATTCCTTCTTTGACTATCACTCTTGGGTCATTTCTTAATTTCCAGTGAAGCTGCCCTTTGCCTACATCGACGGCGTAAACCCTTTTCGCACCGTTTTTTATTAGAAAATCCACAAAACCACCAGTAGAAGATCCCAGGTCGCAGACCACCTTTCCTTTCACATTCAGTTTGAAATCCTCAAAAGCACCTTCTATTTTATACCCACCTCTGCTAACATATTTTAACCTCTCTTTCAAATGTATCTTCACATCTGGAGAAAATTGTTTGGAAGGTTTTGTAACGGTCTCCCCATTGACCATGACCTCTCCTGCCATTATCAGAACTTTGGCTTTCTCCCTTGACTCCACAACACCTTTTTCCACCATCAACAGATCCAACCTCATCTTCTTTTTCCTATCAGCCATGTCCCTTCCTCCGTGACGATCTCAACTCCCCAAGAAAATCCTATAACTTCCTTCACTTTCTGTAGTTCGTATTTTCTATCCCCATACACTACAACGGAACCATCTTCTCGGACAAAGACAGGTATTCCTTCGTATCTCAAAAAATAACCCTTTCCAACGTACTCTCCATTGATCATTTTATCTTTATAAATCAAGAGCCCTTCATCTTCCCAATAACCGAAATCCTCACCGTCTATCTTTTTGATCAAACTTCCATTTTGATTGTTCAAAACGAGAATACCATTTTTAGCACCTACCACAACACCCCCGTTTGAAACATCCATTCCCCAAGCACCCTCTACCTTCTTCTCCCAAATCAATTTTCTTTGCTTCAAATCGTATTTTCTGAGAAATCCACATATATCCAGGATATAGAAAAAGTTTCCTTTGAAATACCATTCCTTCGGAACACTTGAGACTTTGAAACTCCATGTCAAGGCCAGATCTTTCAACTCACCACAGGACGTTAAAATGAAACCATCCTCCACCCAGAGAATCGTTCCCTCTACTCTTTTCAACTTCTCGTTCTCTAAAACGCCGGTGGGGAGGATAATACTATCTTTTACCACATCAACGGGTCTTTCCGCTTTCAGAACATTCCCATCGGGAAAGATCAGGAAACCTTTCTGATAGAAAATCATATCATTCTCCCTTGGGAAAGCTCCTTCAACGCCTGGAAAAAAATTCATGAGGCTCTTCAACTTCAAATTCTTTCCAACATAGATCAGTTTTCCCGATACTATGTGGAAACCTTCCTCTAATTCCTTCTCCACGTCACCAATTTTCACCTTGTAAAATTTTTCTCCTGAAATCTTGATTATTACTGGTGAAGGGGTAAAACCCTCTTTCATTACCTTTTCAGTCCTTTCTATCATTTTCACAAACCTACCAGATTTTGGATCGTAATAAACCAAGAAAAGTTTTTTGGGCAATTCAATTTTTGGGAGAATTTCAGATATTACCTTATCTAGGATCTCATTCATTTCTTCCAAAGGGGAAGGCGAGAGAAAGTTGTCGCTTTCAGTATCTCTATAGATTATCTGATACACGAACACGTTTCTATGGATTCTGATTTTAACAACCAATTTTTCACCGTATCCAAGAAGGTATCCTCGTTTTTTCAATATACTCTCCACAATCTCTTTATACTCGTAGGGCCCATCATACATCAGAAACAAAACTGGGAGTTTTTTCCAATCGTTTATAACATCCATATCCACGGATGTTGGTGTTGAATCTCCCAGATAGTAGAGGACGCCAGAATTTGAGACGAGGAACGTGTTCGAAAAGGAGACAACAAACATCATCAGAAATGAACATCGTATAAGTAAAGACCGTGTGCAGGAGCACTTCCAGGAGCTTTTGATCTGTCCCTGGCTTCCAGTACCTCTTTCACTTTTTCTGGTTGCCATTGACCAACACCAACCTTCACGAGTACTCCCACAATGTTTCTGACCATTCTTCTCAGAAACGATCTTCCTTCGACCCTTACAAGTATTACGTTTCCCTTGAGTCTCAGTATCCTTATCCTGTAGATGGTTCTCACAGGATTCCTTTCATCCTCTCCTCCACCCGTTCTGAAGGAAGAGAAATCATGCTCTCCTTCAAGAAATCTGGAAGCTCTCCTCATAGCCTCGATATCAAGATCGTAAGGGAACCACCACAAGTATTTTCTTAAAAATATGTTGGGGGTTTTCGTATTTAAAATGTAGTAATGGTATATTCTTCTTTTGGCTTCAAACCTTGGATTGAAATTTTTATGAACGAAGAAAACACGCCTTACGTAAACATCAGAAGGTAAATTGGCGTTGAGTGCGTTTTTTATATCTTCGAGTGACATGTTATCGTTTGGACAATCGAATGCAACGACCTGGCCAAATGCGTGAACACCAGCATCGGTTCTACCCGCAGCGTGTGTGAATATCCTTTTTTTAAATATTCTTTCCAGAGCATCTTCTAATACGGCCTGTACGGTTCTAACATTGGGTTGTCCCTGATAACCGTAGAAATCGGTTCCATCGTAAGCAACGACTATAGCCACCCTTTTCATAGTAATGCATACCCCCAATCTTTACTCACATTGAATGCAGATGGTATACTCATTCCCTGGAAACACCTCGCTCAGGATTATATCATGCTCGAGGTTACAAGGAGGAAGCGTTCATGAGGATGATCGTTTTTTTTCTTATAGTGATATCCCTTTCTATCGCCTTCTCGAAAGAAGAACTGATTTCTTTCGATGGAGGTAGAGTATACATTTTGGATCTTTCAGATCCATTTTTTCCTTTGATAAGGGATAGATTTTCTCTTGGAGGCGTTATCAAAGACGGGATATTTTTTGAGAACATGGCCTTCGTTCTGACCGAGGATTCCTTGCTGAGGTACGATTTCAGAGAAAGGACTGTGACATTCAAGAAGAAAATAACGTTATCCAAGTTGCTTCTTCTGAAAGATGAAACGTTAGTGGGAGTCGGCGATAAAAGGCTTGTATTCATGGATTCGAAAAATTTGAAAGAAAAAGGAAAAATCGATATCGAAGGTTTCATAAATGATGCCGTTACCAACGGTTCGATGATTTTCATCGCTTGTGGGGAAAAAGGACTTTACGCTGTGGATCCTTCCACGATGAAATGGATTTGGAGAATAGAGGTAGATAGTGATCTCACGAGTTTGGACATCGATAAAGGGATACTTGCAGCCGTCGGTGAGGATGGCCTTTTCTTCATAGCGGACATATCCAACGTGAGTAAGCCCAAGATCCTCTCATACATTTTCATATCTGAAGGCCTTAAAAAAGTGAAAGTCAGCGATAAGTACGCTGTAGTCTCTGATGATAAGGGGCAGACGTATTTCCTGGATATATCGGATCCAGCGAATCCCGAGATTATAAAGAGCATCACTATGATGGGAAAAGTCAAGGATATTGAATTCTCCGGTAACGAGGTGTATCTGGGATTGGGGAACAAGGGAATTATCGTGATCGATGTATCGAATAAGCCGAAGATAGTTGGAGCGATCCCCGATGTCGAATCAGATGGAATAACTGTGAAGAAAAAAGCTTTGATATCCATTGGAGAGCCCGGTAAAGTGATATGGAAGGTGAAATGTGAAGGTGAGATAAGATCAACACCGGCTGTAGATGAAGAGGGAAACGTGTATATCACGGACATAAACGGATATCTCTACGCTATCGATCCCTTTGGAAACATCAAATGGAAGTTCAAGACCAGTTTCTTAATCACAGCCGGTCCATCTCTGAGGAACGATCTAGTATTCTTTGGTGGATGGGATGATTACCTCTACGCCGTGAACAAAGGGGGAAAGCTTGTCTGGAGGCATAGAACATCCGGTGATATCTCGCAAGTTGTTGCTCTGCATGATGATTTCATCGTGGTTTGTAATGAGAGTGGATACGTTTACGCTCTGAATTACGAGGATAAGGTTCTATGGACGTATACGATCAACGATTGGATACCTTCCAAACCTGTGATAGATGAGTTCGGAAACGTATATTTCGGTGGTGCGGATGGATATCTCTACTCTCTCACATCCGAGGGGAAACTGAGATGGAAGTTCAAAAGTGGTGGTTGGATATCATCTGGCCCTTCTCTGGATGCTGAAAATGTTTACTTTGGAAACGTGAATGGAAAATTTTTCGTCGTTAAGAAATCCAATGGAAAGCTCTTGTGGGTTTTCGACGTTGGTGAGGAAATAATATCCTCTCCCGTCATGAATGAAAATATAATTGCGTTTGGTGGAAAGGATGGTTTTCTTTACGTACTTAACAAAGAAGGGAAGCTTCTCTGGAAATTCAAAACACCTTCTCCTATAAACTCTTCACCAGCCATATCTAAGGAAGGTTACATCTATTTCGGATGTTCTGATGGAACGTTGTATTCACTAACTTACGATGGTAAGATTCGATGGAAAGTGAAGTTGGGGAAAATCCTTTCATCGAGCCCGATCGTGGTTAAAGGAAGAATATATGTGGGAAGCGTTGATGGATTTCTATATGCTATAAGCGATGATACAAAAGGAGCATCTCCTGAACATTGGTCTCTGTATCATCATGATGAAAAGAACACGGGAACTTATGAGTGATTTCTCTTTGAGAGTTCTCTAGCGATTTCAGAAGCTAGAAGAACGTTATCGCTCAAAAGTTTAAGGTTAGCTTCTAAAGTCTTACCTCCACTCTCTTGAAAGAGCCTCTTGAGCATGTAAGGTGTCACTTCCTTCCCCCTTATCCCTTTTTCAAGTAGCTCTTTCTCGATCTTTTCAAGGATACTCTCCACCACTTCTTTTGGTATCTCGTATTCTTCATCTATGGGATTCAAGACCAGAAGGGAAGACCTCATTCCCATCTCAGACATCTCTTCGAATATGTCCACGATCTCTGAAGGAGTCTCAACGGTCATGTTCAGTCTCATACCGCTCTTTCTAGAATAGAATATTGGGAACTCATCGGTTTTGTAACCGACAGCGACTATCTCGAGAGTTTCTAGAAGCTCGAAAGTGGCTTCGACATCGAGTATCGATTTAACGCCGGAGGATACGAGTATCTTTCTGTTTCTGGAAAGTTCTATGAGATCCTGGGATATATCCTTGTTGTTCCTGTGAACTCCTCCTATTCCTCCAGTCGCAACTACCTTTATTCCAACCAGCTCCGCAATCCTCAAGGTCGAGCTAACGGTGGTCGCCCCGTTCATTCCTCTTGAGACGACGTAAGGTAACTCCCTCGTTCCTACCTTTACCGCTCCTTCTTCCATCATCTTCAGAATTTCCTCTTTTTTCATACCAACGACTATCTCTCCATTCAATACCCCAACCACAACGACGTTTTCCATATCATTCAGCCTATCGAATAAAGAGACGGACTCCTTTTTGGGGAGTCCATGAATGAAAACTGTCGTTTCAACGGCGACGAGAGAGCTTTTCGCTTTATCCGCTTTTTCCGACAGTTTCACTCTCAATATCTCACCTTCATTCGAAGATGATCTCATACGAGAACCCTTCAAGGAATTTCTTGAACATGGCGGATACTCCACAGTACCTATTTTGTGATAAATTCACCGCTTTTTCAAC
>CAZANP010000032.1:13056-19202 GCA_964486555.1 uncultured Thermotoga sp. | reverse complement strand
AGTTCCTTTTCAAAAAATTTTTCCTTTTCGGGGCGGGTGGGCTTCATTATCATCCATCTAGAACGGGAGAAAGAGAGGGTTTTATTTTTCCTGCCTTCTTCTTTCTGCTATCGGGAGTTACTTCCGCTTCCGGAAGTTTAACAAGCACTTGCTATGCCACAACTGTCACAGATTGTAGACAGGAGTCACATAAGAAACAAAATCGACCCCCAATGAGGGGGTCGAAGTGTTGAAATCAACAGAAGAACATGGTGGCCAGGGGCGGAATCGAACCGCCGACACCTGGATTTTCAGTCCAGTGCTCTACCAACTGAGCTACCTGGCCACTCTCTCTGGTGGGAGCGGCAGGACTTGAACCTACGACCTCCTGCTTGTAAGGCAGGCGCTCTTCCCCTGAGCTACGCTCCCACCAAAGGCGTTTAATATTATACCATATAAAATTTCGAGGGCAACTTGCTTAATATTCTGAAATCGCGGTTGTAAAGGGCTGCAAAATCTCTTCAAAACGTTCTGGAAGAAAGGAAGTCAAAGTTCATTTACGTTTTAATCACGCGTTTCTATAATCTTTAGAATGGTTCTATAATATTTACGCGTCAGGAGGTGGAAACGTGGAATGGCATGGAACTACGATACTGGTAGTGAACAGATACGGGAAAACCGTCATGGCGGGAGACGGGCAGGTCACCTTCGGCACAACAGTTTTAAAAACCGGTGCCAGAAAAGTCAGGAAACTCGGTGACGGAAAGGTATTGGCAGGTTTTGCAGGATCCGTTGCGGATGCCATGGCGTTGTTTGAAAGGTTCGAAGCGAAATTGAAAGAATGGGGCGGAAATTTGATAAAAGCTTCTGTTGAGCTAGCAAAAGAATGGAGAACTGATAAAGTTCTCAGAAGGTTGGAAGCTTTGCTTCTGGTCGCAGATAAAGAGAACATCCTCTTGATTTCTGGAAATGGCGAAGTTATCCAACCCGATGACAACGTCGCTGCCATAGGTTCAGGAGGGGCCTATGCCATAGCTGCAGCAAGAGCTCTCCTTCGAAATACGGATCTTGGTGCAAGAGAGATCGTGGAGAAAGCGATGGAAATAGCAAGTGAAATCTGTATATACACCAACAAGAACCTCGTGATCGAGGAAGTGTGAGTTATGATATCATGGACTTTGGAGGTGATTTCGTGAAAAATTTCGATGAATTGACACCGAAAGAGATTGTTAGAGAGCTGGATAAATACATCGTGGGTCAGGAGAAAGCAAAGAAAGCCGTGGCTATAGCTATAAGGAATAGGATCAGAAGACAGAAGTTGCCTGATGAGTGGAAAAGAGAAGTTCTTCCAAAGAATATCCTTATGATAGGGCCAACGGGTGTTGGAAAGACTGAGATAGCAAGAAGACTGGCCCAGCTTTCGAAGTCTCCATTTCTAAAAGTCGAAGCGACAAGGTTCACGGAAGTGGGATACGTTGGAAAGAACGTGGATTCGATGATAAGAGAACTCGTCGAGATAAGTGTGAACATGGTTAAGCAGGAAAGGATACAGGAAGTTCAGGATCAAGCAGCAAAGCTTGTTGAGGAAAGGATATTGGATTCCCTGGTTCCAGAATCCAGGATTCCACAGGTTACGAACCCCTTCGTGAATCTCATAACCGGTATGCAATCTCATCAGGTTTCGCCTGAAGAGAAGAGGAGATGGAGAGCGAAAAGAGAGATGCTGAGAGAAAAATTAAGGAATGGAGAGCTTGAAGATGAAGAGATCGATATAGAAGTGGAAGAGAGTTTTACACCTTTCATGGGAATAGTTGGTGGAGGAGAGCTTGAAGATCTTGGGATAGATCTTTCTGGGATACTCGGAAGCATGTTTCCAAAGAGGAAGAAAAAGAAGAGGGTTAAAGTGTCCGAGGCTAGAAAGATCCTTCTTCCCATTGAAGCTGAAAAGCTCATAGACATGGATAAAGTCATTCAAGAGGCTCTCAACAGGGCTCAAAACAGGGGAATAATCTTCATAGATGAGATAGATAAGATAGCTGGGAAAGAAGGAGGAGCAGGGCCTGATGTTTCAAGACAGGGTGTTCAGAGGGATCTTTTGCCGATAGTTGAAGGAACGACGATCATGACCAAGTATGGCCCTGTAAGAACGGATTTCATCCTTTTCATAGCAGCTGGCGCCTTTCACATGACAAGGCCTTCAGATCTCATACCAGAACTTCAAGGAAGGTTTCCAATAAGGGTGGAGCTCGATCCTTTGACGGAAGATGACTTCAAGCGAATCCTAACGGATCCTGAAAACGCCATAACCAAGCAATACCAGGCCCTTCTGTCAACGGAAGGTGTCGAGCTCGTCTTCACAGAGGATGGGATAGAAGAGATAGCGAAGATTTCTTACAGACTGAATCAGAGATTGGAAAACATAGGTGCAAGAAGGCTCTACACGGTTGTTGAGAAGGTTCTGGAGGATGTATCCTTCGAAGCACCCGATATACCGGAAAGAAAAGTTGTGATCGATGTCGGTTATGTGAGGAAGAAACTCGAGAAGATCGTGGAAGACGAAGACCTGAGCTCCTACATCCTGTGATTCTGGAGGGATGTCATGAAAAGACGATGGAAGGAAACTTTGGAAGGCTATCTTTTCCTTCTACCGGCCTTCATAGTTCTTTCCATATTCGTTTTTTGGCCTATAGGTTTCTCTCTGGTCCTTAGCTTCTTCAAATGGGATTTCAGAAACATGAAGAACCCTTCTTTCATAGGACTTGGAAATTACAGGGAGATATTCAAATTCTCATCTCCAACTTCCTATCCATTCTGGATGGCGGCTGTGTACACACTCGTCTTTTTGGCACTTTCTCTTGCGTTGGTTTTGATGATAGCGAGAACAATGGAAAAGGACAGAAGATGGTTCATACACGCTCTGTACTTCCTTATATTCGTGCTTTTGTTCATAGCTGGCTACATAACGAATGCATACGTGGCAACGATCATGCTCTTGTTCTTCGTGTTCATCTTCCTCGAATTGAGAGATTTAGGCGATAAGCTTTTTAAACACCTTTGGCTCGTTCTCTTCGCCATACTGGGGATTTTCATAGTACTTAGATACGTTTTTCCTGTAGATTACGGGATATTGAACTACGTTCTCGAAGCTAAAGAAAAGAATCTTTTCATAAAGGCAATTTACAACACCACGTACTACGTTATACTGACTGTTCCGACAACGATATTTTTAGCCTTAATGATCGCACTTCTTTTGAACGCCAATATAAAACTCAGAGCTTTCTTCCGAACAGCTTACTTTTTACCTTTCGTAACATCGATAGTTGCCATATCCCTCGTCTGGCAGTGGATATACAACGACGAGTACGGATTGCTCAACTACGTTCTTTCGTGGTTTGGGATAGAGAAGATAGCGTGGCTCAAGGATGAAAAATGGACGATACCAACGATCGCGATCCTTTCGATCTGGAAAGGCGTTGGATACGATGCCGTTATATTCCTTGCAGGTCTTCAGAATATCGATAAGTTCTATTACGAAGCCGCAGATGTTGATGGTGCTAACACCTTCCAGAAATTTTTCTACATAACATGGCCACTTCTTTCTCCTACTACTTTCTTTCTACTGATCGTTTCGATGATAAGCGCATTCAAAGTCTTCGCAGAAGTTTACGTTCTCTATGGAGGTCTTCCTGGTCCCTACAACTACAGTGGTATGACGATGGTTTACTACGTCTTTGACCTGTTCTACAGACAACAGAGAATGGGAATAGCATGTGCAGGAGCTTATCTCCTCTTCGTGGCCATAGCCGTTCTGACCTTCATTCAATTCAAGATCGGTAGGAAGATGGTTGAGTATGTGTCCTAAGGAGTGATAGGATGAGACGTTTTCTAAGAACACTCATAATATACATACTCGTTGCTTCTGGTGCTATATTGATGCTGATGCCGTTTGCCTGGATGGTGGCGACTTCTTTCAAGCTGCCCAGCGAGGTTGAAGAGTGGCCGCCAAAGTGGACTTCTAAGAACTTCCTCTCTGAAAGGAACGTGAAAGTGAAGGTCGTGGAGAAAGTTGGAGGAATAGACTGGAGAAGTTTGAGTATAAGGGAAGCTATGGCTTTTGTCGCTTTGAAAAAAAGGGAAAGGAACGTTCTCTCACTGCTGATAGATGACGATCCAGTGAGAAGAGGGACACTACTCATTGATTTCTCCTCCCCAAACGGTGGAAATCCAGACTACGCAACAAAAATTGATGAGAAGTCTTTTGAGGAGTTCAAAAAGAGCCTACAAAACTACAAGATCTCGAATGACTTGAAAAAGATATTTGAAGAGGACGATCCACCGGTTTTCTTCTCTGAGATCTTCAGTTTCTATAGATCATCGAAAAAACCATTTCTCGATAGGATAGATCTTGTCGATAGAATGGAAAGTTATCTGAAGCTCGCTGAGAAGAGTTACAACACTTTGAAGAGATTTGCCGGCATCAGAATAAAGGATGAAGAAGAGAAGAAGAAGTTTAAAGAATTTCTGACAGAATCCCACGAGAGTCTCTCGGATTTCGTATCCAACGTGCAGGTATACAGAGCCGGTGTGGAAAGTGTTTTGGAAGACAAAGAGGTCGAAAAGATTGTGAAAGATATGGAGAGTTTAATCGAAAAGATCGGATCCCCTTCGTTCACGGATCCGTCGGTAACTCCCCTTCTGAACTTTTACAGGAAGAAAATCCTGGAACCTTTGATTATGGAAAGAGACACTCTAGAAGTTTATTTGAAGGTTAAAAAGTTCTATAAAACCGTTCAAGATAAGACACTCGATAGTTCCAGAATAGTGGCTAAGTTCAGGACAGATGAAGAGAAATCCAGACTGTTGAG
Source organism: uncultured Thermotoga sp. (assembly GCA_964486555.1). GTDB lineage: Bacteria > Thermotogota > Thermotogae > Thermotogales > Thermotogaceae > 4484-232. The sequence goes on along the minus strand of CAZANP010000032.1, from coordinate 14,358 downwards.
AGAGAGGATCATGAACGGCATCAAAAACGAAAGATACAGGAGGATTCTTGAAGAGCTGATGGATGAGAAGGATCTTGCAGAAAAATTCGCGAGAGTGCTGGATAAGGAAGTTCTAGAAGAGCTGAAACACCTCGGTGTCAAAGACAAGGATCTATCATCTGTTTTCAATGATATAAAAGACAGCGTGGTTCGTTTAGCGAACTTATTAATAGAGAAAGGTAAGGATTTGAAGGATTACTTCAAAGGGTCGGCAGATATCGATGCTTTCTTAAAATCCCTGGAAAAGGATTTCGGTGGTAGCTCCTCCTTCATTCTTGTGAAAGGTAAGATAGCAAAACTTTCAAAGAAAATTCCTCCCAGAGAGTTGTTCTCTGTAATGAAAGAGGTGTTTGACGATGTTGAAGCGATCTCCCTTGTGAGGAAAATATACTCCGACACTGTGAGTGAGTTGAAGCTGATATCCGCTCCTTCGAAAGTCATCGCGGTCAGAATGAGAGGATCGGAAAATTTTGAGATAGTCTTCGATGATATAGACAAAGTCTTCTTTGAAGATGAGAAATACCTTGTCAGAGCAAAGTTCTCCATCGGAGAAGTCTTTGCAAACATCTTTCAAAATTACGTCGATGCTTGGAAATCTGCTCCATTTGCAAGATACTACATGAACACAGTCATCGTCGCAACTACCACAACTATACTGGAGGTCATAATAGCCTCGATGGCGGCTTTTGCTTTCTCGATTCTCAAATTTCCAGGCAGAGATTTCCTGTTTGGAATTTTTCTTGCGACTATGATGGTGCCTGGGGAAGTTCTTCTGGTTCCAAATTTCATAACCATAACGAAGTTCGGCTGGATAGACACTTACTATGCTCTGATCGTTCCGTGGATCGTCAGTGTTTTCGCTATATTTTTGATAAGACAGCATTTCCTGACCTTACCTCAGGAACTTTACGATGCGGCTAAGATGGATGGGTGTGGAAACTGGAGATACCTGTGGACCATCGCCGTTCCTCTGTCGAAACCTGTTATAATTACAGGGGCTTTGTTGAAATTCGTCGCCAGCTGGAACGCCTTTTTGTGGGTCCTGATCGTAACCAACAGTGAGAAATACCGAACTCTCACTGTGGGGCTTCAGACTTTCAGTTCGGAAGCTGGGACTGTTTATCATCAACTTATGGCTGCTGCAACTTTCTCGATTCTTCCAGTTGTTGTTCTCTTCTTGTTCATGCAGAAATACTTCATAAGAGGTATTGCAAGAACAGGATTGAAGTGAGGTGATTTCTATGAGAAAACTGATGATATTTC
>CAZANP010000032.1:6594-12956 GCA_964486555.1 uncultured Thermotoga sp. | reverse complement strand
GCTTACTTTCTACTGGATTTAAACGAAGGAAAAGTCTTGGTTGTAGAAGATCCCGTCAGAATATATGGTAGTGTTGAAGAAGGTGATATAGTCGATATGGATACAGATGATAGACCCCTCAAGGCTGTGGGTGACGCCTTTGGAAACTTTCAATTTTGGGTACCGAGGCCATACATAGGAGGGTACATCGTAACGCTACAGTACAATGACGCCTCTACCGAGGTTACTGTGGCAGGTGAGAGCGATGAAATCGAGGTATCGTTCTAAAAGTAAAAAGAGTAAAAGAAAGAGATTGAATATAGGGCTCATAACTCTCATATTGGTCATGTCGGTCATAACGATCGTAACTTACGCCAGATACCTTCAGGAAAAAGAAAGGTACAACAACTTCTTGGAAACGTATAGGAATCTAAAGGAAGAGGTGGAATCTCAAAGAAGAATAAACGAATGGCTCAAAGAGGTGATTGAAAGGAATGAAGAAGTTCGTGGTAACAACATCGCACAAACCAAAGAAGGAACAAGTGATGAAGGCAAAGGAGCTGGCAGAAAATCTGAGGGTAAAATACATACCAAGGAGAAAGTTGAGGGAATTCGCTGAAGAGAACGAATTGGATTTCTACTACGTTGTCGAAAAGAATGGAAGGGTAGTAATAAAGTGGGAGGGTGGAGAGCTTTTCTTCCACCCTTCAGTTTCTATACTGAGAATGCGGAACATAAGAAACGGCCAGAAAGATTACCTCATAGAAGCTCTAGAACTTGAGGGAAATGAAAAGGTATTGGATCTCACATTCGGTTTAGGAAGTGAGGCTATACTAATAGCAGCATTCCTACCGTATGGGAGAGTGATTGGCCTTGAAAAATCCATTCACATATACACCGTGGTCAGTGAAGGAATTAAAAACTTCAAAACCGATTTGAAATGGCTCAAGGATGCCCTATCGAGGATAGAATTGATCCACGAGGATTTCAAGGGTTTTATAAGAAAAACGAGTGATGAATCCTTCGATGTGGTTTACTGTGATCCGATGTTTGAAAATCCAAAATACGAATCTTCCGCTATGAACCCTCTGAGACCTTTCGCAGTTTATGACACAGTCGATGAAGATGACCTGGAACATATGATCAGAATTGCCAGGAAGAAAGTCGTGCTGAAGAGCTGCATTGAAGATAGCCTTTTCAAAAGGATAAAAGTCGATGAGGTTGTTGGAAGCAAAAAGAGTGGCGTTATCTATGGAATAATCAGGAAGGGAAGGTGAAACGTTGGGGAAAATATTGATAGTCAGTGGGCCAACTGGTGTTGGGAAAACTGAGTTGATGCTGGAAGTCTGTGAAAAAATAAATGGAGAGATCGTATCCATGGATTCTCGACAGATATATCGCTACATGGATATAGGTACCGCAAAGCCTTCTCCAAAGGATAGAGAAAGGGTACCACATCACATGATAGATATATTGAACCCTGATGAGTATTACAACGCTTTCCTTTACAGAAAGGACTCTTTGAAAGTGATGGAAGAGATATTGAAGAAAGGCAAAATTCCTGTCTTTGTCGGAGGAACGGGATTGTACGCAGATGCTTTAGTCAGGGGGATTTTTGAAGGGGTACCGGCAGATGAGAACGTAAGGAGAAAATTGCGAGAGTTGGAAGAGAGAGAACCGGGAATTCTTAGAAAGATGCTGGAAGAGTTCGATCCAGAATCGGCTACGAGAATACATCCAAACGATATGAAGAGAACGATAAGGGCTCTGGAGGTTTACATGAAGACGGGTATGAGAATATCGGATCTGAGAAAGAGAGCAAAGGGGAGTGATAGATTCAAAATAGTTGTCTTGAACAGAGACCGAGAAGAGCTCTACAGAAGGATAAACGAAAGAGTAGAAAAAATGTTGAAAGATGGCCTGATAGAAGAAACAAAAAAGCTCCTTGATATGGGTTACTCAAGGAATCTGAATTCACTGAACACTATAGGCTACAAAGAGGTGATGGACTATCTAGATGGGAAAATCGATTACGATAAGATGAAACACCTCATAAAGAGGAACACAAGAAGGTTTGCAAGAAGGCAGATCATCTGGTACAGAAGATACGATGACGCGGTTTGGATCGATTTATCAGAACTGGGCTTTAAGAAAGCCAAAGAAAAACTCGTAGAAATGATACTGAAGGAATTCAACGATCCCTAAACGGGATACACCGGAAGATCATCTGTGAATTCTGATATACCTTCTATGTACTCAAAATCCACCTTTAATCTCTTCTCATACTTTTTCCTCAGAAACTTCTTTCCAACTTCTCCCAGTATAGCGTATATCAATATATCCTCGTCTCTTTCCGCTAAATGTCCTACTTCTTTCCTGGCTTTTTCAAGTTCTGGCTCCAAAATATCAGCGGGTCTCACGTCTATAGGTTTTTCATCTCCCAAAACCTTCTTCAAAAGTTCTTCGTTCACCGGTCCAGGAGGTCTTCCATACAATCCCTTCAGGTAATTCCTAACCTCGTTCGTGATCTTTGAGTATCTCTCTCCTGTTATCACGTTCAAAAGAGCCTGAACTCCCACTATCTGACTTGTGGGGGTTACAAGAGGAGGGTATCCTAGATCTTTTTGAACTTTTGGAACCTCTTTTAAAACTTTTTCCATGAGATGTTCCATGTTCTGCTCTCTGAGTTGTTTCAAAAGATTTGAATACATTCCTCCTGGGATCTGGGAGAATATGATTCTTGGATCCACCGTCTTCATGTTCACATCGTACTCCTTATACTTTGCCCTAACCTTTTCAAAGTGATCTATAAGGAATTTCAAAGTCTTTTCATCGGTTTCCTGAACGTTCTTCCCATACTCCTTCGCAACGTGATGAATGATTTCAAAAGGTGGTTGAGAAGTCCCACTTGCAAGTGGCGATAAAGCCGTATCCAAAAAATCAGCGCCGGCATCCAGTGCGGCAAGGTAACTCATGGGAGCAAGCCCTGTTGTGCAGTGAGAATGAACCTCTACAGGAACATCGAATCTTTCTTTTAAAGCTCTAACGAGCTGGTAAGCCATCTTCGGTGTTAAAAGCCCTGCCATATCTTTTATACACAGTGAATCCACTCCTCTTTCTATCATCTCCTCTGCTACTTTCAAATAGTATTCCAGAGTATGGACCGGACTCACAGTGTAGGAAATCGCTCCTTGAACGTGAATACCACACTTTTTAGCTGTTTCTATCGATTTTTCAAGATTTCTCACATCGTTCAGAGCATCGAATACCCTTATTATGTCCAACCCGTACTCTGCAGCTTTTTTAACGAACAGCTCAACAACATCATCGGCATAATTTCTATATCCAACTAGGTTCTGCCCTCTGAGTAACATCTGGATATTCGTATTCTTCAGACCTTCCCTTATCTTCCTCAATCTTTCCCAAGGGTCCTCTTCGAGAAACCTCACGGCAACATCGAACGTTGCTCCACCCCACACTTCCATCGAATGGAAGCCTAAAGAATCCAGAGCATCAAGGGCTGGTAGCATGTCTTCCGTTCTCATTCTCGTTGCAAGGAGTGATTGATGTGCGTCTCTCAACGTTGTATCGACAAACACATGATCACTCTCCTTCCAGTTTCTTCAAAACTTCAACAGTGAGTTTAACCCTGTTTTCGAATCCGTTTAAGAGTGCGTATTCCTCTTCCGAATGAAAGTTTCCACCGGGTATACCAAAACCATCCAACGAAGGTACTCCAGCTTCTGAAAAGAAAGCGGCATCCCCTCCACCAGGTGTTCCAGTGAAGGAAATCTCCATGTTCAGATCTTTCGCCACTTTCCTTACCAATCCCACAAGTTCTGTGCTTTCCTTCATGGGAGGTCTTCTAACATCAAGAACAAAGCTCTTGCTTGTTCCTTTAACCTTTGTATTCAGAGAATCTATCCTCTCTTTTAAAGCGTTCAGAGAATCCATAGAGTCGAAGCGAACGTCAAAGAAAACCTTTGCTTTGTCAGGTGTTATGTTAGATTTTTCCCCACCATTTATCAGTGTTGGATTCAGCGATAGATCTTCAAATTCTTCATTCAGCTTGTATATTTCTGGTATTTCCAGAGACAGCTCCAATATTGCGTTGGCACCAAGATCGAGTCTGGAAGCGTGCGCTTTTTTACCAGCTACTTCTATGAGGAGAGAGGCTATTCCTCGTCTGGATGAAACGAAGCTTCCATTTTCTCTTCCAGGTTCGAAGGAGAGGCAGTACTTTGTATCCTTCCTCACTTCCTCGAAGACCTTTCTACTCCAGGGAGACCCAAGTTCCTCATCCAAATTCAGGACAACACATAAGTTCCCTTGTCCCTTTTCTTCCAAGAACTTTTTCAAAGCTTCTATTAGGACCACGATCCCTCCTTTCATATCTGCAACACCGGGTCCCAAAGCCTTATCGCCTTCTATCCTGAACGGCCTTCTTTCAGGCTCACCCCTTGGGAAGACGGTATCTAGATGTCCTATTAAGGTCGTGTAAGGAGGATTTCCCATGATTCCCACAAATGCTCCATCTTTTTCCTCAACTTTGAACCCCAAATCTTTCAAAATCCCCGCCACAAATCGTGTTTTTTCCACCTTTTCTTCCTTATCCACATCTCTACCAGTATCGGTGTTAACGAGTTTCTCATACAGTTCTTTCCATTCCATCTTTAAGGCTCCTTTCCAATACTTTTTGATATATTCTATCATGTCCATTATTCAATTTTATAAACAGCCACTATGTCTCTGAGGTTCACAATTCTATCTCTGACCCCTTTCACCGATGCTGTCACTTCTTCGACCGAAGCGTTGATGTTCTGAACGGAAGCTGTTATCTCCTGGACACTCGATGAGATCTGAGTTACGTTCTGTGCGTTCGACGTCATGGCCTGTGTCACCTCGTCAACGGAAGCTGTCTGCTCTTCAACGGCAGCCGCTATGTTCTGCATCATCCCGGTGATCTTCTCTATCCTATCGATAATCTCTCTCAGCTTCTCTCCAGCTTCATCTGCGAGTGTTGACCCTTTTTCCACCTTTTCTCTGATTCTTTCCGAAACAGTCAGGGCGTTGCTTGCAACATCTCCAATGGATTGGACGACGTTCTTTATCTCCTCTGCAGCCGCTCTACTTTCTTCAGCGAGCTTTCTTATCTCATCCGCAACGACTGCGAATCCCTTCCCAGCTTCTCCGGCTCGCGCCGCCTCAATTGCAGCGTTCAGAGCGAGAAGATTCGTTTGTTCTGCGATAGCCGTTATTGTTTCGACAAAATCCGTTATCTGCTGAGCACCGCTGTTGAAACTCTCGACAACTTTTTGAACGTCTCCAGATATCTCCGTTATGTCTTTCATAGTTTGTATAACATCTGCTATGATCTTTCCACCACTTTTTGCAAGTTCCAAACTAGTTGAGCTGAAACTGGCAGCTTCCTGAGCGTTGTTCGCTATAGATTTGGTTGCAGCCGAGATCTCTTCTGTCCCGGCGGTTACTTCCTGAATGGATGCTGATATGTTCTCTATCCTTTTCGAAATTTCGGTTATAGAATTGGTGATATCGTTCATATTGGATGCAATTTCCTCTATGGACCTCGAAACGTTATCCATCTCCATCGAAACGTCTTCAGTGTTGCTTCTGAGAGATAGCATGTTCTCCTTGAGTTTTTCTGTTGCCACTCTGAAGGCTTCCAAAAGCCTGGAAATCTCATCTTTTCCCGTATATTCTTTATCAAACACGAACGTTAAATCATGGTTTTGAAGCTTTTTCGATGCTCCCATAAGTGGAGCGAGATTTCTCAAGATCCTTCTTACTACGAACACACTGAGAACGATCGATACAACAAGGATCACACCTGGTCCCCAAATCTGAAGGTTGGTGGTGAAGGTGATGGCTCCTTTCACATCGGCTTTGTTTCCATTGATTTCTTTTCGGGCGATTTCACTCATTTTCCCAGATAGAGAGATTATCTCTTCAACATAATTCTCCAAATCGCCTCTCGTTTTTGAAATCTCCGTGTTTTTTAGTATATCCTCTATCGCTTCGATATTGTTCTCCAACTTTTTAACATTTTCGCCATACGTTTCCAAAGCCACTTCGGAAAGTTTTTTTGTATTCTTTTTCAAGTTCTCTAAAACTTCGTTTACGTTCTTTCCTGCCTCAGTATCTCCAAGAGCCAACCTTCTGATTTCCCACTGTAGATGTAACGAATCCTTTTCTATCTCTCCGCACAGAATGAGGGATTCCAAGTAAACATCCACGGTTTTACTGAAAAGATGATCCACTTCCTTGATGTTCATGAGAACGTATATTCCCATTATCCATAAGATAGCAACTGGAACAATGGAAAGAAGGAGCATTTTGAGTTTCAAGCTCATAAAAATCCCCCC
>CAZANP010000032.1:0-6494 GCA_964486555.1 uncultured Thermotoga sp. | reverse complement strand
TTGATAAAGAAGTTCAAATTCGATTCAGCTCACAATCTCGTGAAGTACCATGGAAAATGCGAAAAGCTTCATGGTCACACTTACACCCTGGTTGTGATCCTGGAAGGTGAACCTGATGAGGAAGGACTCATCATGGATTTTTCAGAGTTAAAGAAAGTTGTGAAGGAAGAGATACTGAATGTTTTGGATCATTCTTATATAAACGATGTAATAGAGCAACCCACGGCTGAGAACATAGCCATCTGGGTCTGGAAAAGGTTGGAGAAAAGGTTGAAGGGTCCTAACAGAAGGTTGTATGAAGTTCAAATTTGGGAAACAGAAGAAAACGGGGTGATCTACAGAGGTGAAGAATTTAAAAGACGTTCAGGGTGAGAGAGATACAAGAAATATCCCTCTGAAAAAGGTGGGGGTTAGTAACCTTTCATGGCCCATAAAAGTTCTGGATAGAAAAAAAGGTCATCAGTATACTGTGGCTGAGATGAAAATATCTGTGGATCTGAAGCACGATATTCGAGGAACCCATATGAGCAGGTTCATAGAAGCCTTGGGGAACCTTGAAATGGTGAGTCCGAAGGCTCTGGAGAAGGCTTTGGACAATTTGAAGAAAAGTCTTGAAGCAGAGGTCGGCCATATCGAGATGGAGTTTCCCTATTTCATATGGAAGGAATCTCCAAAATCCAAAAAGCTATCTCCCATGAGGGTGGATTGCAAAGTTCTAGCTGAGAAGAAAGATGAGTTTTCTTTGATAATAGGAGTCAAAGTTCCAATTCACACTCTATGCCCATGTTCCAAGGAAATCAGCGATTTTGGAGCTCACAATCAAAGGGCTTACGTGGATATAATGGTGAAGTCGAGAAAACTGATATGGTTCGAAAGTCTTGTGGAAATAGCAGAGAAAAGTGCGAGTTCTCCTGTATACACCCTGCTGAAGAGAACGGATGAGAAATTCGTGACAGAAAGTGCATTCATGAACCCCAAATTTGTGGAAGATGTCGCAAGGGACGTCGCTATCGTGCTTGAGAGAGATGACAGAATAGAGTGGTACAGGGTGGAGGTTGTGAGTATGGAAAGTATACACAATCACAACGCGTTCGCGTGTATCGAAAAGGGGTGGGTGAATGCTTCTGAGGTTGACGAATGAAGTGTTGTTGAGGGAAATTGAAAAAGTTGGAGCAGATCCAGCCTCTTTCGGCATATTCCTTGAAAAATCCGAGATAATACCTCTGAAATTCTTCGATTTACCATCACCTGGCGCGAATATTGTAAAACAGGAGATGCTTTCTCTGGGTGGAGATGCTGTCGTTCACAAGAACGTTGTGAATTGTAAGGTCGAAAGATCCGACATTATACTCCTTGGTACAAGAAAGCATTACAAAATGCTTGTAGAAAAGCTGAAGCAGATGAACTACTTCGAACTCGATACTCTGAGAAAGGAACTGAAAAGATTCCTCAGCGATGATGGGAAAAGATCCATCCTTTTGAGAGATGGAAAGACTCTGTCTTTTGACAGAACATTCATCATGGGGATAATAAACGTAACTCCTGATTCGTTTTACAAAGCATCGAGAAAGATGAGAATAGACGAAATTTTAAAAACGGCGGAGAAGATGCTGGAAGATGGAACGGACATCCTGGATATCGGAGGAATGTCCACACGTCCGGGATCGGATCCTGTGGAAGTTGAAGAAGAGTTGAAACGAGTCGTACCGGCTATAAAGGCTCTCAAGGAAAACTTCCCAGATTCTCTCATCTCCGTGGATACGTACAGATGGAAGGTGGCAAAGGAAGCTATCGATGCTGGAGCAGATATCGTCAACGATATAAGCGCCATGAGGTTCGATGAGAACATGAGTAAACTCGTGGCGGATACTGGTGTTCCGATCGTTTTAATGCACATAAAAGGAACCCCAAAAACCATGCAGGAAAATCCTCACTACGAAGACGTTGTCAAAGAAATATCGGAGTATTTCGAAGAAAGGATAAATTACGCTCTATCTCAAGGAATATCTGAAAAGAGAATAATACTGGATCCTGGCATAGGTTTTGGAAAAAGATTGGAAGATAATCTGGAGATACTCAGAAGAATCGAAGAATTCAAATCCTTTGGGTTCCCACTTCTCATAGGGGCATCTAGAAAATCTTTTATAGGCCACACTCTAGATGGAGCGCCACCTGAGGATAGGCTCGAAGGAACCCTCGCAGTCACCGCCTGGTGTTGTATGAGAGGTGTTGATATAATCAGGGTACACGATGTGAAAGAAAACAAGAGGGTTTTGAAAATGATAGAAAAACTGAAAAATCCTTAGATCTATCCTGACTTAATTTCTGGTATTCCCGAAGGCTCCTTACACAGACATAGTATCTTCAAAAGGATCTCGGCGGCTTTTTCGAGAATTTCTACTCTGTCCGATGCTTCGGAAACGTTTCTACCACTTGCGACGATCCCATGTTTTTCCCACAGTACGGCGTTCTTTTCCTTGAGTTTTTCAACAGTTTTTATTCCAAGTATCAAACTGCCAGGTTTTTCGTATTCAACCATGTCTATCCCTTCCGGAAAGAATATGGGAACCTCCGGATGAATTTTCAACAGCATTTTGCGATACTTTGGAAAATCGGGTAGATTCATCAGAGCTATGAGATTTTGAGGATGTGTATGAACGATAGCCCTTTTATCCATCTTCCATTCTAGAAATTTTGCTTGCACCATGAGGTGTGTTGGAAACTCGCTTGTCACTTCTTCGGATCCTGCCAGGATTTCATATTCATGTCCTTTTTTTACATGCACAAGACATAAGTTTTCAGGATCATCCGCAACATCCCTCATTCTGGATCCAGTCTTTGTGACCAGCATGTACATCTCAGGACCATCGTACGGAAATTCGAGTTTTTTAACAGCCTTTGGTGTTAAAATATCAGGCTTTCTCTCCAACCTGACGGATATGTTACCGGCGGTTGCTTCCGACCATCCTTTAACAGCGAGCCAATAAGCGACTCTTTGTACTTCTTCGATTTCTGGTATCTCTTCCTTCAAATACAGCATCTTCATGACATCATCTCCCTTACAAAACGTCATCACTACCTCTTTATCATTACCACCTTATTGTTCAAAATTTTTTAAATGTACATCACGATTAAGATTCAAAAGCTCATGATAAATTAAAAGGCATGGAAGAATACAAAAAGTTCGCTTTAATCGAGTTTCTCATTTACTCAATAGTTTCCTCTTATGCTCTTCTGAGTCAGTATTTTGCGGAAGTGGGTTTTTCTTCCTCGCAGATAGGGATTTTGATGTCCTTGATGCCGATCAATTCTCTGATCACAAATCCATTGTACTTCAGGATAGCTGAGAAGAAAGGGAAGGTCTTCATACTGAGGGTGCTGATATTCCCCACCATCTTTTTCCTCTGGCTTGTATTTCTCTCAAAGGGTTTTCTTCACAAGTTAATATTCATGGCGTTTCTAACCTTCTTCTTACCCGGAATAATTCCGATGGCAGAATCCCTCGCTATAGAGAAGATACCTTCGTACGGTAAGGTCAGATTGTGGGGAACCGTTGGGTTTCTGGTATCTGCCTTTTCTCTGGGAATCCTTGTGAGGTTTTCCTTCGTATTCATATTCCTGTGGATGACATCTCTTCTGGCTTTGATTTTTGTGATCTTCAGGAACGTAAGAGACACCAGCGTTTCCACTGAAAGGAGAGAGAGAACGAAGGTACCTGTTTTCTTCCTTCTAATACTTCTTTTCGTCATTCTCGGGATAAGTTCCAATTACTTCAACTTCGTCTTCCTGCCGGTTCTTTTCAAAATCAGGAATTACGATGTTTCACTTGCTGGAATAACCATTTCCCTCATGACGACAACGGAAATCCTCTTCCTCATGTTCTCAGAGAGGGTCCTTAGATTCATGGGCACAAAACTTCTTTTCAATTCGGGGTTGTTGGTTATAGGTTTAAGGCTTCTTCTTGTTCCGCTTCTAAAAAATCCGTTATCTGCCATGCTCATCCAGTTTCTACATGGATGGACTTACATTGTCATATATTACGCCGTCATGCAGATGATACAGAGCGAATTGCCCCTTAAAAGCAGAACGACAGCTCGTACACTTTTCTGGATGACACTTCAAGGATTTGCACCGATAACGGGATCATCGCTCGGTGGATTTCTCTCTGAAGCCATTGGTATATCTCAGACATACTATCTTTTGGGAACAACTGCTCTCATCTCAGCTTTCGCATTCTTTTTCTTGCAGAGAAAGCTTTGAAGGAGGGGTAAGATGAACACAGTTGAAAAGCTCAGGGAGATAACGAGTATTCCAGGTGTATCTGGAAGGGAAGAAGCCGTAAGGAAATACATCGTATCTAACCTTCCAGATGGTGTTGATTACAGAATAGACAACATCGGAAACCTCATCGTTGAGATTGGATCGGAAGGTACACCAATTCTTCTAACAGCCCATATGGATGAGATAGGTTTTTTAATCACAGGTGTGAGAAAAGATGGTGGGTTGTATTTCAGAAAGATCGGAGGAATACCAGATGAGATAATCCCTGGAAGTTATGTTGAAGTGATAACGAAGACTGGAGTAATTGAAGGAGTGATAGGTTTCCCCCCACCTCATCTTAAGGAGAAACCACAGGAGAAGTTCATAGATGTTGGAACATCGAATGAAGAGGAAACCAGAAAACTTGGAGTAAAACCTCTGGATTTTGCCGTTTTCAAGAAACATTTTTCCATCCTGAATGGAAAATTTGTCGCCACGAGAAGTTTAGACGACAGGTTTGGATGTCTCGCTTTGCTGGATGTTTTGAATAAAGTATACAGAAAGATCGAAAGGAAGGTAATATTCCTCTGGACGGTTCAGGAGGAAGTAGGGTTGAAAGGGGCGAAAGCCTATGCAAGCAGATTGGGAGAGGAAGTGATTGTGTATTCTGTAGATTCATTCGCCTGTTGCTCCCCTTCGATAACTGGTGATGTTCAGATCGATGAAGGGCCTGTTCTGAGGATGGTGGATAACAGTTCCATAGCATCGTTTGAAGAGGCAGAGATCGTTCGCGAAATAGCTGAGAGAAAGGGCATACCCCTTCAAATAGGAACGACAGGTGGGGGAACCGATGGATCCGTTTTCTGGGAGAGGAACATGAGAATGGTTCCAATAACCCTTGTTATCAAATATCTTCATACCCAGTGTGAATACATGTCACTCGATGATTATGAGAACCTTGTGAAGCTTTTGGTAGAAATATTGGTAAATCGATAATAGATGAGATTATTTCCGATTATTCTGGGAAAACTTGTGGATATCTGAATTTAAAATTTCGAGGAATTTGTGGTATTATTATTTTAGCGTTTTGATAATAGGAATAATATTTCGTTATATGAAATCAATGATAAGGAGGTATCGATATGGAAGTGGTAGAAAAGTTCGGTAGGATCTTGCTTCCTCTCATAACACCCTTTAAGGAGGATTCCTCAGTCGATTACGAAACGGCCAGAAAAGCAGCGAAATTCGTTGTTGAGAAAGGGTATTGTGACTCTTTGATAATATCCGGAACGACGGGAGAGTTTCATTCCTTAACCTTCGAAGAAAGGGTTAAATTGTTTGAAGAGATAAAGGATGAAATAGGAGATAGCGTGCCTCTCATCGCAGGAACTGGAACGATATCTACGAAGGAAACGGTGGAACTCACCAAAGAAGCCGAAAGAATCGGGTACGATGCCGCTATGGTCGTGGTACCCTATTACTGTCATCCAACCCAGGATGGGATCTATCAACACTTCAAAGAAGTTGCCAAAAACACGTCCCTTCCAATAATGATCTACAACATACCCCTCTTTGTGAATGAGAACATCTCACCGGATACGGTTGCAAAGCTTTCAGAAATAGAAAACATAGTGGCGGTGAAGGAAGAAGCCGGTATAAATCCGTTACAGACAATGGAATTCATCAAAAAGACCGATGGGAAAATAACGGTTTACTCTGGCGATGATTTGATGGTTCTTCAGGTTATGACCCAAGGAGGCGTTGGCGTTGTCAGTGGAGGAGCTCACATCGCCGGTGATATCGAAAAAGAGATGATAAACGCTTTCCTTGAAGGTAACAACGATCTGGCTGTTGAAAAATTCCATACTCTGTACGATCTCTTCACAGCCTTTCATGGGGTTAACAGAAGCAGGGTGAATCCAACTCCCCTTGTCAAAGCAGCATTTGAGATGATTTCAGGGCTTCCCACCTCAAATGTGAGACCTCCTTTAACACCAGCAAACGATGCCGAAAAGGATCTACTCAAGCAAGCTTTGAAGAAGATAGGAAAATTGAGCTGAGGAGGACGTTCCGTTGAAAGCTAAAAGAATTAAATTGGTATCTGGAGACCTCCAAGAGGAGGTCTCCATACCTTCAAAAAATCTAGTAGGAGTTCTAACACCAAAAGCCGTTCAACCTAAAGGAGAATCTGAAAAGTTGATAAGAGAGGCTTTGGAAAACCCGGTGGATATGAA
>CAZANP010000031.1:17781-19289 GCA_964486555.1 uncultured Thermotoga sp. | reverse complement strand
AGTATCATCGTGATGGGGTAGGGGCAATAAACATCTACAAGAAGTATACAGGCTGTGGCCTGGTAGTAGCGGGATTGGCCCCCGCCGTAGGTGTGAGGTTCAACTCACACCTGTGTGGCCCGGGTATTAGCCCGTGGAAGCTGGCCTTGAGCCAGTAAGAATCCCATCCCCTTTAGAGGTTTGGGAGTGGGTCAAACAGAGGTGAATCGTATGCTACCACTTCTTCTTGAGGATTTTCTAGACAACAGAGAAAAGGATTTCATCAAGTTTCTCCATGGAAAGAAGGATGTATCCTCCGTTCTTTACAGAATGAGGAAGGATATGTCAGTTTTAGAGGATGATATTTTGTCTGACAAAGAGGTTTCCGAGAAACTATCTCTTTTTGTCGATTACATAGAGAAGATAGAAAAGCTTCCTGAAGGAAGAGTGAAGATCCGTGTCAGCAATGGATTGAAAATGATAGAGAAGATGAGAGAATGGTTTCTCGTTGAGAAACTCGAGTGTGATACTGGAGGAATGCCCCCCGATCTTCCAGTGCGATACGCGAAAGGAGTAGGACCTGGAAGGGAGAAGAACTTGAAGAAGTTGGGACTCAAAACTCTGGGAGATCTTCTCAATTACTTTCCCAGGGATTATGAAGACAGAAGAAAAATCGTGAGGATAAAAGACCTGATACCAGGGCAAAGACTTACAACCAGGGGAAAATTGTTGAGTGTTGAATTGAAAAAACTCAGAGGGTTAAAACTCGTTGTGGCGATACTCGGAGATGGTATACACCAGATTCTCCTCAAATGGTTCAATCAGGAATACATGTATGACCAAATAAAAGAGTTGACTGGAAAAGACGTTTTTGTCACTGGGAACGTGAAAAGGGGTATGTTCAATCAGTTGGAAATGGCGAATCCAGAAGTGGTGCCAGCAGAGAAGGTGTACACCAAAGAGATCCTTCCAATATATCGTCTCACATCTGGTATATCCCAAAAAACTTTCAGAAAGATCATGAGAGAGAATATCCCCAGGATTTCGTGCTCCCTGAAAGAAACACTGCCGGAGGTTATCGTAAAAAAGAGGAATTTCCTTGATATAAAGAGCTCTTATTTTGGAATCCATTTTCCAAAGACCTTTTACAATCTGAGAAAGTCCAGAAAGAGACTGGCATACGAAGAATTCTTTTACCTTCAACTCGCCCTGCTTCTCTCAAGAAAAGAAGAGGAGAGAATTGGTGGGATACCGAAGGAAATAAAGGGGATCTTAGCAAAAGAATTCATAAAAAAACTTCCTTTTGAACTGACGAAAGCGCAAATGAGGGTTCATGAGGAGATAAGGAAAGATATGATGTCGAAAAAACCGATGAACAGGTTGCTTCAAGGTGATGTTGGATCCGGTAAAACGGTTGTTGCTCAGCTCGCTATGATAGACAACTGCGAGGCTGGATATCAATCTGCGTTGATGGCACCAACTTCCATACTGGCAATTCAGCATTTCAGAAGAACTCAAGAGGCTTTCTC
>CAZANP010000031.1:0-17681 GCA_964486555.1 uncultured Thermotoga sp. | reverse complement strand
GTCAAATCGGCCGTGGAGATGTACGAACACCTTTCAAAAGAGGTTTTCCCCGAGTTTAAAGTGGCACTCCTCCATGGGAGGATGTCCCAGGAAGAGAAAGACGATGTCATGCTCAAATTCTCCAAGGGAGATTACGATATATTGGTTTCGACAACCGTTATAGAAGTTGGCATAGACGTTCCAAAAGCTAGCATAATGGTGATAGAAAATCCTGAAAGGTTCGGCCTTGCACAACTCCATCAACTTCGAGGAAGAGTTGGAAGAAGTGGGCAACAGGCATATTGTTTCCTCATAGTAGGAGATGTTGATGAGGATGTCATGGAAAGGCTACAGTTTTTCGCATCCACGAGTGATGGCTTTGAAATAGCAGAGTACGATATGAAGGTTAGAGGACCTGGTGAGCTTCTGGGGTTGAGGCAGCATGGACTTCCTGATTTCAAAGTGGCTGATCTGATAGAGGATCAAGATGTCCTCCTGCAGGCAAGAGAAGATGCGATGGAGCTTCTAAGTGAAGAAGAGGTCGAAAAGAAATACTCTTACATCCTGGAAAGAATAAAAATTTTGTATGGTGAGAGGTTGAAACTGTTGGAAGTTGGATGAATGGGAGGAAGGAGAATGAGTAACGAATTCCTCTGGATGATCTTTGTGGTTTTAGATTTAACATCTGCAATCATCATTTACAGATTCTTTGGAAAAGTAGGTTTGTTTGGTCTGATCGTGATGAGTGGTATAGTGTGTAACATCCAAGTTGTGAAGCTAGTGGAACTTTTCGGTTTTACCGCCACTCTGGGTAATGTCCTCTACGCCAGCATCTTTTTCGCAACAGATATTCTAAGTGAAATGTATGGAAAGAAAGAGGCAAGAAAAGGAGTTCTACTTGGTTTTGTGACTTTAGTGGTTGCCACACTGTGGATGCAAATCGCTCTTCTTTTCAAACCCTCTCCATATGACACGATGGATCCTGCCCTCAGAAAGATCTTTAGCATAATGCCTAGAATAACGATAGCCAGTATCACCGCTTATCTTCTCTCACAATTTCACGATGTGTGGGCTTTCCATTTTTGGAAGAGAAAGACGAAGGGGAAATTTTTATGGCTCAGGAACAACGCTTCAACCATGGTATCCCAGGCTATAGACACTGTCGTTTTCACAACCATAGCCTTTCTAGGAACTGTGAATACCTCGACCTTCCTTTCCATAATGCTCACCACATACTTCTTGAAATGGTTGGTTGCACTTTTCGACACTCCATTTCTTTATCTTGCGAAGAAAATCGGCATAAGATTCAAGCTATACGACCCTTTAGAAATGAAGCTATGGCAGGAGAAGGTGTGATATACTCTAAATCGAGGTGGATTGAATGGTGGTTCTTCTTGGTCCTCAAATGATCCTCGAGGAATTCGAGGAAGTTGATGTTTCTATATCGTGGCTTGAAACCCCATTTCCAGGGGCTAGATTTACCATAATGGGCACCGAGAACTTTTTTGTCGTTATGAGAAATGGCGAAGTGACTCTGAAGAGTCAGGAATACGAAGTCGTCGATTTCGAAGGAAGAAAGATTCTGATCGTTTGTGGAAATGAAGCTATGTATCCAGAAGTTTTCTACTTTGGGAAGTCTCAGGGAGCTCAGATGGGAGTTGTTTTTTCAAAAGCGGGAAATCCAGGGGAACTTGCTCTCTACAAAGCGAAATTCTGGATATACTCTCAGGACAATCATTTTCCGGTACTCTCCCTTATAAAATTCTTGGACAAGGTACAATACAACGTTTACATTCCCATGGAAGAGACTCAAAAAGGGAACGGTATTCTTTCAGAAAGTACGGCTCCTTCGATAGTGAGATTTGAAGAGGGAATGAAGATCCCCACCATCAAGAGGTGATGGAACTGCTCAAAAGGATATTGGATGGTTTTTTAGGATACATAGCTGAAAGGAAACTCACCATAAAAGGTTTGAAATACCCAGCAATAAAAAAAATCACAACTTTTCATCGAATACATGTTTGTCTTCTGCACTTCGATGCCAGGATTTTTGAATCTTCCAGGGATCTTTTGAACTTCATATACCGTAGTATAAGGAATTCCTTGTTTCAGATCGATCTTCTTGTTCTTCCTCCATCCTTCGGTACATCTTTGCTGGGAGCCATTCCATTTCTGAACAAGCATTTCTATTTTGAATCCGGCACAATATATGTAGAAAGATTCCAGGAACTACTCTCAGAGAGATTCATAAACATGATGAAGTGGTTCTCAAAAGAGCTAGGAATCACGATCGTGTCGGGGGGAGTGGATACTGAAGCTGAGATGACAGTTCAGGTTTACAACAAGGGTGATCTTCTATACAACAGGGATATTTTGAGGAAGAAACCGGAGGTAATGGAGCTGGATGGTTACAAATTGGTTATACTGAACGAAGAGGAGGCAAAGGATTTTAGAACGATCAGGCATTTCATGGAAAGGGAAGTTTACGTATACATCGTGTACTCCAAAAAATCGAATGAGAATCTCTGGGAAGATAAATTGGATATATGGGCTCGATCCCAGAGTCTGGGAGTTTATGGGATAAAGTCATCTCTTTCTGGTAGAATCTTTGGAAAGGTATACAGAGGAAGGTCTGTCATAACGGCTCCCATACCATTAACCCCCAACTTAGATGGATACCTGGCAAGGTCTGATCTCGTGGGAGCTGCGAAATTAACGGCAATTTTGGATATATCGAAGTTGGTTTCCTACCTTAAAAATTACGAGAACGGTTACGAAAGATACTGGAAACTGTTGAAACAGAGAAAATGAAAACAGGAGGAGTTGCAAGGTGTTGAAAGAGAAGGTGAAGAAAGAATTAGAGAATACTTTTTACCAGCTTTTTGGTGAGAAACCCCATTTCAATTTGGAAATCCCTCCTGAAGGTTTTGGAGATCTCTCTTCCAATATCGCTTTGAGATACGGTAAAGTACTGAAGAAAAATCCCAGGGAAATTGCTGAAGATATTGTCAAGGAACTATCGAAAAACCCTCTATTTCAAAAAATAGAGGTTGCAGGGCCTGGTTTCATAAATTTCTGGTTTTCAAAGAGTGCCTTGCTGGAGATTCTGAAAAAAATCTTGGATCTCGGTGAGAGAGCTTTCGAAAAGAATATTGGAAATTCCTTGAAAATACAGTTCGAGTATGGAAGTGCCAATCCAACGGGTCCTTTCACGGTAGGTCATGGGAGACAGATAGTAATCGGTGATGTCCTGGCCAACGTTTATGAGATTCTCGGTTTCGATGTCACCAGAGAACTCTATTTGAACGACGCTGGAAGACAGATAGATCTCCTCGCTTATTCTCTCTGGGTGAGATACAATCAGGTTCTCGGAAGAGAGGACCTGGAGATACCGGAAGATGGTTACAAGGGGGAATATCTGATAGATCTTGCAAGGAAACTTGTTGGAGAATGGAAAGACAAATACTTGAACGTTTGGAACGAAGACGTCAAGAAAATTTTCAAAAGAAGAGCCCTCGAAGAGATGGTAAGAGGAATGAAGGAAACCATAGAAAAAATCGGTTCAAGATTCGATGTTTTCTACAGTGAATCATCCCTGATAGAAGATGGAACGGTAAATAAGGTGTTGGAATTTTTGAGAGAAAAGGGTTATATCTATGAAAAAGAGGGGGCGACTTGGTTCAAGGTATCTGAGTTCGTGGATGAAGATGACAAAGTTCTGATAAAAAGAGATGGTAGCTTCACTTATTTTCTAACGGACATAGCTTATCATTACAAAAAATACGAAAGAGGGTTCAAAAAAGTTTTCGATATATGGGGAAGCGATCATCATGGTCATATCAACAGAATGAAGGCTGCTATGAAAGCATTGGGGCTTTCAGACGACTTTCTGAACGTGATAATTCATCAGTTTGTGACTCTGAAAAAATCTGGAGAGATAGTTAAGATGTCGACAAGAGCGGGAAGGTTCATAACTCTGAACGAGTTGATAGATGAAGTCGGTGTGGATGCTGTCAGATATTTCTTTTCCATGGTGGATCCAAACACCCACATGGTTTTCGATATCGATCTTGCAAAGATGAAAACGATGGAAAATCCAGTGTACTATGTTCAATACGCTCATGCAAGGATATCAAGTCTCTTTAAAAACGCCAAGGAGAAGAATATCGAGTTTGTGGAAGGAGAAAATCTTGATCTTTTGGAAAATGAACACGAAAGGAAAGTTCTTAGAAAGTTAGATTTATTCGATGAGGTATTAGAAGACGTTGCCCTCACATTTTCACCTCATAAACTGACCAGGTATTTGGAAGACCTCTCTCACGATTTTCACGTTTTCTACACCCATAACACGATTCTTGATCCTGAAAATCCAAAACTATCGAACGCTAGATTGAACCTCTCGCTAGGTGTCCAAGCAGTGATCAAAAAAGGCCTTGAAATATTGGGAGTAGAGGCTCCCGACAGGATGTGATGCTTCATGACCTTGCAGGAAGTCACAATAGAGAAGATGGTCAATGGAGGCTATGGCCTTGGAAAATTACCAAGCGGGAAGACCGTATTTGTTGAAGGAGCGTATCCTGGCGAGAGAGTTCTGGTAAAACTCACTCGAACCAAAAAAGATTTTTCATTTGCGAAAACTATCACAGTTTTAGAACCTTCCCCCAAAAGGGTAATCCCTCCTTGTCCACACTTTGGCGTTTGTGGCGGATGCCAATGGATGGACATAGATTACGAGGAACAACTCGTATATAAAAAGAACATCTTGGAAGACACGTTGAAGAGGGTTGGGAAAATAGAAGAGGAAGTCCTTCCTGTAGTACCGAGTGAGAGGATTTCAGGGTACAGGGAGAAGATGGAATTTTCTCTTTCCAAGGATAGGTATCTGGGGTTGAAAATGAGGTATTCGCATAAAATTGTTAAAATCAAACGTTGTGAAATATCGCCGGATATATTCAACGATATCCTGAGGAATTTGAGGAAGCTGTTGGATATTTTTGAAATACCGATCTATGACTTTGAAAGGAAAAAAGGCGTTTTGAAACATGTGGTGTTGAGACATGCTGTGAGCACGAACCAGACGATGGTCATATTTGTGACGAAGACGGAATCTTTTCAAAAAGGAAAGGAACTTGCGAAAAAACTTAAAAGTGCTGTTCCTGGTATAACATCTATAATTCATGTTATGAACTCCAAAGACAGTGTCGTTCTCAGAGGGCCTTATAGGACACTTTGGGGAGAAGGAATTATCTTAGAAAGATTCGATTGGGAAGAGTTTCAAATACCTCCTACTGCGTTCTTTCAAAACAACTACTGGATTACCAGAAAGATGTTGGATCATGTTTACAAGGAATTGAAACTGGAGGGAAACGAAACCGTTCTGGATCTTTATTCAGGTATAGGAACCTTCTCGATAAGAATAGCGAAAGGTGCAAGGGAGGTTATAGCAGTCGAATCCAATAGAATCTCGGTAAAAGCTGGAAAATCCAACGCTAACATAAACAGAGTGAGGAATGTAAATTTTGTAGAGAATGATGTCGAAGATTTTCTTGGCTCTATAGATAGAAGAGTCGACAAGGTTATCCTGGATCCTCCAAGAGAAGGTGCTGGCATCAAGGTGATGAAACGCCTGTTGAATCTGAAACCAGCAAGAATAGTCTATGTATCCTGTGAGCCCTCAACTCTTGCAAGAGACCTGAAAGTTCTGGTAGAAGGAGGATATTCCATAGAAAAGGTTCAACCTTTTGATATGTTCCCTCACACCTTCCATGTAGAAACGGTGGTGACGTTATCCAGGAGGGAGAGAATCTGATGTTAAAGATAGCGTTGTCCTTGATATTCAGTGTGCTCGCCTGGAAATACTCGATAATCTCTTCAATCCTCGTTCCTGTAAGCTCTTTTTATTTTTTGAGGGCGAGGAGTAGATCCGTTAACACGTTGCATTCTGTAACCATGGTACTTCTATTCTCCGTCTTTGGTTTACCCTTCTTGAGAGGATCGACACCGGATCCCCTGGTTCTCAACATGTTATCTGTTTCCATGATCCTTGCTGTCCCATGTGATTTCTTCAGAAAAAAAAGAATATGGATATTCGATGGGCTCTTTTGGTTCTTCATATCCCTGTCCCTTTACCTCCTTCTCAGGGTGAAATATTCAAAATTTGCTTTCTTGATATTCCCTGTGGTAGCACTTATATTCATAAGGGATATCTTCAGGAAGGAGAGAGATGATGCTCAGTCGCTATTCTCTATCACCGATGAGGGAGCTGTGGACGGAGGAGACGATGTACAGAAAGTGGCTGGAAGTGGAGATAGCGGTTCTGAAAGCGCTCGAAAAACTGAGGAGAATACCCAAGGGAACGGCAGAGAAGATAGCTGAAAGGATCAGAATAAATGTTGAGGATATAAAAGAAAAAGAAAAACGGATTAAACACGATCTGATAGCGTTCCTCGAACATGTTGAGGAACAAATAGGAGATCTTTCACGTTACTTTCACAAAGGTTTGACCTCATCCGACGTGAAAGACACAGCGTTGTCTTTGATCCTTGTCGAAGCCGGTGAGATATTACTTAACGAGATCGAGGATATAAAGGAAATCCTTTTGAGAACGGCGAAAAAGTACAGAAACACTGTCATGATCGGCAGAACCCATGGGATGCATGCGGAGCCAATCACTTTTGGTTTGAAGGTTCTATCATGGCTTTCGGAGTTTGAAAGGAATGGAGAAAGATTGAAGGAAGCGATTGAAAACATAAGGTATGGTAAGATAAGCGGAGCCGTCGGGAGCTACGCCCACATCCCGCCAGAGGTGGAGGAAGAAGCACTTTCAATTTTGGGATTGAAGAGGGAAAAAGTATCAACTCAGATAATTCCGAGGGACAGACATGCTCAGTACATATTTGCGCTCTCTTTAATTGGAACAGCTGTTGAGAGAATAGCGGTGGAGATAAGGAACCTTCAGAGAACGGAGATAGGAGAAGTCGAGGAACCTTTTCATGAATTTCAGAAAGGTTCCAGTGCCATGCCTCACAAAAGAAATCCTATCGTCTCGGAAAGACTGTGTGGGCTTTCAAGACTTCTGCGATCATACGTTTCCGTTGCATTGGAAAACGTGCCTCTCTGGCATGAGAGAGATCTGACGCACTCATCGTCGGAAAGGTTCCTATTTTCAGAGGCGACTCAAATACTCCATTACATGCTGGTGAAGCTAAAAGAGATATTGGAAAACCTTAGGGTGAATGAGGGTAGTATGTTGAAGAATCTGGATATAACGAAAGGTTTGATATACTCAGAAAGTGTCTTGATAGGGTTGATGGAAAAGGGTGTCCCCAGAAAAAAAGCTTATGAAATTGTGCAACGAGATGCGATGAGAGCATGGAAAGAAGGTAGAAAACTTTTGGAAGTTCTTCTGGAAGATGAAGAGGTTATGAGAAATCTGAGTGAAAAGGAATT
The DNA here is from genome assembly GCA_964486555.1 of uncultured Thermotoga sp. Taxonomy (GTDB): domain Bacteria; phylum Thermotogota; class Thermotogae; order Thermotogales; family Thermotogaceae; genus 4484-232. The sequence goes on along the minus strand of CAZANP010000031.1, from coordinate 10,253 downwards.
GAAAGAATTGTTATCAATTTCTCATCACTTGAAACACGTTGATGCCATTTTCAGGAGGTTTGAGAATGATTCTCAAAGGTGAAAAGGTCATTCTTAGGCCAGTTGAATCCGATGATGTCGAGAGAATCGTTTCTCACATAAATGATGAAGAAGTTAGAAGTTACCTTCAAATGGTTTTTCCTCTGAACACCACGAGGGAGCGGGAATGGGTGGAGAATCTCTATAAGGATCAAAGAAATGTCGTTTTTGGAATCGTTCCCCGGAACAACGAAGTGATAGTCGGAACTACAGGCCTTCACAACATAGATTGGATAGACAGAGTGGCGGAATTTGGTATTGTGATCTTCGACAAGGCTTCCTGGAACATGGGATTTGGAACGGAGGCCACAAAACTGATGCTGAAATATGCTTTTGAGCACCTCAATCTTCACAAAGTGTTTCTCAGAGTCTACGAGTACAACGAAAGGGCTATACATGTTTACGAGAAATGTGGTTTCAAAATGGAGGGAAGATTGAGGAAACAGAGGTTCAAATGGGGAAAGTATCACGATGTCCTGATAATGGGTATATTAGATGAAGAATACTTTGGGAGTGATGAAACTTGAAAAGGGTGGTTGTTGGACTTCAGTGGGGAGATGAAGGAAAAGGGAAGATCGTCACATACCTTTCAAGGTACCATGATATCGTTGTGAGATACTCTGGAGGTTCGAATGCAGGACACACCGTTGTTTATCCCGATAAAGAGACGGTGCACCATCTGATACCATCTGCAGATTTGAGAAGAAATTTGAAGATGTTCATAGCGCAAGGGGTGGTTATCGACCCTGATGTGCTTCTGGAGGAATTGAGTGAGATGGAAGATATGTTTCCAGGTTCGAAGAAAAAACTTCTCATATCCAAACAGGCACATCTTGTTCTACCTTTTCATAAAGAGATCGATAGAGTTCTGGATGAGAATTTGGGTATAGGAACGACAAGGAGGGGGATCGGCCCTTCTTACATCGATAGAGTCGCTAGGATTGGGATAAGGATAGAGGATTTGGAAGATGAGAGGCACCTTCTGAGCAAATTGAAAAAAAGCGCCTCTCTCAAGGAAAAAGTGTTTGGGTTGGAAATAGATGCGGAGGAAATTCTGAGGGACCTCGTTTCCTTTTTTGAGGAAATCTCTGAAAACGTTGTAGACACATTGGAGTTCAAAAGGATCTTAGGAGAAAGCTCCACTCTTTTTGAGGGAACTCAGGGTGTTCTCCTCGATCTGGATGCAGGGACGTATCCGTTCGTTACGGCCACCAACTGTTCAACAACGGGTGTTCAGACTGGTGTTGGATTTCCTGTAGAAATAGATGAGGTGGTGGGAGTCTTCAAGGCGTACGTTACGAGAGTTGGAGAGGGGCCGTTCCCAACTGAAGAAAAAGGAAAAATGGGAGAAGAGTTGAGAAGAAGAGGAAAAGAGTATGGAGCAACGACGGGAAGACCACGACGGTGCGGATGGCTCGATCTTCCACTGTTGAGATACGCTGTCGAGGTATCGGGAGCGAGTGCTTTGGCTTTAACCAAGGCGGATGTTCTATCTGGAATGGAAGAGATAAAAGTGTGTGTTTCGTATAGAATGAAAGGAAAAATCGTGGATGTTCCCACATCTTTGAGGAATTTAGAAAACGTTGAGCCAGTGTACGAAGAGGTTCGAGGATGGAAAAGCTTGAACACACGAGAATTCGACAGATTCTTAGATTTCATTGAGAGAGAGGTGGGATGTAAGATCAAGTGCATATCAACTGGTCCAGGAGTTGATGAAACCATTGAAATGGGAGGGTGAGTCTGTATGGGAGTCAACTTGAAGGGAAGATCCCTTTTAACTCTCCTTGATTACACCCCAGAAGAAATAAGATACCTTTTGGATCTGTCCAGACAGGTTAAAGCAGAGAGTAGAGCCAAGGAAAAACACAGAAGGTTCGAGGGGATGACCCTTGCCATGCTTTTCGAAAAGAGATCCACGAGAACAAGGCTAGCGTTCGAAACTGCTTTCGCCGAGGAAGGAGGACACGCTATATTTCTGTCCAAACAGGATATTCAGCTCGGCGCAAAGGAGTCCATAGAAGATACGGCAAGGGTTTTGGGAAGGATGGTCGATGCGATCATGTTCAGGGGGTTCAAACAGGAAACAGTGGAGATACTCGCAAAATATTCGGGAGTCCCTGTTTATAACGGTCTCACTGATGAATATCATCCAACACAGGTCTTGGCAGATCTCATGACGATAGAAGAGAACTTCGGGAAGCTCTCTGGTATAAAACTCGTTTTCATGGGGGATGGCAGAAACAACATGGCGAATTCCTTGATGATAGGATGTTCCAAGATGGGTCTTCATTACGTCATATGTTCTCCCAAAGAATTAAGGCCAAAGCAAGAGTTAGTTAAAAAATGTTTAGAAATAGCAAAAGATACTGGTGCTAAAATAGAGTTTACGGACGATGTTGAAGAGGCAGTTCAAGGGGCAGATGTCATATACACGGACGTATGGGCCTCCATGGGTGAGGAAGAAAAAGAAGAAGAAAGGAGAAAGCTGCTTCAGCCATATCAGGTGAATGAAAGGGTTATGGAGATGACGGGTAAAAAAGAAACGATATTCATGCATTGTTTACCAGCTGTCAAAGGACAAGAGGTTACCTTCGAAGTCATAGAGGGAAAACAGAGTCGAGTCTGGGATGAAGCTGAGAACAGGAAGCATACCATAAAAGCTCTGATGATAGCAACCCTTCTGTGATAGAGGTGATGAGACTGCTGTTGTACCTTGTAAGACATGGGAAAACTACTTGGAACGAAAAACGCCTGTGGCAGGGTAACGTGGATACGGAGTTGAGTGAGGAAGGAGTAATTCAAGCGAAAAAACTGGCTTTGAGATTCTCCTACGTTCCGATAGAAGCCGTTTACACGAGTCCTTTAAGTAGAGCATACAGAACGGCTGAAGAGATAGCAAGGGTTCATCTCATGAAACCAGTATGCGTTGAAGATCTGAAAGAGTGTGATATATCTCTTTGGAACGGTTTAACTCTTGAGGAGGTTTTGGACAGGTACGGTGAAGAATTCCATAGATGGAACGTCGATCCAGAAGTCGATATAAAAGGAATAGAGTCTCTTGGAAATCTTCAAAGAAGGATGGTTAAAACAGTCAAAGAGATCTTGAAAGATCATGAAGGGGATATAGTCATCGTCTCTCACGCACTGGCTTTGAAAACCTTCGTGTCCTGGATTCTGGGAATACCGGTAACGGAGCATAGGAGATTCAAACTGGAGAACGCTTCCGTAACAGTTGTTGAATTTTCTGATAATCCCAGGATATTGGTGTTGAACGATACATCGCATTTGTGAAGGTGATCTTTATGAAAGCGGAAACGAAGCTTCTCTCATATGCGAAACCTTATTGGTATCTCTTTGTTCTAGCAATAGTGATAGTTCTGGTATCGACCTACGTTGAAATCATGCCTCCAAGAATCGTGAAAGACGCCATAGACAGTTATATAAACAATCAGAATATACCTGTTGACGATAGAATAGCCGGTGTTATAAAAGCTGGCATTCTGTTTCTGATAGTTCTGATTCTCAGATTCTTCCTGAATTATGGAAACATATACTTGACGTCTTATCTGGGGGCAAGGATCGTCTACGATATCAGAAGAGATCTCTTCAATCATGTAATGAGACTTCCAATGTCATTTTTCGATAAGAACCCTTCTGGAAGGATAACCACCAGAATCGTGAACGACACACAGAACGTACAGGAATTCTTCACAACTGTTGTGACAAGTATCATAAAAGACATTTTTCTACTCGGTGGTATCATAATATCTTTGATACAGCTGAGCAAGATTCTCTTCATTCATTTATCCTACATTTTCCCCATAGTCATAGCTTCCATGATTCTTTTCAGATACTTCGACAGAAAGGTATACAGGATGGTCAGAACCAATCTTGCGAGGATAAACGCTTTCTTAGCAGAACACATAGCTGGTGTGAGTGTTGTGAAGATCTTCAACGCAGAAGAGCAAAAAAAGAAGGAGTTCGACAACATCGCTAAAGATTATTATAAATCCCTGATAAAGCAGTTGTACGTTTTCGGCATATTCAGACCTTTCATGGATTTCCTTTACTTCTTGGGACTCAGTTTGATAATCTGGTTCGGTGCAAAGTACATAATGAACAAAACGATAGGTTTTGGCGCGTTGTATGCTTTCGCCTCCTACCTTGACATGTTCTTTGCCCCTCTCAGAGATATAGCAGAGAAGTACGATATCGTTCAAAATTCAATGGCCTCGGCTGAGAAGATATTCAACCTGTTTAAAGAGAATGAAGAAAAGCTTGGAAAACCTGATGGAAGAAAGCATGTCGAAAAAGGTGTTGTGGAATTCAAAAACGTATGGTTCAGCTACGATGGAAACAGGTGGGTACTCAAAGATGTGAACATAATATTCGTTCCGGGATATCTTACAGCCATTGTTGGAGAGACAGGGGCGGGAAAAACATCTCTCATGAATCTTTTGAATGGACTTTACGTTCCCCAGAAAGGAGTCATACTGATTGATGGTATTCCTCTTCAGGAGTACGACTTGAAATCTTTGAGAAGAGAGATAGCAGTCGTTCCACAAGATGTCGTTCTTTTCTCTGGAACGATTCTAGACAACATTCGTTTATTCGATGAGAACATCCCAGAAGAGAAAGTCCTAGAAGCTCTGGAAAAAGTGTATGCTTTGGACATAGTGAACAAATTGGAAAAAGGGATCCACTATGAAGTTGTAGAGAGGGGTACAACTTTATCATCTGGTGAAAGACAGCTGATAGTTCTTGCAAGAGCTGTTCTTTTCGATTCCAAGATACTGGTTCTGGATGAGGCGACGAGCAACATCGACGTTGAAACGGAAACAAGGATACAAAAGGCCTTGAGGGAATTGTCAAAGGATAGGACGGTTATAATGATAGCTCACAGACTATCCACAGTCAAAGATGCGGATAAAATAATCGTTGTTCATAACGGTCAGGTGGTGGAGGAAGGGAGACACAGAGAACTCCTCAGGAGAAGAGGAGTCTATTATAAACTCTACGAGGTACAATTCGAGATATAAGGAGGGAGAAATATGGATAGGGTAGATAAGTTAATGAAGCAAGTTGAAAGCGAGAACCTCGATGCCGTGATGATAATAAATTTCGAAAACTCTTCGAAAGCGAGTTCATTTTATTTCTCAGGTTTTACAGGATCTTTCAGTATCCTGATCCTTCACAGGGATTTCAGAAAACTCATAACGGATCCCAGATACACGGAGCAGGCAAAAAAGGAAACGAACTTCGAGATCGTAGAGTACAGGGAGGGGGAAATCTTCGATTTCTTAAAAGGAATTCTGAATGAACTCCCTCTGAAAAAATTAGGAATAGAAGAGAGTAGAATTTCCCTGTACGTCTACAACCAGCTTAGAGAAAGACTGGAACTCGAACTCGTGCCCGTGGATAAATACATAGCTCTCCTCAGGATGAGTAAAGATGAGGAAGAAATCGGAAGGATCAGAGAAGCTGTAAAACTGGCGGAAGAAGCGTTCAAGCAAACCCTGGAGATCCTAAAGCCTGGTATGAAGGAGAAAGAAGTGGCGGCATACCTTGAATACAGAATGAAAATTTTGGGAGCAGAATCCGCTGCTTTCGAAACCATTGTAGCATCTGGTTGGAGATCCGCACTGCCTCATGGAAGAGCGAGCGATAAGAAGATAGAGAAGCATGAACCTATCGTTTTCGATTTCGGAGCAAGGTTGAACGGTTACTCCTCGGATATAACCAGGATGGTGTGTATAGGAGAGCCTTCTGATGATTTCAAAGAGATTCATTCCATAGTCTTCGAAGCTCAAAGCAGGGCTCTTGAGAAAGCCCGAGCTGGTATAACTGGGAAAGAGCTGGACAGCGTTGCAAGAGATTTCATAAGTAGCAAAGGATACGGCCCCATGTTCGGACACGGTCTTGGGCATGGCCTTGGAATAGAGGTCCATGAAGCACCAAGGGTCAGCACCAGGAATGAGGAAAAACTACCGGAGAATTCGGTGGTTACCATAGAACCCGGTATATATCTTGAAGGACGCTTCGGCGTCAGAATCGAGGAAGATGTCGTTTTAAGAAAAGAGGGAAGGGAGATTTTGACCTCCCTTCCGCGAGAGATTATCACCGTCTGAACACTATTGAACTGCTAATCTCAGTATCTCAAGAATGTCCTCTCTATACAATTTCTTGAGTTTTCCAAGAGGCGCTTTCATACTGGCGTTGTCCGCTATCTTTTCTATATCCTCCTCTGGAATATCGGCATCTTTAAGAGAGACAGGAGCTCCCACTTTTTTGAGCCAGGCTTTGAACCTCTCTATACCTGATAAAACCAGATTCTCGCCGGATCCTTCAAGACCGAATATCTCTTTTGAAAACCTCTCAAATTTCCCCATGTTTTCTTTATACACATATTTCATCCACGCTGGGAAGACTATCGCAAGCCCCGCACCATGAGCTATGTCATACAGAGCACTTAGGGAGTGTTCTATCGCATGAGATGCCCAATCTCCTCCTTTACTCCCTGCATCCGTTAAACCGTTCAATGCAAGGGTAGCACTCCATGCAAGATTAGCCCTTGCCTCGTAATTTTCAGGATCTTCTATCAGAATCTCTGTCATCTCCATTATGGTCTTCACAAGGGATTCGGATATCCTGTCATGAACGAGGCACACAGACCCATCGAAGTAGTATTCAAGGACGTGAGCGATGGCATCTACCGCTCCATACACTGTTTGCTCCTTCGGTAGTGTAAACTGAACCGTTGGATCTATGATGGAAACCTTTGGGTAGACATGTTCCGAAGAAAAAGCGTATTTTTGATTAGTCTTTTCATTCGTTACCACAGCGTTTCCATTCATCTCCGAACCTGTAGCAGAGATCGTGAGTATGGTGAATATGGGTAAGGCTTTCTCTATTTCGTAATCTCCTGTGAACGCATCCCATATGTCTCCTTCATAATAGAAACCCGCTGCTATGGCTTTAGCCGAATCTATAACACTGCCTCCACCAACTGCGAGAATTCCTTCCACATTCGCTTCCCTCGCTTTCTCTATTGCTTCATGCACTTTCGAAAGAACAGGATTTGGTTTCACACCTGAAACTTCGATCCATTCTATCCCATTTTTCTTCAGAGATTCGACGACTTGATCGTAAACACCGTTTCTCTTTATAGAACCCCTTCCGTAGAGAAACAGAACCTTTTTGAGGCCATACTCTTTTATTTCCTCTCCTACTCTTGGGATGGTGTTCTTTCCGAATATGATCTTCGTCGGGTTGTGAAATGTGAAGTTTTCCATCTCATCTCACCTCCAGACACGGTTTCTGATAAAATTATATCTCTGTAGAGAGACACTCCACCGTTATATTTCTGTGAATAATTAGGTTGATTTCATTAGTGGGAGGTTTTTTAATAAATGCCGAGTTTTCTGAAAATATCTCGCAGGATTTTCACGATATTGATGGTGCTGGCAATTTTCTTCGTCATATATAACTTGTTCGAAGCCCATGAAGTGAAAAAAGACGCATCTGTGAATGTGTCGCTCGTAACCCCTTTTTTTCACCTAGAGATAGGCAGAAACAGAAAGGTACGAGGATTAGACTTCCAAAATTCTCCTTAAAAATTCCCTCGTTCTGGGATTTTTGGGTTCTTTAAACATCTCATCAGGAGTTCCTTCTTCAACTATCACTCCACCATCGATGAAAACGATTCTGTTCGCAACTTCCTTTGCAAATCCCATTTCGTGAGTTACAACGATCATCGTCATACCACTCTTTGCCAGGTCTTTCATGACTTCGAGAACTTCCCAAACGAGTTCTGGATCCAAAGCTGAAGTTGGTTCATCAAAGAGCATCAGATCTGGATCCATCATGAGGGCTCTTGCTATGGCTACTCTCTGCTGCTGTCCTCCAGAGAGTTTGTGAGGATACTCGAAAACCTTATCGGAGAGTCCAACGCGTTCTAAAAGTTTTTTTGCCTTTTTTTCCGCCTCTTCTCTGGACAAACCTCTGACTTTAACTGGTGCTAGAGTTAGGTTATCGATCACTCTAAGATGAGGGAAAAGATTGAATTGCTGAAAAACCATTCCAATCCTTGCTCTCACTTCGTTCAAATTTGTTTTTTCGGTAACTAATTCCCCTCTGAAATATATCTTCCCTTTTTGATAATTTTCAAGATGATTTATACATCTGAGTAAGGTGCTCTTCCCTCCACCACTTGGACCTATTATGACAACAACTTCCCCCTTGTGAACGACCAAATTCAATCCTTTGAGGACTTTCAACTTGCCGAAGGATTTATGAAGGTTCTCTATTCTCAATATCTCCTCCTTCATTTTATCGCCACCTTTTTCTCTATCCACCTGACGATTCTGGACATGGTGAAAGTCATAGCAAAGTATATGATGGCTACTCCCCCGTAGATCGAGAAGGATTGAAAGGTTCTGCTTATCACGATCTGTCCCGTCCTCATCAATTCTGTAACACCTATAACGGATGCCAGGGAGCTATCCTTGGTCATAGCTATGAATTCGTTACCAAGAGCAGGTAGGATGTTTCTAAAAGCTTGAGGAAGGATTATGTACCGCATGGCTTGGCCATGGGTCATTCCCAGCGACCTTGCAGCTTCATACTGCCCCCTTGGAACAGATTGTATACCTGCCCTAACGATCTCGGCAACGTAAGCTCCACTGTTTATACCGAGAGCAACGATGGCAGCAGGATACTTTGGAAGATTTATTCCAAGTTGAGGAAGTCCAAAATAAATTATGAAAAGTTGTACCAGCAATGGTGTTCCTCTTATAAATTCGACATAGACAGTGGCTGGATAATTCAAGAATTTATGCTTTGAGAGCCTTCCCATACCCACGAACGTTCCTATTATGAGTCCCATGAGGACAGATAGAGAAGTTAAACGGAGGGTGCTCAGCGCACCCTCCAAAAGATATGTGAAATTGTTTGCTAGAACCTCAAGCCAATAAGGCATTATCCCTCACCTCATTTGCTGAACCACTTCTCAACCAGAATATCGTAAGGACTCTTTTTAAGATTCCTCAGAACGGTGTTAACAACCTCTAAAAGATCTTTGTCCTCCTTTCGAACGGCAATTCCATACTCTTCTTGTGAAAGTATGCCACTTGATATGACGAGTCCTGGATTCATTTTGACGTAAGCCTGAGCTGGTGCAAAGTCGAGAACCACAGCATCCACCCTACCATTTTGAAGCTCAAGAAAGGCTTCCGTATATCTTGTGAATCTGACGACTTCGATTCCTTCTACTTTGGAAACTTCTAGATCCCCTGTGGTACCGAGTTGAACGGCTACTTTCTTACCAACCAATTCTTCAAACGTTTTTGGCATGAAACTGTCTTTTCTCACCACTATAACTTGACCTGCCGTGAAGTATGGATCTGAGAAGGAAACGACTTTTGCTCTCTCAGGTGTTATGGTCATGGCGGCTGCTATGAGGTCGATCTTTTTGGTCAGAAGACTTGGTATGAGACCATCGAAGGCGATATCCTCGACTTTCAGTTTCACACCAAGAGCTTTTGCTATCTCCCTTGCTATATCGATGTCGAATCCCACTATCTCTTTGGTTTTTTCATCTACGAATTCGAAGGGAGGAAAAGTGGCCTCTGTTCCAACTATGAGGTAGCCTCTTTTCTTGATCTCATCGACTATACCAGCAAGTATCATTCCAGAGATTATAACGACAAGCAATATCACCAAAAATCTCCTCACGATGAACACCCCCCAGCATGTGTTTGATAGATTTTACCACACATCCCAATGTGCTTAAAAAGATATATCTGTTTTTGATACATCGAACCTTCTCATACGTGTATGTTGCTCGTCGTATCAAATAAATCATTAATATCATCTAAATAGTGATACAATATCAACTGTTAAGAACTACGAAAAATATCAATGTTCACGCTCAGAAACATGTTTCATCTTGCGCAATTTATACGGCACCTCTCATCATTGGAAACAATGTTTACATTGTAGATGCGTGTGGTATTCTGCAGTGCTTAGATCCGAATGGGAATAACATATGGTCGAAGGTTATAACAGATTATGATGTTCGCTCAAGCCCTGTAACGGATGTTGACCCACTCCCGATCCCCTAAAGGGGATGGGATTCTTACTGGCTCAAGGCCAGCTTCCACGGGCTAATGCCCGGG
>CAZANP010000030.1:7035-19658 GCA_964486555.1 uncultured Thermotoga sp. | reverse complement strand
CATCCATGCCATTATCTGTGGATTTGTGTAAACATCAGGTGCTGGGATGTCTTCTTCCGGCCCTATGTACTTGTAGATCCTCTGGATGTAGGTTCTGGAAAGTCTTTCAATCTCTCCTTCACTCATTTCTTTGGGATTAACTCTTATTCCTCCTTTTCCACCGCCGTAGGGAAGATTCATCACGGCGTTCTTAAAAGTCATCCAAGCAGAGAGTGCCATAACTTCTTCTTTGGTGACGTTCCAGTGGTATCTTATACCACCCTTGGTTGGTCCAAGTGCTGTGTTGTGCTGTGATCTCCACCCTGTGAAAACCTTGATGCTTCCATCATCCATCTTCACAGGTATGGAGACTTCGATAACCCTTTCGGGGTGCTTCAGCATCTCAACGATGTCTTCTTTGAGCTTCAGAACCTTCGATGCTCTCTCGAGTTGCTCCAGAAAGATCTCATAAGGATTCTTTGACATCTAGGATCCCTCCTGTTGTGAATGTGGTAACTTTAACGAAACCTTAACTATTATATTTATTAAAGGAAGGATAGATGAAACAGTGCAAAAAGTAGAAATTATCAGAAATTTCATTCTATTGGTTGATAATCACTATTAATCGAGTGTTATACTAAAATACTGGATTTTAAGGGGTGATGAATGTGAAGTTCGTGGGATTGTGCATAGGCTCAAGCAGCATCTCTTTTTATGACGGGAAAACTGGAAAGAGCATCCCTCATAACGGGAATCCTGTAGAAGTACTTTCGAAACTCGTTCCCGAGTTCTTGAAAGAAGGGCTCGTCGTTGTAACCGGTAGAAAAGCCAGGAAGCTTTTGAATCTGCCGCAGATTTCAGAGGTTGAAGCAACAGAAATTGCCTTCTTCAAGGTTAAAGATAGATACGATGGCATAGAAGCTATAGTAAGCGCTGGAGGAGAAAATTTCGTACTCTACAAACTGAACGACAAAGGAAGAATCGTCGGGATATTCACAGGAAACAAATGTGCTTCAGGAACAGGAGAATTTTTCCTTCAGCAGATAGATAGAATGGGGCTGGATCTTTCAAGAATCAACGAGATCGAAACCGATGAGTACTATGAGCTTTCATCCAGATGTTCCGTATTCTGCAAAAGTGATTGTACACACGCTTTGAACAAAGGTGTACCGAAAGAATTCGTTCTCAACGGTCTTGGAAGGGTCATGGCGGAGAGGATAGCAGAACTCGTTCACAAAGCCCGGGTTAGGAAAATCATGATCGTTGGGGGCACAACGAGAAACAAGTTAATGCTGAGGCATCTCTCATCATTTGTCGATTTCGTCATACCGGAGGAAGCTCTGTTCTTCGAGGCTTTCGGAGCGTATCATTGGGCGAGGGAGTACAAACCGAGTAGAAACGGTGAATTGATCTTCAACAAGATGGAATCGAGTTTTCCGAAGTTGGAAAAGCTCTCAAAGTACGCCCACATGGTGGATTTCAAGGATATGGATTTCCAGAAAGCGAAAGAAGGAGATGTCTGTATTTTGGGAGTCGATGTTGGATCGACAACCACAAAAGCTGTTCTGATGAGGGTAGAGGATGAAGCCATTCTTGCAAGTTCTTATTTGAGAACCAAAGGAGATCCTGTGGGCGCCGCGAGAAAGTGTTATAAAGAAATTCTCGATCAACTGGATGTGAACGTCAAGATCATAGCAGTTGGTGTCACGGGATCTGGCAGAAAGATAGTCGGACTGCACGCTCAAACCGATGCAGTCTACAACGAAATAATGGCTCATGCAAGGGCGGCTGTCAAGTTCGATCCGGAAGCAGACACCATCTTCGAAATAGGAGGGCAGGATGCGAAGTACACGTACCTTGTCAACGGTGTACCAACCGATTATGCAATGAATGAAGCATGCTCTGCTGGTACAGGATCGTTCCTTGAGGAAGCCGCTAAGGAATCTCTCAACGTTCACTACACCGATATAGGGGATCTCGCCTTAAAGAGTGAAAACCCACCGAATTTCAGTGATCAATGTGCTGCCTTCATAGGAAGCGATGTTAAAACCGCTATACATGAAGGAATATCCAAGGAAGATATATGCGCAGGCCTTGTGTACTCGATCTGCATGAACTACATAAACAGGGTGAAGGGAAACAGACCCGTTGGAAAGAAGGTTTTCATGCAGGGGGGAGTTTGCTACAACAGGGCAGTACCGGTGGCCATGGCTGTTCTGACGGGAAAGAGGATCGTTGTACCTCCTCACCCAGGACTCATGGGAGCGTACGGTGTCGCTTTGATGGTGAAAGACAATTTGAAACTCGGCTTTCTGAAACCTTCTGAATACAGCTTGAAAGATCTAATCGAAAGGGATGTCATATACAGAGGGAGCTTCATATGTCCTGGTGGAAAAGAGAGGTGTGATAGGAAGTGTCCTATAACCATAATAGAGATCGATGGAAAAAGATTTCCGTTCGGTGGGGCTTGTAACAGGTACGAGAATATCAGAAAGCACGTGAATATAGACATAGAAAAATACAACTACGTGAAGAAAAGGGAAGATATAGTGTTTCAGATGGAGAAAACAGAGGGGGAAAAGAAAATAGCGCTGAGTAAATCCTTGATCATGAACTCGCTCTTTCCTCTGTTTTCAACCTTCTTCCAGAGTCTGGGATTCGAGGTCGTTGTTCCTGAAAGATCCTTAAGAGATGGATGGGAGAGAAAGAACGCTGAGTTCTGTTTTCCGGTTGAACTTTCACATGGTTATATGCTGGAGATCCTGAAAAAAGATGTCGATTACATATTCCTCCCAAGAATAAGGGGAATGAAGGTAGAGAACTCCAAGAATTACAACGTTTTCTGTCCCTTCGTGCAGAGTGAAGCTGATTGGTTGAGATCGGCTTTTCCAGAACTAGAGAGTAGAAACGTTATAGTCATGAACTTCGATTTTTCAAGGGGTTTTGAAAAAGAGGAAGAAAAATTCTTAGAACTTTCAGAAATCCTGGGCAAAACCAGGGAGGAAGGGAAAGAAGCCTTCAGAAAAGCGTTGGAGGTTTTCAAGGAGAGGCAGAGGAAAATAAAGGAGCTTGGAAAGGAATTCTTAAAACAAATTGAGGAGGAAGAATTTGGAGTCGTTCTTCTTGGGAGATCGTACAACGCTTTCTCATCGGATGCCAACCTTGGAATACCCGAGAAATTTGCAAGCAGAGGAATACCAATAGTGCCTTTCGAAGCCCTTCCTTACGAAGGGGAAGAAGGATATGAAAACATGTACTGGACTTGGGGAGAGATGATAACGAAAGCGGCAAGGTTCATCAAGAAGCATCCGAAACTCTTTGCTCTCTACATCACCAATTTCAGTTGTGGACCGGATTCGTTCATAATCTCATATTTTAAAGACATAATGGGAACTAAACCTTCTCTGATATTGGAACTCGACAGTCATACGGCGGATGCCGGAATCGAAACAAGGGTCGAAGCTTTCATAGATGTCGTGAAAAGTTTCTTGAAAGTGAAAAAAGCCGACGAGAAGAAACCTGCCAAAAGGCCAAAGGTAGTTGGTAAAGGAAAAAGTTTGAAAGTGCTGACACCGGAAGGCGTGGAGATTCCTTTAAGTGATGAAAAAGTGAAGCTTGTCTTTCCAAGCATGGGAGAGTTCGGAACCAAAGCCCTGGCGGCTTCTTTCAGGTACCATGGTTTGAAAACGGAGGTTTGTCCACCTTCCGGTGATGAGGAATTCAAATATGGAAGGGGTAACTCTCTATCTAAGGAATGCCTTCCTCTCCAGCTCACTCTGGGAAGTTTGATAAAGTACCTGAAAGATCATGAGAATGAAAAAGATTTGATATTGTACTTCATGCCGAACACGAGTGGACCGTGCAGATTCGGTCAATACAGCGTTTACATGGATCTTTGGCTTCGAAACAACAACGTCGACAACGTGGCTCTTCTGAGTTTGAACTCGGAAAACGCTTACGCTGGACTTGGGGCTTCTTTCAAACTCAGAGCGTGGGTCTCGATAGTTATATCCGATGTTCTGTTCGATGTTGGGAGCGCTCTAAGGGTTCTTGCAAAGGATAAGAGGGAAGCGTCGAGGATTTTCGAAGGTGTAAAAGATATGGTTTTGGATAGTCTAGCGAACGATCCTCTTCCTTTAGTCTTTAAAAAGCTTCAAAGCGTTGCGGATATCATATCCTGCGTTGAAAAAGATGGAAGATTCGAAGAAACACCTAAGGTTCTCATAACAGGAGAGATATTCGTAAGGTGGGATGAATTTTCGAGAAAAAATCTCGAGAAAGTATTCGAAGAGAACGGGATAATAACCCATATCTCTCCTGTTCACGAATGGATCTACTACACCGATTACCTCTTCTTGAAAAGATACACATCACCTGACTCGAAATACTACCAGAGGCTGTTGAAGAAAATAGAAATGTGGGTAAAAAGGTTAATAGAGATGAAGATAAAGAAAATCTTTGAAAGAACTGGGATCTACGAAGCTCGTCCCGTGGATATTGAAGATCTCATGAAATCAGCTGGGAAATTCCTTCATCCGAATCTAACAGGAGAAGCCATTTTAACGATTGGAACAGCTCTGCATGAGGTGATCAGCGAATACGATGGAGTGGTTCTGATCGGACCGTTTGGATGTATGCCAAGTAGAATAGCAGAAGCCATAACCAAAAGAGGTATGGAGACCATAAGGAAGAGAGCCAAAGGAAAGGTGAAGAAAGTTGTGGAAGATGTGGGAGACATTCCCATAACCTTCCTGGAATCCGATGGGAACCCGTTCACACCAATAATGGAAACGAGAATAGAAGCCTTTATGGTTCAGGTAAAGCGTGTCAGAAGATACCTCAACTCGCTTAACTGAATATGACCTCCATCACCTCTTTTTCAAGTCTCGAAAACACAGGATTTCCGAAAGTGTCCAAACACCTTGGGCGTTTCAGAGGTACTGTGACCTCTTCTATCACCTTGGCTGGTTTGTCTGAGAGTATGAAGATTCTATCAGATAAGAAAATCGCTTCTTCTATGTTATGAGTCACCATTATTATGGTGCTACCGAGTTTCTCAAGGTTTCTAGAAAGCCAAAGTTGAAGATGCCTTCTCGTGTAAGCATCCACCGCGCCAAATGGTTCATCTAAGAGGAGGATGTCTCTTCCTGAAAGTATTGCTCTTATGAAGGAAAGTCTCTGCCTCATACCACCAGAAAGTTGATATGGCTTTTTATCCTCGAACCCCTCAAGACCGAATTCCTTAAACATCTCTCTTGCCACATCTCTTGCCTTTTCCTTTTTCTCCCCTTTCAGGATCAAAGGAAGAGAAGCGTTATCCAAGGCGTCCATCCAGTCAAACAAAATATCTTTCTGTGGCATGTAACCTATCCCTTCACCATTCCTTTCAATGACTCCTTCGAAATCCACAAGTCCCAAAATAGCTTTTATTATAGAAGTCTTACCGCATCCAGAGGGTCCCAGAAGAGATATCACCTCTCCTTTAAATACTTCGAAAGAGATACCATCCACCACGAGGAGGTCATCATAGCTTATCCTCAAGTTTTCCACTTTCACGGAAGGAATTCGTTCGTGAAAGCTTTCTCCACGTCTATCATTTTCTTCAAAAAGCCCATCGAATGAAGCCATTTTGCGTACCTTTCCCACACCTCCTTCTTCTGATAACCCCATTTTGGAGAATCCGCTTTGTACTCCTTTGAAAGGTATTTCTGAGATTCGATAACGATCTTCTCATCGAGCTCTGGAGCGTATTTGAGAAGAATTCTTGCAGCCTCTTCAGGATGGTCTATAGCGTACATGTAACCTTTGTAGGTTGCTTTCATGAACCTTCTGACGATATCAGGTTTCTCCTTTATCATTCTCTCGCTCGTTATTATGACTGGTGTGTAGTAGTCAAAGACGGGATCCAGGTCTTTAAGAGAAAGATATCCTATCTCTATCCCTTTGATTTTTGAAGCCACACCATCCCAACCGTAATAGATCCAGGCAAAATCGAAAACATCGTTCAGTGTTCCAGAGAAGAAGTCCATCTGGCCGACGTTCACAAAGATCACTTTCTCGGGATCGGCACCGTATTTTCTCATGATGTACTCTATCGTTGCTTTCTCTATGGGAGATCCCCAGGATCCGTACTTTTTACCTTCCCAGTCTTTCACGCTCCTTATTCCTTCGCTTTTCAACCAGGCAAATCCCGATGTGTTGTGCTGGATGATGGCGCATATGGAAATTATGGGAAGGCCCTCTCCTCTTGCGAGTGTAACGGCTTCCTGATAGCTTATACCGAATTCTGCCCTGCCGGATGCAACGATCTGTTCAGATGTCAGTTTGGAAGGTTGTATCACCTTGACGGACAGCCCTTCCTCATCGTAAAATCCCAGGTCCTTGGCTACAAAAATTCCTGTATGGTTTGTGTTGGGGTACCAATCCAGCACGACCGTAACGTTCTCTGCCAGTAGGAAAATGGAAAAAGTCATTATCAAAATCGCTGTTAGCACCTTCATACCTTCAACCTCCTCTCCTCAAGCCATGGTGTGATGATTCTCGATATGTGATCAACAGTTTTGAAAACCAAAAGGCTGAAGAAGACAATGATTATCACCGAGGAAAAGAGTCTATCGGCTCTGAAGGTGTTCATCGCTCTTATCAGGTACACACCAAGCCCCTTTTCAGAGCCAAGCCATTCGGCTATAACGGCACCAACGACAGCGTAGGCTGAGGATATCTTCAGACCGGATAGGATGTGAGGAAGTGTGTGGGGAAGTATCAAAAATCTCATGATTTGATATCTATTCGCTTTCATAACCTTGAAGAGTTCAAGAGCTTCCGGATCGACTGTTCTGAAGCCTTCGTAAGAACTCACCGCTATCGGGAAAAAGCACATGAAGGTAACGGTCCCTATCTTGGTCCAATATCCAAAACCGAACCATATGACTATCAATGGAGCGACGGCGACTATGGGTATAGCTTGAGATAGTACTAGAACGGGATACAGAACACCTGCGAGTGGTTTCAGAAAGTACATCAAAGAAGCTATCCCGGTACCAAAAACAAGGCCCAGAATAAGTCCTGTCAACGCCTCTCCAAGTGTGAAGATCGAGTGATCCAATAAAACATCCCATTGTTCTACAATCGCGCTCACGATGGTTGAAGGTTTGGGAAGGAGGTACTCGGGTACATTAGAGAATTGCCATATTGTTAGAATGATAACTACGATCAACCATTTAGCGATATTTCGAAACCTTTTCATCGATGGATATTCCTCCCCTTTTGTAATCGAAATCCACGATCATAACGAATCTATCAACGAGGCTTTCCATGTGCTTTCCGAGTTCTTTCAGCTTGTCCAAGATGACTTCATATTCTCCTTCAACGGTTGTGTTTGATGGGCCGACTTCGTATTTCATGCCCCATTTCGAAATGTGCTCTATTGCTTTGTCTATAACACCGTGAATATCCTTACTATCGACTGCGGGAACTATCTTTATAGATGCTGTAACTTTAGGCATAAAATCACCTCCCAAAATAAAATCCCCCACCAAAACCGGCGGGGGTTCTTGTGAGCCCGCTTCCCTCCGCCGGCATTACCCGGATCAGGTTCGAGGGGTCGAGGGCTTCCGCCCTCCTCTCAGCCCCGGTATCAGGAGCTCCCCCGCGGGCCCAATAGAATTTTATCACAACAGGTTTGCAATATATATCCATATGGTTAAGGTCAAAGCAGATAACAGTGTCGTGAAAGCAACGATACCGCTAACGACCTCTGGCTTTTTTCTGAGTTCAGATGCTATGATCACACAGTTCACAGCTGATGGCATAGCGCTTTCAACGAGGAAAATCTTGCTGAAAGGACTATCGAGTTTGAATATGAAAACTATGAAGAAAGCAAGAAGAGGAACGATCAGTAGTCTATGAATACTGGACGTCAAAATGGTTTTCAAATCTTCCATTTTCGCGTTTATCCTCGTCATGTTGACTCCCATGAAAACGAGTGCAACAGGTATCGCCGCTTCCTTTAACATGGAAATCGAAGTTGAGAAAGGTTCTGGGAAATCTTTCCAGGAGACGCCGAGATGTCCCAGAATGAGAGCGGGTATCAAGGAGTAGAGAAAAGGTAGTTTCAAGAGACTCTTAATACCATCCTTCAATTTCTCGCTCAACAGTGCGATACCAACGGTACTCACCAAGATGGTTGAGACGACGGTGTAAAGAACTGCCAGAGACAGAGTCCTTTCACCAAAAGATAACATTATCACGGGATATCCAAGGTAACCTGTGTTTCCGAAGATGGATGTCAGGAAATGGATACTTCTGCTCGTTGGATCTTTGATCAACACTCTGAAAATCACGAAGTTATAGAAGATTATGATGAGGAACAGTAGGGCTGTTTTGAGGAAATCGAAGGGTTTAGGTGTATTTTCCGTTACGAACGTGAAGATTATGACACTCGAGAATATCCACATGGTGACTTTTGAGAAAAGAGACACATCTCCCTTGAAAATCTTTCCTACAACGTATCCAAATCCGCTCACAACGAATATTGGGAGTATCGATTTCATGAATATTTCCATCGAATCACCATCCTTCAATATTTCAGAAAAAAGCAACATCTTTCAAACCATTGAGAAGAATGTATTCTTCTTTACCGGTTTTTGAGTTGATCCAGTGAAATTTTTAAAGGATCTTTCTTTAGCTCTCGAAGCTTTTCTCACGCCCTGTGGTTTCTCCTATTTATCGTAACCTCAGTCATCGCTTTAAAATGGGCAAATATCACTAGAATAGTGAAAAAGACTCTCAAACCGTTTCCTCCTTCTACTCTTTCCATACGATATAGGGAGATCTCAAATATCTTGAAAAATCGAGGGTGGTTCTCTTGTTTGTTATTTCTCTGAACACGTACATGGAAGGTCTCGGATGGTAAGTTTTGGTGGAATAGTCCACTTCTGCAAGGCCAAATCTCATCCTGTATCCTTGAGCCCATTCGTAGTTGTCTATTATCGACCAGTGAAGGTATCCAAAAACATCCACATTCCTTTCGATAGCGTCTTCCACGGCTTTAAGATGTGAAACAAGAAAGTATGGTCTTAAGATATCTCTTGAGTCCGCTATTCCATTTTCTGTAACGATCATAGGAAGATCGTACCGTTCTTTCAAGGCCAGAAGAATTTTTAGAAGTCCTTCTGGATAGATCTCCCATCCAAATTCGCTGGTAGGTCTTCCATCATTCGAGAGGGAATAAGGATCGCATGCGTAGCCGTAACCTGGGAGCGTTTTGAAAAACATCTTCCAACCTTCCAAATCCAGTGGGACACTTGAACCACTAACAACGGTTCTCGTGTAGTAGTTGACACCTATGAAATCGAGTTTTTTAAGGTCTGGCCTTTCCTCGTTCAAAATCTTTCCAAAGGCCACACCATCCATGAAGTACCAGTTGTTGAAGTACATGGCATTTTCGATTATCTTCTGATCCTCTTCAGGCGAATCAACCCAGGTAAAGGAATATATTACCCCCACAGGTTTTTCACTGAACTTCTTGATAGCGTCATATGCCCTTGCATGAGCTTGCATCTGGTTATACAAGCTCTTCATATACCAAGAAGGAGAGAAAACAGCTGGTGGGAAACCTGATCGGAAGAAAATGTACCCCAGGGAACTCACTATTTGAGGCTCGTTCAGAGTTGCCCATAGATCCACAAGATCTGAAAGTTTCCAGGCAATGTAAGATGCGTACTTTGCGAACTCAACGACGATATCTGAACTAACCCATCCCAATGCGTTCGTCTCTTTATGATCCCTGATTGCTATTGGATCGTGCACCCATATCGGAAGGGTGAAGTGATTGAGATCGATGATAACTTTGAACCCTTTTTCCCTCAAATCTGAGAGGATCTCTCTGTACCTCTCAACAGCCTCTTTATTTGCTATCTCATCGAGAATCTCCAAAGTCTTTTCACTCACATCCACTTCCAGGATTTTGTCATCCTCTCTCACAACGTTCACAGCCACATCCTTCATGGAACTTGGAAAGATCCTGGACCACTCTATTCCAACTCTCATGGCGTTCATTCCAAACTCTTTCGCAAGTTCGTGGACTTCTTTGAACTTATCCCAATAGCCTGGGCCATTTTCTGGGAGATCTCCACTGACGACACCGTTCATCAGGTTTCCAATGTCTCTGACCCATACGAACCAATCGGTTTTATCGTCAATGGATTCTCTAGATCCCCCCATCTCGAATTGGAAACCTGACATGGACGCTCCGAAGAGAAATTTCTCTGGAAACATGTGATCACCCCCCTGATGGTAATACATCTACTATTTTATTAAAATCGAGAAAATCAGTTATAACAAGAATTTACTGAAAAATAAGCATACATTCCCTATATTCGAGTGTATTTGGGATTAACGGGAACTTTTTAGATTTTGTATGGGATCACGTTTAATAATACAATCGTTGAATCCGTTCCGGAACCGGATCCAAGAAAAGCATGGAGCAAGGAGATAAATCTCTCTGCCATGGAAAGGAAAGAATATTTAGCAGAAGGATGTAAATTCGCTGAGAAATGCCCTATGGCTAAAGATATATGCAGGAAAGTGCCACCTGAGGATGTCTTTGTGGATGGAAGGATGGTCAAGTGCCATCTTTACAGAAATACTTAGGAAAACGCTGAAGGAGGATATATTTACCATTGTCTTTCACATGGATCAGTAAGGCTCTGTAAAGTGGATTATGGGATAGCGTGCTGAAATCCCCGATTATCACGAGTTTGCTCTTGGCCCTGGTTAAAGAAACGTTCAATCTTCGCTCATCCATGAGAAATCCCACATCTTTTCTTTTATTGCTTCTTACTAGGGAGAGAATGATAATTTCTTTCTCCCTTCCCTGGAAACCATCCACAGAACTCACCTTTATCCTTCCATCTTTTATCATTCTCTTTAGGAGATCCACTTGATCATCATAAGGCGTTATGACACCTATTTCTTCTGGGGGAACTTTCATTTTCAAAAAACCATCAACTATAGTACACGCGATATTCGCTTCAAGAGCGTTCTCTCTGGATGTGGAACCCGGTCTTTGCCTCTCGAAACGCTCAGGCATTTCCGAAGTATCCACCAGTACCAAAGGCTCGTCAGGAGACAGTATATCTTTCAAGGGGTGTTCAAAAGATGATGCATTTTTTACACCCAGAGACCTGAGAGTCCTGTTCTTCACGCTTTCATCCGCTATCAACTTTCCACCGTAAAAGAATTTGCTAGAAAACCCCATGATCTTTTCGTTCATTCTGTACTGTATTCGTAAAAGTCTGGAGTTCGATGGGTAAGACTCTATCAACCTTTCAAAAAGTGTTTTCGAAAGGATAGGTTCAGCCTGAGGATTGAGGATGGTTGGTGGAAGCTGCTTGTGATCACCACTCATCACGATCTTCTTCCCATGAATTATGGGTATTAAGCAGGATGGTTCTGTCGCCTGAGATGCCTCATCTATGACGACGACATCGAAAACGAGATTTTCCATGTACTCCATGCCCACTGAAGAATTCGTCCCCACGACCACATCCGATCTTTCCAGAATCCTTTTCACAATCCTTCCTTCAAGATTCTTAGCTTCTTCATAGAGTTTTTGAACCTTCACGTTGTACTCGATCCATTTGGCCATGGATGATATCACAGCTTTGCTCAATCCTCTGACGCTTTTTCTCCTTTTCGAAAGTCTCAATATCTCTTCATCTGACAACCCTCTACGAAATTGAGGAGTTGGTTTTAGGAAAGTGTCTCTCTTTTCAGAAAGTTTCTGTGCTTCTTCTCTCAAGTATTTCACTGTTGAATAATCTGGTTCATTCTCAACCAAAAAGGAAAGTGTGTGTTGCTTCAATTCTTCCTCAACTCTCGCAGGATGCCCAATTCTCACAACCTTCAACCCTTTATACCTGATCAGATTCATGAGGATGTTATCCGCTGCTGTGTTCGAATCGGCAGTTGCAAGAACCTTGTTTCCCCTCATGACTTCCTGTACTATGATCTCTGTCAGAGTCCTAGTTTTCCCTGTTCCAGGAGGACCGTGTATGAGAAATACGTCCTTACTCCCGAGGGAAAGAGATACACACTCCTTTTGATAATCGTTTAGATCTTCATCAAAAAAGTGAGGAGGAGTGTAACTCACAGGAGGAGATGGTTTCATTCTGCCGAGCATGATATCCCTGAGGACAGATAACCTTCCCTTGGCTTTCATGATCTTTCCTATGGCGTCTTCCATTCTTCTGAACGTGACATCGTTGAAGAACAGATCGATTCTAACTTTATCCTTCAAAACCCATCTGGGAGGGCGATCAGTCAGAGCAACCGTCAGAGATCTCTTTGTTTTCTCAACAACTGTTCCATAAAGATCGCTTTTCAAAGGATCTTTCAAGCTGATTAAAACAACGTCTCCTACTGATATCTCGGTCTCTATGGTTTTCTTTCTTCCAAACTTCACAAGGTACAATCCTCCTACTTCCATTCCAACGTATTTTCCCTTGAGATCAAGAATCGCTTTCCCTTCTTTCTCTCTTTCAAAAGCGCTCGTCCTCTTAATCTCTTCTATAGCGTTCTCCATCTCCGTTCTTCTCTCAAGTTCGATGGCTTCCAATAGCTTTTTGTAGTGATTCAAAGTA
>CAZANP010000030.1:0-6935 GCA_964486555.1 uncultured Thermotoga sp. | reverse complement strand
CGTTCTTCTCTCAAGTTCGATGGCTTCCAATAGCTTTTTGTAGTGATTCAAAGTATCCCCTCCATTCGTTATGAAGATCTTATACCATATTTTCTCATTGAGTGTTCTAGGGAATTAGGGGATGGGAACAGTTATTAGGGTGAAGGGTTAATATTTTACTCTATACTCCTGTACCCTATTCCCCATACCCCATGCCTTACCACTGAACATCGATTGCCGAATCTTGCCCCTCCTAATTTCTATTTGATAAAAATACCTGAGTAGTGGTAGAATTAAATGAGACCTTAAAGAAAAAAATCACAATGTGGATATTCAAACGGGCAAGGAGGGATGAAAGTGGCAGAAGTGACTGTTTATGTGAACGGTGAGGAAGTTAAAGTTCCTGAAAATATAACTGTTCTAGAAGCTTGTGAAAAGGCGGGTGTCGACGTCCCCACACTCTGCCATCATCCAAGACTCGGTGAATCGATAGGAGCATGTAGAGTCTGTATCGTCGAAATAGAAGGTGCGAAGAATCTACAGCCAGCTTGTGTCACCAAAGTTCGTGATGGTATGAAGATAAAAACACATACCGAAAGGGTCAAAAAAGCCGTTAGGTTCAACCTAGCTCTGCTTCTTTCAGAGCATCCAAACGACTGTATGACCTGTGAAGCTAATGGAAGGTGTGAATTCCAGGATTTGATTTACGAATACAATGTGGAACCCATATTTGGTTATGGAAGTGATGAGGGACCCTACGATGCGAGTAGTCCCGCTATCATAAGGGATTTGTCAAAATGTATCAAATGTCAAAGGTGTGTCAGAGCCTGTTCGGAACTTCAGGGAATGTACATATACTCGATGACGGAGAGAGGTTACAAAACCCTTCCGATGACTCCCTTCGAGATTCCAGTGTACGAGACAGAATGTACAAGTTGTGGACAATGCGCTTTGTTCTGTCCAACGGGAGCTATAGTTGAAAACTCTGCTGTCAGAGTGGTCCTTGAGGAGTTGGAGAAGAAGGAAAAGATACTGATAGTTCAGACAGCGCCTTCTGTAAGAGTTGCCATAGGTGAGGAATTCGGTATGGCTCCAGGTACCATATCCACGGGTCAGATGGTCGCAGCCCTCAGAAGGCTGGGATTCGATTACGTATTCGATACCAACTTTGGAGCCGACCTGACGATCGTGGAGGAAGGAAATGAATTCCTGAAGAGACTCCAGGAAGGAGATCTCGATGAGATGCCGATGTTCACCTCCTGTTGTCCAGCCTGGGTGAACCTTGTCGAGAAGGTTTATCCACAACTGAGAACGAGACTCTCTTCTGCAAAATCACCTCAGGGAATGCTGAGTGCGCTTGTGAAAACATACTTTGCTGAGAAATTGGGTGTATCTCCTGAGGATATATTCCATGTGTCCATAATGCCCTGTACAGCCAAGAAAGATGAAGCCCTAAGGAAGCAATTAATTGTCAACGGTGTTCCAGCGGTTGATGCGGTTCTGACAACGAGAGAGCTAGGAAAACTCATAAAGCTCAAGAAAATACCGTTTGCCAACCTCCCGGAAGAAGATTACGATGATCCTCTTGGGATATCCACAGGTGCCGCTGCCCTGTTCGGTGTGACAGGCGGTGTCATGGAAGCTGCCCTGAGGACGGCTTACGAGGTTGCAACAGGGAAAACTCTTCCAAAAATCGTTTTCAACGAAGTGAGAGGGCTCGAAGGAATAAGAGAAGCTGAGATAGATATCGATGGAAAGAAAGTGAGAGTTGCCGTGGCACACGGTTTGGCAAACGCAAGGAAACTGATAGAAAAGATCTTGGCGGGTGAAGTTAAATACAATTTCGTTGAGATAATGGCATGTCCAGGTGGATGTATCGGTGGAGGAGGACAACCTTACAGCAAGGATCCAGATATACTGGCAAAGAGAGCGGAAGCTATATACACCATAGACGAGTTGAAGACGATAAGGAAATCTCACGAAAACCCAGCCATCAAGAAGCTCTACGAAGAATACCTGGGAGAACCTCTCAGCCACAAGGCTCACGAACTCCTGCATACACACTATGAAGATCGCTCTAAAAAATCCCTCGTGTCGGCTGGGGCTTGAGGTGAGGTGATAATTTGAGAAGGTTATTATCTGTTTTCCTGGTTATACTCGGATTTTCGGTAGTTTTTTCTATAACGCTCATAAATCCTCTGGGACCTGCTGTAATACCGATCGTGGCTATAACCGAGGGTGAAGTCAAAGGAGCGGTTCATCTGAACGTTGAAATATGGAAGAATCCTGAAGAAGCCATCGCCATGATAGCATCGAAAAAAGCGGACTTCTACGTTCTTCCAATAACGGTCGGTGCCAATCTGTATTTGAAAGGAATGGATATAGTTCTTCTCGGTGTTCACGAGTGGAACGTTTTCTACATGGTGATCTCAAAGGATGAGACGTTTTCAAACTGGAAAGACCTGGTTGGCAAGGAAATTTACACGGCGCACGGCAGAGGTCAGACGGTCGACGTCCTGATGAGATACCTCATGACGGAGGAAGGAGTAGTTCCTGATAAGGATGTGAAGATACTCTATGCTCCACCTCAGGAAATCGTCGCACTCTTTAAATCAGGAAAGATAAAGTTTGCAGCGCTTCCAGAACCCTTTGTAACCATGTGTGTTCTTGGAGGGAAGGGAAGGATCGTATTGGATTTCCAGAAGGTTTGGGGAGACAAGATGGGAATCCCTCCAAGACTTCCTATCGCTGGTTTGTTCACAAGTAAAAAATTCCTCAAAGAGTATCCGATGGTTGTTGAAAAAGTTGTTGAATTGTTCAAAAACTCTGTAGAATGGATGAATAAGAATTTGGATGAAGCGCTCGTTCTGACGAAGAAATTTCTCAACATCCCCACACCTGTATTGAAGGAATCCATGAAGAGAACGAAATTTTACTACGTTGACATCGAAGAATGTGAAAAAGAGGTCACATTGTTTTTGAAAAAGTTGAACGAGTTGTACCCAGAAGGAATGCCTGGAGTCCCCGATGAAGGATTCTATGCAAGATGAAAACGATCGTTGGTTTGCTTTTGCTTCTACTCGTTTGGGAAATCTCAGCGCTTTTACTCGGTTCGAGTTTCATCCTTCCAACACCCATTGAGACCTTCAAAGCGTTGATTCATGAGTTGACAAAGATCGAAACCTTCCACGCGTTTCTCAGTACCGCGTGGAAGGGTTTCTTTGTTTTAGGTCTTGTTGTTCTCTTGGGAACACTTATAGGTCTTGTAATGGGGATAAACACCGCGATCTATGAAATATTGAGGCCTGTTGTGATGATCGTTCAAGCCGTTCCTGTCATATCATGGCTTGCCCTCGTCATATTTCTATGGGGAATAGGATGGAAAGGCCCCGTTCTTATAAGTTTTCTATCGCTCCTTCCCATTTCCATCTTCACAACAGCTGCTGGTGTGAGAAGTATCGATAAGGATCTTTTGGAGATGGTGAAGGTGTACAAAGTTCCAAAAAGGAAGGTCTTCAAAGATATCTACCTTGGCTCCATAGTTCCGTTCGTTGTGGCCACCATCGATATATCTATCGGTAATGTGTGGAAAGTGATACTGGTATCAGAATTTTTATGTGGTGACGAGGGACTGGGAGTCCTAATATCGTGGGCAAGACAGTACGTCGATGTTCCGAGAGTCTATGCGTTGACCATAATAGCGGTCGCTTTTGGTATCATCTCGGAAAGACTCACAAGACGTTTCGTGAGGAGGTTAACCAGGAAATGGGGAATGTCTTAGAGGTAAAAGATCTTGTCAAGAGATACGGAAAACTCCTGGTCCTCGATAGATGGAATTTGAAAGTTTCAAAAGGTGAAAGAATCGTCCTTCTAGGGCCATCTGGTTGTGGGAAAACAACCTTTCTGAAGATAATCGCTGGTTTGGAAGGATACGACGAAGGAGAGCTCCATATGAACTTTAAAAGTTTGGGTTTTGTCTTCCAAGAGCCAAGATTGATACCATGGAGAACTGTTAAAAAGAATCTCTCGTTTGTTTCAGACGATGAGAGCAAAATAAAAGAAGTCTTGAAAATGGTAAAGTTAGAAGGCTTTGAAAATCATCTTCCATCTCAACTCAGTGGTGGAATGAGGCAAAGGGTGAATCTTGCAAGAGCTCTTTTGAACGATCCCGACCTGCTCATTTTGGACGAACCGTTTTCCTCCCTCGATCTGCCTGTAAAACTGAAAATCATGGATGATATTGTGGAACTTTGGAAAGAGAGCAACTTTACCCTATTGATGGTTACCCACGACGTTAAAGAAGCGGTCTACATGGGAGACAGGATTTTGGTACTTTCAGAAAGACCTTCAAGGATAATGGAAGAGATAACTTTAACCTTCCATGGGGATAGAATACTGGATGAGAGATTCTTGAAAGTAGAAGCCCAGATCATAAAGATCCTATCTTCGTTTTGATCTTTCTTAACCTTTCTATTATCGTTAAGGCTATACCGATTTTTATGAAATCGAAGATCACGAAAGGCGCGACCCCCAGTTCAAACGCTCTCTCAAAATCTCGCATCAGCAGGCCGAGTCTTATCCATCCCAGAAAGTATATCGTTGATATTCCGACAAGCGAGGCAATCAAATAATTGACGAAATTTCTTCGCCTGGTTATCGAGCCTGCAAGGAAGGCAGCTAAGGGAAACGCGAGCAAATATCCTCCTGTCGGACCGTAAAGGTACACGAATCCCCCTCTGAACCCCGCAAAGACGGGAAGCCCGATTGCTCCCATGGTTAAATAAACAACCTGAGATAAAAGCCCCATCCGAGCCCCCAGTATGAACCCTGAAAGCAGAACGAACAGAACCTGGAATGTTAAGGGAACCTCCCCAACAGGGATACTGATCTGGGCGCCTATCGCTGTTAAAGACGCAAACAACGCAGGATACGTTACGTACCTCGCCTTCATAACTTGAAACACCTTCTATTTATTTTCCAATCAGAACGACAGAACTTCTCGGCATAACCCTGTAGAATTTACCAACAGGGACTGGATCATCTAGGAAATCGCTGGGAGATTTCTCATAGGTATCAACGACCCTGTACCATCTAACACCAGATGGAGGATCGGGTAGCTCGAATATGAGGGGTTCTATCCATTGATTCAGAATAACGTATATATCGTTATCTCTATCTTCTTCACATACGCAATCTTGCCCACTTATCATGAAAGCTATGCTTCTTGAATAATAACTCCAATCGGGTTGAAAAGGTTTGACACCGTGCCAAGTGAGATCTGGTATACCATCTCCTGTGAAATCTTTTCCAGTGAAGAAGTGTTCCCTGCGAAGAGCAGGGTGTTCTTTCCTGAAATGTATCATCTTCTTGAAGAACTTGAATATATCGGAGTGTTTCTCCTTAAAAGACCAGTCAACCCAAGTCAGTTCGTTGTCGTGACAATATGCGTTGTTGTTCCCTTTCTGAGTTCTGCAGAATTCATCTCCCATTAGTATCATGGGTGTCCCTTGGGATACCATCAGAATCGTTATGAAGTTCTTTATCTGCCTTTTCCTTATTCTGATGATCTCAGGGTCATCAGTATCTCCCTCAACGCCATGGTTGTAACTGTAATTCTCGTCCATTCCATCTTCGTTGTTTTCACCATTGGCTTCGTTGTGTTTTCTGTTGTATGAAACCAGATCGTAGAGCGTGAAGCCGTCATGGGACGTCACGAAGTTGACACTTGCAAGAGGACTCTTATGACCATACAGATCTTGACTACCTGATATTCGAGTTGCAAGCTCAGTTACTACTCCATGATCTCCTCTTACGAAGCGTCTTACGGTATCCCTGTATTTCCCATTCCACTCCGCCCATCCTTCAGGAAACTCTCCTAGGAAATAACCTCCTGCTGCGTCCCATCCCTCCGCTATGAGTTTCACATCGTGGAGAATGGGATCTTCTGCTATATCCTTCAAAAGTGAAAGATCACCTATCCATCTACCGTCCGGCGCCCTTCCCAAAACACCTGCAAGATCGAATCTGAATCCATCAACATGCATCTCGGTAACCCAGTAACGTAAACTATCCAGGATCATCTGTTTAACCACAGGGTGATTGCAATTTAAAGTGTTGCCACATCCTGAATAGTTCAAATAGAACCTCTTGTTCTTTGGATTCAGCATGTAATATATGGAATTGTCGATGCCACGAAATGAAAGAGTTGGTCCAAGCTCGTTCCCCTCACCCGTATGGTTGTAAACAACATCGAGTATAACCTCTATACCATTTCTATGCATCTCTTTCACAAAATCCTTGAACACGAACACCTGTTCTCCCAGCCTAAGGTAAGGCGAGTAATTCCCAGTCACAGCGAAGAAAGCAAGGGGATTGTATCCCCAAACATCTTTTAACCTCTCACCTGTAAGGGGATTTATCCTTGTGTTCGCATCGGGGTTGAATTCGAAAACGGGCATGAGCTCAACGGCTGTTACACCCAATTCTTTAAGGTGATCGATCTTTTCCAGAATACCGAGGAACGTTCCGGGGTGTTTCACACCAGAGGTTGGACTCATGGTGAAGAGCCTCACGTGCATTTCGTATATGATGGTTTTGTTCCACGGGATCTTGGGTCTCATGTCTCCTTCCCAATCGTATCTTGACTCATCGATGACAATACTTTTGGTTGGGCTGATCGCAGAATCTATGGTGGAGAATGACAGATCCTTGTCAGGTGAGTTTTTATCGTATCCATAGACAGCTTCTTCATCCCAATTGTATGACCCTGAAATGGCTTTGGCGTAAGGATCAGAAAGCATTTTATAAACGTTGAACCTGTGCCCGTTCAAGGGATCGTACGGACCATCCACTCTCCAGGCGTAGAACTGACCATGCCCTGCTCCATGAACGTATATATGCCATATATCACCTGTTTTGTTCTTCACGGGGTCCAGTTCGAATCTGTGAGAAGGTTT
>CAZANP010000029.1:0-21159 GCA_964486555.1 uncultured Thermotoga sp. | reverse complement strand
TAACGGGGAATACTCCCTTTCTCTTGTTGGATCTTGTGTAGAAGATGACTGGGGGCCTTAAAACAGCTCCCCACACGATGGGAATATCTTTCATCCATCTTTCAACTTTCGAACTTCTCAGTTTATCCACAAGGAATATAACCTGAAAACCACTGGGAAGCTGTCTCATAACCTTGAAAGGTTTACCCATCAGGTTGTACATGATCCTTCTGTAAAGCTCTCTGACACTCGTCTCGAAGTTTTCTCCTATCCTTATCGCCTCGTATTCCAAAGACAGTTTTCTTTCCATAACCCTTGTGTATCTTGCCTTCTTTACAGCGAATCGATGTTTTTCCCTCCAGAAGTTGTACAAAGCTTCCATGAACTCCATCAGAGCTTCCCTTCTTCTCACCAGAGGTTCCAGAAGGGATGTTTCCAGCTTTGTCAGAGGTTTGACAGTTAGAAGCATGAGGATCTCCCGGAGTTTTCTGAAGTTCACCTTTTTTCCTTTTTTGAACGGTTCCAATGCCTCGAGAAGGTGATCGGATTTCTTTTCCAGAACCTCCACGAATTCTTTGAGGAGATACGAGAAGATCCTGCTTTCCAGAACTTGCGAGGGGTTGAAAAGAAGGATATCATCTTTTATCACATAAGATCTCATCCTCACTCTCCTTTCCTCAACTTACAGATTATCTTGTCTACTTTATCTGTTCCTCCATATCTGAAGTACGATATGGCTTTACAGCCACCTTCGCAATCCTCTGCTCCATAGAATGGGCATCCCTTGCACTCTTCTGGAACAGGAAAGAATTTTTTCGGGTCGAAACTCTCCCAGATCTCCTTGAAACTCTTTTCCCTGATGTTTCCCATGTAGAACTTTTTTTCATATCTGAAGTGACCACAAGGAACGACGGTTCCATCCACAAGTATCGAAGCATGTGTTACTCCGGCGGAACACGGCTCACCGTCTATCGAATCTTCGATGTAGAATACGATCCTGTTCGAATACTTTTCAGCGATATCCCTGACGTATCCAATAGCTTCCACCCATTCATCGTCACTCATATCCAAGATGTGGGCGTTCAACTTCCCCCTACCCACAGGTACGAACCTGTCAACGTAAACTGAGGAAGCATTCAAACTCAGGGAAAGTTTCACCAGATCCTCGAATTTTCTCCAGTTCACCGTGTTTATGACGTTCAGTATCGTTACTTTGAAACCCTCCTTCACGAAATTTTTGATTCCTCTTATGGCTCTCTCGAAGTTTCCTTTGCCCCTTATGAAATCGTTCGTTTCTGGATCCGGTCCGTCAAGAGAGACTCCTATGAGAACATCTGGATTCGCTTCCTTTATCTTCTTAACCATCTCTTCCGTCGCGAGTGAACCGTTGGTGTTTATCATAACTCTTTGCCCTACTTCCCTTGCGAACGCCAAGACATCGATGATTCTAGGATGAATCAACGGCTCCCCTCCAACGATGTCCAGGGCCCACACTCTAGTTTCTTTCACTTGAAGTATGAGATCTTTTATCTCATCGAAGGATAACTCATTCGGGTGCTTCTTCCCGGCGTTACAGTAACAATGAATGCATCTGAAATTACAAGCGGTCGTTATCTCGTACTCGACTATAAAAGGTGGCTCTCTCATTCCTTCACCTCCAGAAAGAGATTACTCGCGTTCTCAAGTAGGATTTCTGATAATTTCTCTGGTTCGATCAACAGAACCTCCGACACCTTCAGGATAACATATTCAACATATATGGGCTCGTTTCTCTTGCCTCTGTAGGGTACAGGTGGAAGATACGGGCAATCCGTCTCGGGTAACAGGTATCTGGCACCTATTTTTCTCACAGCATCCCGCAGTGCCTCATTTTTTGGATAAGTCACGGGGCCTCCTATTCCAAGATAGAACCCTAAATCCACGAATTTTCTGGCCCATGTGTAATCTCCAGAGAAAGCGTGTATGACTCCTCTTCGTTTCGGAAGAGTCTCTCTGGAGAGTATCGAATAGACATCTTCGAAAGAATCTCTAACATGAATTATCAAGGGTTTCTCCAGTTCCCTAGCTATCTTAATCTGTTCTACAAAAATTCTTATCTGATCATCTTTGGGAGAAAAATTTCTATAGTAGTCAAGGCCCGTTTCACCAACGGCAACAACTTTTTCTGAATTTGCCAGATCTTTCAGCATGTCGAGGCGGTTTCTGTCAGTATCCTTCGCGTTGTGAGGATGTATCCCAACTGAGCACAGCATTTTGTTGCTCCTTTTCGTTATCTCCAGGGCCTTTTTTGAATCTTCAACATCTATACCAACGTTTATAACAAGTTCAAGTTTTTCCTCGATTCTTCTTATAACATCTTCC
Organism: uncultured Thermotoga sp.; assembly: GCA_964486555.1. Taxonomy (GTDB): domain Bacteria; phylum Thermotogota; class Thermotogae; order Thermotogales; family Thermotogaceae; genus 4484-232. The sequence goes on along the minus strand of CAZANP010000029.1, from coordinate 18,819 downwards.
CTGTCTTTATCGAACTGATGAAAGTGAATATGTGCGTGTGTATCTAAAAGTTTCAAAATTTCACCTCCAGGGGGATCTAATTGATACATTCCCTCAACTTGACCCTCTTCCTAAGAGTATAGGATAATTGTAACGAGGAATCAAAAGCGGAGGTGATAAATTGAGGGTAATTCTTTTAAAAGATGTGCCAAGACTGGGCAAGAAAGGTGATGTAAAAGAAGTGGCGGACGGTTATGCGAGAAACTATTTAATACCAAGAGGACTCGCCAGAGAATTGGATGAAGGAGCTTTAAAGAGTATGGAGAACGAGTTGAGAATGAAGATGGAGAAGGAAGAAAGAATAAGGAAGAAGAGTGAAGATATACTGAAGGAGTTGAAGAAAAGGGTTCATAAAATAACGGTTAAAGCTGGAGGATCTGGGAAACTTTTTGGATCTTTGACGGGGAATGTCATAGCCGAGAAACTTTCGGAGTTGACAGGTATAGATGTTGACAAAAGGTGGATAAAGCTCGAGAAACCTCTGAAAGAGTTGGGAAAATACAGAATCGAAATGAAGCTGCCAGGAGGGGTGAGGGGATCCGTAGAAATAGAACTAGTGAAGGAGGAATGATATGGAGCTTTGGATATATTCAAAAGCGCTTTTTTCAACGTGGGTGTACTACGCTCCCGAAAGGATCCTTTTCGATGCGGGAGAAGGTGTTTCAACAAGGATGGCAACGAAAGTATTCGCGTTCAAAAGGATCTTTTTAACTCATGGTCACGTTGATCACATAGCGGGACTCTGGGGAATAATAAACGCAAGGAACAACGCTATGGGAGACAGAGAAAAACCCTTAATAGTACATTATCCCAAAGGAAACAACGCCGTTGAGGAGTATATAAATTTCATTCTAAAAGCAAACTCCGATCTCAGATTCGCCTTTGAAGTCAAACCTGTTGAGCCCGGTGAGAAGATCTTTTTGAGAGATGCTGGAGGATTTAAAAGGTTCATCGTTCCTTTCAAGACAAGGCATACCAGCAACGAGAAGAGTGTTGGATACCATCTTTTCGAAGTCAGGAGGAAACTAAAGGAGGAATTTAAGAACCTCGATGAAAAGCAGATAGTGAGACTCGTAAAAGAGATGGGAAGGGATTTTGTAACCGAAGAATATGAAAAGAAGATCCTGACCATAACGGGAGATTCCTTGGCTATCGATCCGAAGGAAGCGGAAGGAACGGATTTGCTGATTCATGAATGTACTTTCCTCAATTCCAGGGACAGAAGGATCAAGAATCATGCCTCCATAGAAGAAGTTGTGGAAGTTGTGAAAAAAGCGGGTGTCAAAAAAGTCATTCTTTACCACATATCAACGAGGTACATCGGAAGGATCGAGAAATATATCAAGAAGTATTTCAAAGATCTGGAAGGTGTCGAGGTGATGTACGTCGATCCCGAGAAGGAGTTCATCATCTGAAGGGGGTTTGACAGATGAGCAATTTCATATTTTGGATAATTCTAGGACTCATACTGATGATAGCAGAGATCTTCATACCATCTTTCTTCATTTTCTGGTTTGGAGTGGGAGCTGTGGCGGCAGGATTCACATCATGGTTCTGGGGAGTCGTTCCTCAAACCATCGTCTTCCTCGTGACGTCGGGCGTTCTCGTTCTTCTTACAAGACCTTTGGCGAAAAAGCTCGTTGGAGAATCGCCAAGAAGAATAAACGTGGACGAGATCGTGGGGAAAGAGGCGTTAGTTATAGAGAAGATAGACAACGTTAAAGGAACGGGGGTCATAAAGGTCAATGGTGACAGATGGAGAGCGTTATCTGAAAAAGATGAGGTCATAGAGGAAGGGGAGAAAGTCGTGGTCATCAAGGTTGAAGGGGCACACGTTGTCGTGAGAAGAAAGGAGGGGTAATCATGCTGATTCTTCTTGTTGTAATAGCGTTTTTTCTCATAGTGTTTGCAGCCAGCGCTATAAGAATAGTCAGACCCTACGAGAGAGGTTTGATCGAAAGACTTGGAAAGTTTAAAAGGGAAGTTGGATCCGGTCTTCATCTCATCATACCGTTCTTTGAGAGAATGATAAGAGTCGACATGAGAGAGAAAGTTATCGATGTTCCTCCTCAGGAAGTTATAACCAAAGATAACGTCGTTGTGACGGTGGATGCCGTGATCTATTACGAGGTAACGGATGCTTACAGGGTGATCTACAACGTTCGAAATTTTGAAATGGCGACAATAAAACTCGCCCAGACCAACTTGAGAAACGTAATAGGTGAGTTAGAACTCGATCAAACCTTGACATCGAGGGAGCAGATAAATGCCAAACTCAGAACAGTTTTGGATGAAGCGACCGATAAATGGGGTGTGAGGATAACGAGAGTCGAGATAAAGAAGATCGACCCACCACAAGATATCATGGAAGCGATGAGCAAGCAGATGAAGGCTGAAAGAACCAAAAGAGCTGCAATTCTTGAGGCAGAGGGTATAAAACAAGCGCAAATTCTGAAAGCCGAGGGTGAGAGGAACGCCGCAATATTGAGGGCGGAAGGTCAGGCGGAAGCCATCAGAAAGGTTGCAGAAGCCAACAAGTACAAGGTTATAGTGGAGGCAGAGGGTCAAGCCGAGGCGATACTGAAGATATTCAACGCAATTCATGAAGGAAAACCAACGGGGGACCTCATAACCATAAGATACTTGGAAGCTCTGAAGGAGATAGCGAACGGAAAAGCGACGAAAATATTCCTTCCCATGGAAGCGAGTTCGATTCTTGCAAGTCTTGGAGCCATATCCGAGATCTTCAAAAAAGAGGAAGGGAAACAAGAAGAATGAAAGAAGCGATTTCGATGATGTTCAATCTAACCCTCTGCTCCTTGGGTGGAGGGGTTCTTTCTCTAATACTCTTTTATGCAGCATTACTGAAGAAGAGAAGGGATATTTTCAAACCCTTCGAGATATTCAACGAGTTCACGACGATAGGCCTCTTGCTTCTAATAGAGCATGTTGCATTTTCCTTATCACTCGTTAAATATCCACTCATATTCGTCTTGTCAAGTTTCTTTTTTCTGAACTGCTCTTCTAAGGTTCTTAGAAATGAAAACAGAAGATTCAGATTGATGTATCTTTCAATGGGATACGATAAAAGAGAGTACTCTCGAGGATATCTGAAAAGAAATATGAAGACAGTTTTTTTGGAACCTCTAATCATACTTTTTGTTTTTCACCTTTTAATTCTGAATATACATACCTTGAATATGTTCATTATGGGTTTCATTTTAGTTGTAGGTGGTGTCACAATATCGTTACTGAGAATGAGATAAAAATTTAGATCAAATTAGTAGAATATATTTGGAGGTGATTTTAGTGGCTATATTACGTGAAAAAGACGTAAAAATAATTAAAGATATGTTCGATAAGGAAATGAAGGATGAAGTGAAAATAGTCTTCTTCAAGACTGAAGATGAAACAAGATGTCAGTACTGTGACCTGACAAAACAGGTTTTGGAGGAACTCGCATCCATAGACTCGAGAATAACTCTTGAGGTGAAAGATTTCGATGAAGACAAGGAAGAAGTAGAAAAGTACAGTGTGGAAATGGTGCCTGCAACCATCATTCTCATGAAAGATGGGAAAGATCTTGGTGTTAGATTCTATGGTATACCTTCTGGTCACGAATTCCCGACGCTTCTTCAAACCATCATGGCCTTTTCAAAAGGAGCAAGGCCGAATCTTTCTCAGGATTCCATAGAGAAGTTATCGGAGATAAAGGAACCTTTGAGGATAAGTGTTTTCATAACGCCAACGTGTCCATATTGTCCAAGAGCCGTTTCCATGGCCCACAACATCGCTTTGGCGAACGAAAACATAGTGAGTGAGATGATAGAAGCCAACGAATTCTTCGATCTGAGTGAGGACTTTGGTGTTTCCTCCGTTCCACATATTGTCATAAATAGGGATCCAAACAGATTCTTCATAGGAGCCTATCCTGAAAAAGAGTTTGTAGAACAGGTACTAAGACTGGCTAAGGGGTGATAAACTGTGGAATTTTTCGAAATAAGCTCCGGAGAATCGGAAGAGCTCAAAGAAAAGTACGATGTCGCGGTGATTGGTGGAGGGCCAGGTGGTCTCACCGCAGCGATATACGCAAGGAGAACGGGACTCTCAGTAGTCGTTATTGAAAGAGATATAGAAGGTGGCTACGTGAACTTGACACATCTGGTTGAAAATTACCCGGGTTTTCCCGGTGTGAAAGGTGAGGAACTCGCCAGCAAATTCGTGGAGCATGCCAGGCAATTTGGAGCGGAGTTTTACAATGCAACAGCTACGAGGATAGAAGTCGAAGGTGAGTTCAAAAAGATCGTTCTGGACGATGGGAAGGAAACGAAAGCTAAAGTGGTGATCGTGGCAACAGGTGCGAATCCCAAGAAATTGGGAATTCCCGGAGAGGAGGAGTTCAACGGTAAGGGTGTTTCATACTGTGCAACATGTGATGGTTACCTGTTCTCCGGGAAAGATATAGTAGTCGTTGGAGGAGGAGACAGCGCGTGTGACGAATCAACGTTTCTCGCCAACATAGTGAACAAGATCACCATGATACAGCTTCTGGAGACTCTGACAGCTGCGAAAACCCTACAAGAGAGGGTTTTAAGCAATCCAAAGATAGAGGTTTGGTACAATTCAACCCTTAAAGAGATAAGAGGCGATGAGAAAGTAAGAGAAGTTGTGGTTCAGAACGTTAAAACGGGAGAAGAAAAAGTTCTGAGAACGGATGGCGTTTTCATATTCGTGGGGTTGGATCCAAATTCGAAAATTTTGGAAGGCCTAGCTGAAATCGATAGATATGGATACGTTGTAACCGACGAGAACATGGAGACCAGAACGAAAGGAATATATGCAGTTGGAGATGTTAGACAGAAGAATCTAAGGCAGATAATAACTGCCGCTGCCGATGCTGCAATAGCCATAGAACACGCTGCGAAGAACTACTTTGGTTGAAGAATGAGCTCGACTTCTTTTATTTCGAAAGAACCTGGTGGGGGAGATTGATCGACGATCACTCCCTCACCTTTATATTTAACATCCGCTACTCCCATACTTTTCAGTATCAAAAGGGCATCTTTCAAACTCAATCCTCTAAGGTCCGGCATGACTCCTTTAGTGATCTTTATTTTATAGATCTTTTTAGAGGTCAATACCTTCACAATTTTCGAAAACAGAGGAGCTGCTACCTCTCCACCTAAATATTCATCCTTTGGATCGTCTATATGAACGAGTATGGTGTATTTTGGATCGTCTGAAGGAAAGAATCCGACGAAAATTGAATGATAATGATTTGTGTATCTTCCCTCAACTGCCTTCTGAGCTGTTCCCGTTTTACCCGCTATGCTGATTCCCTGAACCCTGGCCATTCTTCCAGTTCCTTCCTCAACCACTTTTTTCATTGCATTTTTTATGAACTGAGCCGTCTTTGAAGACACCACCAACCTCTTCTCAACTTCTGAATCTTCCAGAATCGTGGGTTTCACGTAGTACCCGTCATTTGCAAAAACGTTCAGAGCGCTTATCAACTGTATGGGGGTGACTCCGATTCCTTGACCTATGGCGATCTCTGCAAAATCTATAACCGACCACTTGCCCGGTTCTCTCAAAACTCCTTCTATCTCTCCATCCAATTCGATCCCTGTTTTCCTTCCAAAGCCAAATTTTCTGAGCCATTGATAGAAACCTTCTTCTCCTATGTGATCCCTTATAGCTCTGGATACCATAACTGTCATGCTGTTACAGGATTTCACAATCCCTTCTTCCAGATTGACCAAACCATGGGCCTCAACGTCCCTTATAACGTATTTCAGATTCTCAACAGGTTTTATCCAACCAGCACAGTTGTGTGTCATGTCAGGAGACACGGATTCGGTTTCCAGTGCAATGGAATACACAACAGGCTTTATGGAAGATCCGGGTTCTATGTAACCCATGACGATATCGTTCCAATTAGAGGTTGTTACCATAGCCCTTATCTTTCCAGTTTTGGATTCCATAACTATGACATGACCGCAGGTTGCCTTGTGTTTTTTAACATGATTCAAAAGCTCTTTGTAAATCGCTCTCTGAAGATCGAGATCTATTGCTATTCTCACATCTTTTCCATTAACAGGTGGCACGTATTCCACAACCTCCGGTTGTATTCTGAGTGTTCCATAGATCTTAACCTTCAACTTTCCTCTTTTTTTCCCCCTCAGGATATCGTCAAAGTATCCCTCGACTCCGTATTTTCCCTTTCCATTGACTACAGCTCCGACGATCACTCCCACACCGAATTCGTTGACCTTGCTCCTTCTGTACTCTAGGGATATGTTGACATAAGGGAAGAGATCTATCGGTATCTTTCTCAGTATATCGTCTCTCTCCTCGCTCTCGCCGAGTTTGACGATTTTTCTCTTCAAAACGTCGTCTATTTTCAAATGTAAATTGAAGTTTCTGAGAAGATCGAGGAGGGAAGTTTCAAGGTGGGAATCGAGATGCTTTTTGAGGTAATTCACATCCAGATAGGCAACGTAGAACAGAAGGTCTGTAGCACAGTTCCTGCCAGATTTATCCAAAATATCCCCTCTTGCGGGAGGGATGAAATAACTCCACATATTTCTCCTCAAAATCGACGATGGGGTTGTGATCAATCCTATGAAGGCCAATCCCAGAAATATAATGAAGATGATGAATATGAGGAAAACACGCGCCTTCCAAAGATCATCTCCATTCATCAGGAGAAATCACCACATTGAAATGAGATATCAGGGTGAGATATTCGTTATTCAACGATTCCAGATCTTTCTCCAATTTTTTAATCTCCATTTCCATTCTTCTCGTTTCCTGGGAGAGGTAGAAAGCATCCCTGCTGATTTTGAAAAGGAACATTCCAAGGATCACAACCGCTATGAAAACAGCGAATACGAACAGAACGTGATAGATCCCGGAAACTTCTCGAGTGAGTTCGCTCCGCTTTACTTTCGCTTTCACGGGGTTCAACTTTCTCTCCTCCTTCCCCCTAGATCCGCTCCGCTATCCTCAACCTCCCACTTCTGGATCTGGGATTCTCTTTTACCTCTTTCTCCGATGGTCTGATCGGTTTCGGTGTCAAGATCTTCAATTTTTCGGAGTTTCTGAAAGCGTTTTTTACTATCCTATCTTCCAAAGAGTGAAAAGAGATTACGGCAATCCTTCCTCCAGATGTTAAAAAATTTGGTGCTTTTTCGAGGAAACTCTTTAGATTGTCCAATTCTCTGTTCACAACGATACGAATAGCTTGGAAAGTTTTCGTCGCGAAATGCTTTTTTCTCCTGGCTCTTTCCCTCTGAGGAATAGCCTCTGCTATCGCTTTCACAAGGTCGAGAGTGGTATTTATAGGTCTTCTCTCAACGATCTTTCTTGCAATTCGTCTGGCAAATCTCTTCTCTTCACCGTACTCGAAAATAATTCTTGAGAGTTCTCCTTCGGAAAACTCGTTGACAACGTTCCATGCCGAGAAATCCGATTCCAAATCCATCCGCATGTCTAAAGGCTCTTCTTTCTCAAAGGTGAAGCCTCTACCCTCACCCTTGAGCTGATACATCGAAACTCCTAGATCCATCAGTATTCCATCGACCCTTTCAATATTCATCGACTTTAGGATGAGATCGACATCCACATACGAAGCTTTGAACAGTTTGTACCTTCCTTCAAATTCCTTTAATTTCCGCTCCGCTAGGTTCAAAACCTCTGAATCCAGATCAACACCTATCAAGAAACAATCTTTACAGGATGCTAACAAAGCTCTTGCATGTCCACCTTCTCCAACTGTACAATCAAGTATGAACTTACATTGCGGAGTCAAAAGGTGTTCTACAACCTCATTTACAAGAACTGGGACATGATATGCTGAGTATTCTCTCATATCCTCCGCTCCAAAAATCATTTTATGATTATAACTCTTTCGTGTAAAAATTTCAAAATTTCTATAAAATAACTTTTCATATCCGGAATCAGGTGTTTAAAGGCTTTTCCATGATTTCAGAAGCATGTAAATATATGTATAGTAATATTAATATCTCACTCTAGGATCGACCAGAGCATTTATGATATCCACCAATATGCTTATAACAACTACTATGAAAGCAAAGAAGACGACTGTTCCTTGTATTGCGGGAAAATCTCTGTACCTTATTTTCATTATCAGGTAGCTACCAAGACCTGGCCATGAAAAGGTTGTCTCTGTAAGAACAGCTCCTGCAAGGAGAAGTGCAAGTTGAAGACCCATCATCGTGAGTATGGGAACGAAAGCGTTTTTGAGTGCGTGTCTGTACAGAACCACTTTTTCCTTTATTCCTCTTGCTTTTGCGGCTTTAACAAAATCCTGGGAGAGCATCAAAACCGTGTTGTTTCTGACCATTCTCAGAAATATGCTTGAGATGACCAAACCCAAGGTGGTTCCTGGAAGAACAAGATGCCACAGAACGTCTTTCAAAGCGGTCCAGTTTCCCTGAATAAGAGAATCGAGAATGTAAAGACCTGTGATGGGTTTTAACGAGACAGCCGCAGATATCCTTCCCCCCACTGGAAACCATCTCAAGATCATACCGAATAGAAACTGAAACATCAAACCTAGCCAGAAGATTGGAATAGCATACATGAGCATCGCAAATACTCTCGCGGACACATCCATGGTTTTATCCTTTTTCCTTGCAGCTTCAGCTCCCCAGAAAACGCCTATGAGAACGGCTATGCTGAAACCGAACAACGTAAGCTCCACAGTCGCTGGGAATCTCTCCATTAACTCGTCCCAAACGGGTCTTCCCGTCAGGGTGGATTTACCCATATCACCCTTCATAAGCTTTCCTAAATATTCCACAAATTGGATTGGAATGGGTTTATCGAGTCCAAGTTCATGTCTTTTCCTCTCGATAACTTCTATGGGAGCTTTCCCTCCAAGAATAGCCTTAACAGGATCACCAGGTATTATCCTGAGGATGAAGAATATGAGAGAAAGAAGGATGAGCATCATCGGAATAGCAAGTATGATTCTGGTTATTATGTAGGCTTTAAGAGACATCTCTCTACCTCCTCAGCAAGGAGCCCGCCCCTTTCGGGGCGGGACAAGTTCACTCTTCGTAGAGAATGTAATACCTGAATATCTGGGTTGGCTCAAGCAGTATTCCCTTCACAGATTTCTTGGCAGCACAGGTTGCAACACCCTGCCAAAGTGGGATGTACGGAACGTCTTCTGCAAGGATATCCTGAACTTTTTCATAGAATGGGATTCTTGCGGATTCTCCTGTGAATCCTCTTGCCTTTATCATGAGCTCTTCGACGAATTCGTTGGAGTAGAAGCTACCGAGGGATTTCGCACCACTTTCACTCAGGAATGGCCACACGTAGTCATCAGGATCCAGGTAATCTGGATACCATCCAAGCAGGAAGAGTCCCATGGCACCTTCCAGGAAGTAGTCTATGTACGTTGACCATTCTGCGTATTTGATGGTGACCTTTATAACCCCCGTTTCCTCAAGGGATTCTTTCAAAACCTGGGCCACATCGGCTTCCGTCGTTCCATAATGTGTAGGGGTGTACCATAGATCTATGGTGAGCGGGTGTTTTTCATCGTATCCAGCTTCCTTGAGAAGCTCTCTTGCCTTTTCAAGATCTCTCTCTGGGAAGACGTTCTTGTGACTCCACATTCCTTCGGGGATCAAGGAATAAAGTGGTTTTGCAAGACCCACGAACACGTCTTCGATGATTCTCTTTCTGTCAACAGCGTAAGCTATAGCTTTCCTGACTCTCTTGTCATCGAAGGGTTTCTGTGTCACGTTTATGACGAGGTACCTTATCTGTGGGCTCGCTCCTTCGTAAACGACAATGTCTTCTCTTCCTTTGAGGTCTATGATGTCTCTCGGATCGAGGTGTCTGTACGCAACGTCGATCTCGCCCGTTTCAAGAGCAAGCCTTAGAGTGGCAGCACTCTCGTAGAAATTGATGATTATGACTTTGGTCTTCGGTTTTTCCCCGAAGAATTTCGGATTCTCTTCCAGAACGATCCTGACGTCCCTGATCCACTCCTTAACTTTATAAGGACCTGAAGCAGATGGTACATCTTCGTAGAACTCATTTTCAGGATAAACCTTGGGATTCACAGGATACGCAACGGTGTATCCGAGGACGGAAACAAATGCTGAGAACGGATATTTGAGAGTAACTTTGAAGGTGTAATCGTCCACAACCTCGGTCTTTTCAACGACATCGGAAAGCAGAAATGCAGGGTCTCCATTCAGTTTCATAACTCTGTCGAACGAGTATTTGAAAACATGAGCGTCGATGGGTGTTCCATCTTCAAAAACCGCATCTTTCCTCAGATGGAAAACGTATGTTTTCCCTCCGTCCAGAACATCCCAGCTTTCTGCAAGCATCGGTTTCAAGATGCTGGTTCCTATTTTGTAATCTACGAGCCCCACCATGACGTTCTGGAGGATGTTGGATGAGAAGTAATCGTAACATCTTGCTGGATCGAGGGATCTGATCTTATCGGTTGTCCCCACGACTATGAAATCCTTAGCGAAGACCATAAGAGCCAGTACAACGATCAAAAAGACGAGAAACTTCCTCATGATAAAACACCTCCCCAATTATTTGGAATAGATATGACACGCCACCTTATGACCCTCAGTGATCTCAATGAATTCAGGTTCCTTTTTTGAGCATATGTCCTTAGCGTAAGGACATCTTGGATGGAATCTGCAGCCACTTGGTGGATTTATGGGATTCGGCACCTCCCCTTTGGGTATCATCTTTTCTTTCTTCTTTTTAGGATCTGGTTCTGGAACGGCAGATATCAAAGCTTTGGTGTAAGGATGAGCGGGATGTTTGTAGATATCCTCGAAATTTCCTACCTCTACGAGTTTACCAAGGTACATGACCGCGATCTTGTTGCATATGTACTTGGTGGTGGCAAGATCATGAGTTATGAAGAGCATCGTGAGATTGAACTCTTCCTTCAGGTTTATCAGAAGTTTCAGTAGTTGCGATCTTACCGAAACATCGAGCATGGCAACAGCTTCATCTGCGACAACAAATCTCGGTTTCACGATCAAAGCCCTTGCTATAACCACCCTCTGCCTCTGGCCGCCGGAAAGTTCCCTGGGATATCTGTTGTAGAACTCTTCAACAGGTTCCAAATTCACCTTTTGTAACATTTCATAGACCATCTTCTTCCTCTCATTTTTACTACCTATCTCATGTATATCCAAAGGATGTTTTATGGCGTCTCCTATCTTCATGTAAGGATTCAGAGACGCCATGGGATCCTGGAATATTATCTGAATGTTCTTTCTGAACTTTCTCAATTCTTCCTTCGAAAGGTCGAGTAGGTTTACACCATCGAACATTATTTTACCCTCAGTTGGCTCTATGAGTCTCAAAACGAGTCTTCCTGTTGTCGTTTTACCACTTCCCGACTCTCCAACCAATCCCAGGGTTTCTCCTTCTTCGATTTCGAAGGAAACACCATCGACAGCTTTCACAAACTCTTGTTTTTTTCCAAGAAGAGCCTCAACGAACGTTCTCTTAACTGGAAAGTGTTTTTTCAAATTCGATACTTCAAGTAGTGCCACCCTTTCCCTCCTCATAGATCCAGCATTTCACCAGCGTTCCATCGACATCGAAGACAGGTGGTTCTCTTTCCCAGCATATTTTCCTGGCTTTCGGACATCTCGGTGCGAATCTGCATCCTTTGGGTGGATCAACAAGGTCAGGGGGACTTCCAGGTATGAACCTCAGCTCTTTATCCTCTATATTGGTGTTCGGTATGGATTCCAAAAGAGCTTTGGTATAGGGATGCTTCGGCTCGTAATATATTTTCTCACTTTTTCCCAACTCCACCAAATGTCCGGCGTACATGACTCCTATTCTATCAGCCATCTCCGCAACAACTCCCAAATCGTGTGTTATGAGGAGCATCGACATCTTGTACTTGTTCTTGAGGTCTTTCAGAAGCTCGAGTATCTGGGCTTGGACTATAACGTCGAGTGATGTTGTCGGCTCATCAGCTATGAGCATTACAGGATTCAGGACTATAGCAAGGGCTATCATCACTCTCTGTCTCATCCCACCACTGAATTGAAAGGGGTAATCCTTTATCCTGGATTTGTCTATTCCAACACTCTCTAGAGCTTTTATAGCCATTTCCCTTGCTTCATCCCTTGTGAGATCCGGTTTGTGAGTCAGAATCGTCTCGATGAAATGATCCTCTATCTTCATTATGGGATTTAAAGAAGTCATGGGATCTTGGAATATCATCGAAACTTTGACACCTCTGATCTTCTGCATCTCTTTTTCTGGTTTCGAGACTATCTCTTCCCCGTTCAAAAATATCTTTCCTTCGACGATGGCGTTGTTTGGCAGTATTTTCAAAAGAGTACTACCAAGTGTGGATTTTCCGCAGCCAGATTCACCAACGAGCCCCATCGTTTCCTCTTCGTCTATTGAGAAAGTCACGTTATCTACAGCTTTCACAAGACCTTTTTCGGTTCTGTAGTAAACCTTAAGTTTTTCAACGGAAAGAACCGTGCTCATCCCTTTCTCTCCCTTATAGTTGGATTCAAGTATTCATTCAAACCCTCACTGAACATCGAAAATCCCAAAACAGCTGTTACTATCGCAAGTCCTGGGAAAAGGAGTCCCCACCATGCTCTACTCAAAACGAATCTCTGACCGTTACTTAAATCAAATCCCCAGTCAGGAGTGGGGGGGGCTATTCCAAGGCCCAAAAAACTCAATCCTGCTTCTGTCATTATGGCATCTGCAAGGTTCATGGAGAGGACGACCACTATGGATGGTAAAACATTGGGAAAAACGTATTTTATCAATATCTCCCAATTTTTGGCTCCGATGGCTCTTGCAGCTTCAACGTAGAGTTCGTTTTTGACGCTCGCGACCTGGTTCCTTATGACTCTATAGTAAGTTGGCGCGTAAACAACAGCTATAGATATGGCTATGTTGACCATACCGGGTCCTAGAACAGCTGCTATGGCGATGGCGAGTATCAAGCCAGGGAAAGAATATATGGCATCCATTATGAGTGTGAGGATTCTGTCCAACACACCCCCCAAAAAGCCTGCTATGAGGCCAAGGGGTATACCGATGAGAGATGCTATGAGGACAGCGAGGAAAGCTATAGAGAGGGCAATTCTTGCACCGAATATCACACGACTCAGGATGTCCCTTCCAAGGTTATCCGTTCCGAAAAGAAACTTACTCGAAGGTGGTTGCATAGCTCTTCCAACTCGAACGGTCGGATCGTAGGGTGCTATGAAAGGAGCGAATATCGCAAGGATCAGGTAGAATAATAAGATTACAAAACCTATAAAAGTTAAAATACCTGTGCTCGTTCTGAACGTTCTGGACAGACCTTTACCTATATGGTATGCCAAACTTTTTTCGATCGTTCACACCCCCTGGATATGATAACCCTTCTTTGGACATTATCATACAACAACTTTATTGAATTTTGCAAGCATTCAGGAGATTTTCGAAGAAATTACTTTTTTTTCTCTCATGAAAACCGATAATCGTATCTTTTGATGATATATCGGGATTAATCATTTTTTGAAATCTGACTATAATTATAGTCAAGGGGGATGAAAAAGTGAGTATACTGGACACGAAATTCTACAGCCTCGCGGAAGCCAAAGCGAAATTTTCAAGAGTGGTTGAAGAGGCCAAGAATGAAGATATCATAGTGACAAAAAATGGCATACCAGCAGCTGTGGTCGTTGAATACGAAAAGTACCTTTCTATGGTGAAGTTTCTCGAAGAAATTCTTGACATCTATCTTCTGGATATAGGAAATATTCCGGAATATCTGGAAATGAAAGAAAAATTTTTTAAATATAAAAAAGAAAAACAGGAGGTGTGAAGATGGCAGAGGTAGTCTTAGAACATCTCTGGAAGATATACGATAATGGAGTCGAGGCTGTGAAAGATGCTAACCTTACAGTCGATGACAAGGAATTTGTGGTACTTCTTGGACCTTCAGGTTGTGGGAAAACGACGACTCTCAGATGTATAGCTGGGCTTGAGGAAATAACAAAAGGAAAGGTCTACATCGATGGGAAGGTCGTAAACGATGTTGAACCCAAGGACAGAGACATAGCGATGGTCTTCCAGAATTACGCACTCTACCCTCACATGACAGTTTATGATAACATGGCATTCGGTTTGAAACTCAGAAAGTTCCCGAAAGATGAGATCGAGAGGAGAGTTAGAGAAGCCGCTAGGATCCTTGGGATTGAGGAGCTCCTTGACAGAAAACCAAGGCAGCTCTCTGGTGGTCAGAGACAGAGGGTTGCCGTTGGAAGGGCCATAGTTAGAAACCCGAAGGTTTTCTTGTTCGACGAGCCACTCTCGAACCTGGACGCAAAACTCAGGGTTCAGATGAGAAGCGAGCTTAAAAAACTCCATCACAGGCTTGAAGCGACCGTCATATACGTCACGCACGACCAAGTGGAAGCGATGACGATGGCTGACAAGATCGTGGTCATGAAAGATGGTGTGCTACAGCAGATAGGATCTCCCCATGAGATATACAACCACCCAGCGAATATATTTGTCGCCGGTTTCATAGGAAGTCCTCCAATGAATTTCATAGATGCGAAAGTCGTTAGAGGAGAGGATGGTTTGTGGATCCAAGCATCTGGTTTCAAAGTCAAGGTTCCCAAAGACAAAGAAGATAAACTAGCAGACTACATAGACAAGGACATAATATTCGGTATAAGACCTGAGAACATCTACGATAAGATGTTTGCCTACGCCCCATCACCTGAAAATACCGTAACGGGTACAGTGGACGTCGTCGAACCTTTAGGAAGCGAGACCATACTCCATGTCAGGGTTGGAGAGGATAGGATAACCGCAAGAGTCGATCCCAAAACCCAAGCAAAGGAAGATCAGCAAATAGACCTTGTCTTCGATATGACGGTGATGCACGCTTTTGATAAGGAAACAGAAAAAGCGATAATATGATCAGAAGGTGTGAAATGGCCCCCCCTCGCAAGAGGGGGGCTTCTTTAAAAACTCTTTGTAGAGAGGACGTGTTCAGGATGAGATGGATTCGTTGGATCGCACGTGGCATTGGGTTGATAGCTTCTATATACTGGTCTGTCCCTATAATTGGTGGACTCATATCCGATAATAAAGAAGATTTTTCTTTAGAAGGATTCATATTGGTTGTGTTGATCTTTCTCATAATTTTAGGTTTTATCCTGGCATGGTTTGAAAAACGTATCGGTGGATCGATAATGGTAATCGGCTCTGTAGCACTATGCGTTTTTGCGTATCTAACAGCCGGTCATAATAAGGCATTGGCTGTTCTATCTTCAGGTGTTCCTTTTTTGTTATCTGGCGTATTATTTCTAATATATTTCAGGTTTAAGTGAATCTTTCATACCAACCTTGGGATCTCAATACTATCACCAGCCATTTGAAGGTATATTCCCGTTGTGTTCAGATTCGAATGCCCCAAAAGGCGTTGAACCTTGTTCACAGGGATTCCTCGCTCGATTAGAGAAATCGCGAAAGTGTGTCTCAACATGTGAGGAGTTACTCTCTTCTCGATACCGGCTCTTTTTGCATACTTTTTCAGAGCCTTTTGAACTGCTCTCGGTGTAACGCGCCGTGAAAATACTCCGGATTTGATGGCTTTCTCCACGATTGAACGCTCGATGGATATAACACGCTCTTTGTTCCCCTTTCCTCGAATACGGATTTTTGCAAACCTACCGTTAAAAGTGATATCCTCAAGTGATAATGCCAGAGCTTCTGATATCCTCATGCCAGTGTTTACCATGAGTGTAAAGAGAGCTTTATAGTAAGGATTGTCACAGGATCTGATGATCTTTTTAACTTCCCCAAGTTCCAGAACCTTTGGAAGATTTCTCTCACGAGGTGGTTCTGCATCATTCCAAAATCTCTTTCTCATCTTCAAAAAGCCGTTATCAGCACACCAATTCAGGTACTGGCGAACAACGATGATTTTATTTCTCTGCGTTCTGGGCTTATTTTGCGAGATGTGAGCTAGATACTTCTTCCAAGACAGGAGGGTTATGGGTTCAAAATTTCTGAATTCCTTAAGGATACTTCTATACTGCCTTATAGTCTTTTCGTTTCGCTTCTTTATAACTTTGAGGTACTCGAGAAACTTCTCCATTCAGGGCCCTCCTTCTGAGTGAGGTTTTATAATTATATTCTGCCACCGATTCTGTGAAACAGTGTTTTTCATCGAATAAAAAAAGGCCTCTCAACATCTTACCATGTGTGAGAGGCCTTTTTCGATCATAATGACGAAAAGCTCTTTTAGCCCGTGTCGATGAATCTTTTCTTTTTGGACTCCCTGTAGAGCCTTTTCACATCTTCTTCAACTATGTTCAAAGCTTTCACCACTTCGGGATCGTACCAGATCCCAGAGAGATCGTTTATCTCACGAAAAGCTTCATCCAAGGTTTTAGGTTTTTTGTAAGGTCTTTCACACACCATGGCATCCAAACTGTCTGCAACTGCTACTATCCTTCCTTCGATGGGTATCTCCTTTCCTTTTAACCCCCTTGGATAACCTGTTCCGTTCCATTTCTCATGGTGTGTGAGAGCGATACTTGCTGCAAGACGTAGGACATCTGAGGCAGCATCTTTCAAAATGCTCCAGCCGATGATCGGATGCTTTTTGACGACTTCCCACTCTTCCTCGGTGAGTTTTTCCGGCTTTAAAAGTATCTCGTTGGGTATGAGAAGTTTCCCTATATCATGGAGTGGTGCGGCAAATCTGATTAAGGACACGAAAAGATCATCTTTACCCATCATTTTTGCGATTTTAGCCGATACGATACCAACCCTTGTTATGTGTTCACGTGTTTCGTAATCTTTGAACTCGAAGATTCGAAAGAGTATCTCCAAAACTCCGAATGGAAGATGGATACTCCTCTCCAGCGAGTCCTTATACTCCAAGAAATCCAAGAGGAGATCCTCTTTCAAGAACGGCCAAGTGGCGATTTTCCTCATTTCATTTTTGTTTCTCTCATAAAATGCTTTTATCATCTTCGAGATATATTCAGCAAATTTTCTATATTCTCCACTGATACGGATATCTAGCCCTTCTTCTTTCTCCTGAATCTCGACAGCATCTCCAAAAAAATCCCTGGTTATCTTTTTTACTTCTCTCGTATCCTTACTTTGAGAGAGCTCAACAGCAAACTCAAGGATTTTATTTATCAACTTCGACACCTCCTCGTTTAACTCCCAGAACGGATTGGAGGACCTCTTTCCCAACGATGTCTGGATTCAGAAGGACTATGAGATCTCCTCCTTTCTTTATGATCCCTGACACGTAACTCGCTTTTGTTACCATCACTTCCTCTACTTCTTCTTCCGATACATTCATGACTTCATCCACGGTGTCGACTATAAGGCCGTATTTAGTATTCTCAAAGTTTACAACTATTACTTTCTCTCCTTCACCGTTTCCCATACCTTCTCCGAGTTTTTTCCTTCCATCGATGATGGGAAGGATCTCTCCCCTCAAATTCATCACGCCTTCTATTTCGTATGGAGCATCTGGTATTTTAGTTATCGATTCGAGTTCAACGACGCTCTCGACGCTGTTTATATCCAAAGCGAAAGGCACTCCTCCTATCTTGAAGGTTATAACTTTAAACGCCATGTTTATCTCCTCCCCGGAGCGTCAAATTCGATACCTTGCAACCGCTTCTTTCAATTTAGCAGCACTTTCCCTTATGGATTTGACTTTCGCTGTGATCTCTTCAACATTCGCTCCCGTTTCTTCGAGTAGACTGTACACTTCTTGAACACTCGCATTTATCTCCTCAACGTTTTTCGCGTTATCCGTCATCGCTTGGGATATCTCATCAACGGCAGCGGTCTGTTCTTCGATAGCAGCCGCTATATTCTGGAGCATGTTGTTTATCTTCTCCACAGCGCTAATTATCTCGTCAAGCTTCTTATCCGCGATATCTGCAAGTCTTGCCCCCTCTTCCACTTGAGTTGTTATCTCGGTGGAGACCTTTCTTGCATTTTGTGCGATGTTTCCGATTTCTTCAACGACCTCTCTTATCTTCTCTGCTGAGACTTTGCTTTCCTCTGCCAGTTTCCTTATCTCATCTGCAACAACAGCGAACCCTCTTCCAGCCTCTCCAGCACGAGCCGCTTCTATTGCAGCGTTAAGAGCCAGTAAATTCGTCTGTTCCGCTATGGAATTTATGGCTTCCACAAATTCTGTTATATCTTCAGCTCCTTTGCTGAAACTCTCAACGACTCTTTCCACATCTTTGGCAGAATCCGCTATCTTTCTCGTGGACTCGATAACGGATTTAAGGATATCTCCCGCTTCCTTTGCGAGTTGTGTACTCTGCTGGGCAAATTCCGCAGATTGTTGAGCGTTGTCGGCTATGTTTTTCGTAGCTCCGCTTATTTCCTCAGCTCCCGCCGTCGTTTCCTGTATGGAAGAGGATATGGATTGAATTCTTGACGATATGTTATCCATTTCCTTAACCACACTTTCTGTTTGACTCGCGACGGATTCACTCGAGGTGGCAACTTCTTCTATACTTTCAGCAACTTTGAACGTTTCGGTCTGTATCTCACCAAGGTTATCTCTGAGATACTCGATAGAAGCTTTGAATTCGTTCAAAAGTGTCCCCAGCTCATCTCTCGTTTTTGCTTCTTGAATCCGAATCGTCAGATCGTTGTTCCTCAGAGTTCTCGATGCTTCCATCACAGGTTTGAAATATCTAAGCATTCTGGACACCA
>CAZANP010000028.1:16162-23896 GCA_964486555.1 uncultured Thermotoga sp. | reverse complement strand
ATTTCTCCCTTCACGTTCGCTTTCCTTAGAGCATCGTTTATGGCCTCAGTTACTTTTCCCTTCTCCTTCGCTTCGTATATCTTGGAAACCACTATAGAGAATTTCGATATGTTTGGAGGATCACCCAAGGATTTCACCTTCGTTATCCTGGCCATGGTGAATTCCTCACCAAGGGGTGTCACGATCTTCCTCACCTGAGCTTCTGTGAAGTTAGGGTCTTCTATTCTGATGATTATTTCAGATCCTCCTGTGAATTCGACTCCAAGGTTGAAACCTTTCGAGAACATAGAGACAAGAGAGAGAATGATGAGTGCGAGTGAAAGCATTATGAAGATCCTTCTCTTCCCAACGAAGTCGATCTGTTTCTTCATCTGCTACTCCCCCTCTCCACAGCTTCTCTCGGGATCTTTATAAGGCCTGCGAAGTTGTTCAGCATCAATCTGCTGAAAACCAGGTTCACGAACATACTGCCAAGAACACCGATTATGAGAGTTATAGCAAATCCCCTTATAGTTCCCGTTCCGAAGTAGTAGAGTATGAGACCTGCGAGGATAGTTGTCACGTTGGCGTCCACTATGGTAACAGTCGATCTATCAAATCCCGCTGTGATAGCGGTTTTCACAGGCTTTCCCGATCTGAGCTCTTCCTTTATCCTTTCGTATATGATCACGTTACCATCAACAGTCGTTCCGATAGTCAGGATGATACCTGCTATTCCAGGAAGGGTCAGGATGATTCTACCTGCAGCCAGAACTCCAAGGAGAAGGAACGTGTTGTACAGAAGGGCCAAATCTGCAACAACTCCCATTATTCCATAATATGCCACCATGTATATCAGAACGAAGATAAGCCCCCAGATACCCGCTTTTAGTGAAGCGTCGATGATGTCTCTTCCAAGAAGTGGTGCCACCCAGCCTGCAGAGACCTTCACGAGTTTTGCAGGAAGTGCCCCACTTCTCAAAATCGCTGCAAGATCTTTTGCTTCCTGCAAGGAAAAACTTCCCGTTATCTCTGCTTTCCCATCTGGTATCACTGAGATCACGTAACCTGCAAATTGCACGATGTTGTCCAGAACGATTGCAAGCCTCTTGTTCGGCGGAGCTGCGGCTGTTTCTGGAACGACCAGAGCCTGTGTTATCTTTTTGAAAACGTTGGCGTACTCTTTTGCAAGCTCAAAATTCACTTTGTAGCCGTACCTTCCAGGCCGTGTGTCTACTGCTGGGACGGCAGAGACGATCTTGGGAGATACAAGGACCAAATCTTTCCTACCAAGAATCTCCTTTCTCACAAGGTACCACTTTCCATCCCTTCCCTTAAGCCATTCCGCTTTGTATCTTCTCGCTTCTGAAACCAATGCTGGATCTTTTTTCGGATCTTTCTCCTGCGTGTCGTCCAGAACCTGGGCAAAATACAGAATACCCGTGGACCCGATGAGCTTTTCGGCTTGAACCGTGTCAGTGGCTTCTGGTATCTCAACTACTATATAGGATTTGTCCTCTCTGAAAACCTTCCTCAAAGTCGCTTCGGTGTACCCGGCTGCATCCAATCTGTTTCTGAGAACGGTCCAGACATCATCGACCACATCGGAAGGATTCTCCACCCCTTCTTCCACCTTAACTAGGTATTCAATCCTTGCCCCACCTTTTATATCCAGACCAAGGTGTATATTTGAAAATATCCTGCCGATACCGCTATATAACTTTCTTTGAGGCCAGAGAAGGGCGATGAAAGCCAAGACTATCACCGCAAGCACTACGAACAGCCTTACACGGTCACCTCTCATGGTTTCTTACCTCCTCATTCACCTGTCTTTTCTGTCTTTTCCTTGGTCTCTCTTTCTCTCATAACGTTCGCGATCGCTCTCTTGGTTATTTCGAGTTCAGTAGCAGTCGCTGTCTTTATCTTAACCGTGTCCTTCCTTATATCTATAACTCTTCCCACGATTCCTCCCACCGTAACGACTATGTCCCCTCTTCTCAAAGCGCTTATCATCCTCTGGAAATCCTTTTCCCTTTTTCTCTGGGGGAGTATTATGAGGAAGTAAAACATCAAGAAGAATATCAGAAGAAGGAATATCATGCTGAACCACGAAGAACCTGCAGCCGGTGTTGTTCCAGATGGACTTCCACTCGCTCCTGGAGGACCACTGTAAAGAATGGTTGGCATCCAACTTACCTCCCTTCAAAAATATTTTTTCCAAATCGAGGAATGATTATACCAGAAATTCTTCAACTTGTTCTTTCACTTTTTTCACATCCTCAGAAATTGCCTCCTTCAATTCTTCGAGTGACCTGAATTTCTTTTCTGGCCTTAAAAATTTGATGAGATTCATTTCCAGAAATCTTCCGTAAAGATCCCCATCGAAGTCCAGTATATGAACTTCGTATTTCACATCCTCACCACCGATCGTCGGTCTCGTTCCGATGTTCGCAACTCCAACCCTCTCTTCACCCCAAGGGAGTGTAACTTTCGCAGAGTAAACACCGAATCTGGGGATAACTAGGAACTCATGACCCCTGTCGATGTTAGCAGTTGGGAATCCTATTTTGTGACCAAGCCCCGTGTCTCTGTAAACTTTACCGGTTATTTTGAAGGGTCTTCCTAAGAATCTTGCGGCTTCTTCCACCTTTCCTTCCCTCACCAGTCTCCTTATGACAGAACTGCTGACTCTCCTCCCATCGATCTTCACATCTCTGGCAACGACGAGTTCTATATCGGAGTCCTTACAGAGTTTTTCAAGGAGATTCACATCCCCCACTCCACCTTTTCCAAATCTGAAGTCCTCCCCAACTACCAGTCCAACGACTTCTCTCTTCTCTATCCATTCTTTGAAGAAAGTATGAGGATCCAGATCCTTGACTTCGATCAGATCCAGTGTCTCCACCATGTCTATCCTCTCCTGGAGGATTGAAATTCTCTCGGTAACGGATGTTATCAACCCATCGAAGTTCTGTCTGTAATAATCCATAGGATAGAGGATGGTCAAAACCAGCGTTTTCGCCTTCTTCCTTCTGCCCATATCTATCAACATTTTCAGAATCGTTTCATGACCCACATGCACACCATCGAAGACCCCTATACTCATCACGATCATTCTCATCTCTCCTTGAAAACTTTGTAGAGTTTCGCTACTCTTTCGTTCCTTCCCTGTTTCCTCAAAGTTTCCAGAAATTTCGAGCTTCTTTCGGATATTGCTATCGCTATCAGGTTACCCTCGTCATCGATCAAGCGAACGATATCTCCCTTTTTGAAGACTCCTTCTACCCCTGAAACACCCTCTAGGAAAAGTTGTGCTCCATTCAGGATTCTGTCTATCCAGTCTTCAGTTACGATCAAAGCCGGAAGCCATTCGAGAGTCTCGTTAAGAGGTATTATGGAATTTTCAAGATCTTCTGGGGATGCTTCAAAAACGTTGATGGAGGTATCTATAGAGAACTCCCCAACAGCTTCACGGACCAATTCCAAAGCAGTTGCACCACATCCCAGTTTGTACCCCACATCCATACACAGGGATCTTATGTAAGTCCCAGGAGATGTCTCCACCCTAAAGGATACCGTATCATCCTCTATCTCTATATCCCATATTCTGTATATGAAAACCTTTTTAGGGGGAAGCCTGATTATCTTTCCTTCTCTTGCGAGCTTGTACAGGCGTTCCCCCTTGTACTTTCTGGCAGAATATGCAGGTGGGATCTGCAGGTATTCTCCAACGAAGGACAGCACCGCTTTTTTTATCTCCTCGCAGGTTACATTGCAGTCCCTCTCTTCAACCACTTCACCTGTTATATCGAACGTCTCGGTTACGATACCCAGTTTCATCTTAACCCAATAAACCTTCCTCTTATCCTTGTAAAATTCGAGGACTCTCGTTCCTTGATTGATCCCCAAGATCAGAACACCCTCTGCGAAAGGATCCAGAGTTCCCGCATGTCCCACTTTCCTTATCTTCAATTTCCTCCTGACCTCTTCCACTGCATCGTGAGAGGTTGGACCTTTTGGTTTGTACCCTACTATGAGACCGGACTTCACTCTTGCTTTTCCTCCTCTTCCTTCAGGGGATCGTATCCCATCTCCACCAGAAGTTTATGAACTCTGACACTCGATTCTATTCCTTTATCTTCTCTGAATCTTATCTCTGGTGCAGTGAAGAGTTTCAGGTTCTTCGCAACGTAGGTCCTGAAGTAACCCTTGGCGTGATCCAAGATCTCGATCACCTTTTCCTTATCGCCACCTATACAACTCACATAAACGTCTGCATATCTTTTATCCTTCGAAAGCTCAACTCTGGTTATTGTCACGAGCTCTTTCTGGATTCTAGGATCTTTCATCTGAGAGAGGGCTTCAGAGAGAAGTTTCAACATTTCAGATTCCAGCATGGCTTTTCTGTAACTTGGGTGCATATTTCTACACCTCCTCTACATGTCCAAAAGCTCTTTGGCTTTGGAGATCATCTCTTTGGATTTTTCCAATAGATTTAAAAGCCCTTTGGGTTTTATGGATATATCGTTGAGGGCTTCGGGATCGAGGTGAGGATCACCGAAGGAAAGAGAATCCCCTGGATACAAGAGGTTTGCAAGGACATCCGATATGTGAACCATGGACACTATTTCCGAATACACACTCTCTCTCGCGGAAGAAGGGTTATGGTGGTTCTCGACGGTCGTTATTATGAGATCCGGAAAATTCCACTTTTCCAGGAGCTTTGCCCCGATTATACCATGATGGGGTATTCCAAGATCGCTCTCCACATCCGTGAACGTCTTCTTCATTCTGGAGGCCACTTCGTAGGCGCTTGCCAGGATCTTTGGAGTTATCACATCGTATATGATCTTACCGATATCGTGAAGAAGCCCTGTTATGAACAACTCCTCCTTTACAGGATATCCAACCGTTGAAGCCAAGGTCTCTGCGATCACCGCGGTCACGACGAAGTGTCTCCACAATCTTTTCCTATCGATAGGGCTTTTTTCATCCCCTTTTTTAAAGAATCTATCGTAAGTGAAGACACTCAACGCGAGATTCCTTACGGTTTTGAATCCCAGTATCATAACCGCCTCACTCAAAATGGATATTTTCCTTGGTATACCGTAGTAAGCGGAATTCGCTATCTTTAAAATCCTTGAACTCAGACTGGGGTCAGTTGATATGACCTGTGACACTTCCTTAGCAGAGGCGTTTGGATTTGACGCAACCTGTACGATCCTCTGAACCACGAAGTCTGGACTTGGAAGGTCTTCAACCTTCTCCAGAATCTTGTCCACCGTCACCATCATTTTGCACCTTCTCCACCGGAATCCAGACGAAGAATCTGGATCCCTTTCCAACTTCACTCTCGACCCATATTCTTCCTCCGTGAAGCTCCACTATCTCTTTCGTTATCGTCAACCCAAGACCGGTTCCTGAGACCTCGTATGTCAGGGAAGAATCGACCCTGTAGAATTTCTCGAAGATTCTATCCTTTTTATCCTCGGGAATCCCAACACCGTTATCCTCAACCACTATGAGAAATCCATCGTCTTCCTTGGATAGGGAAACCTTCACGTACTTTTCTTCCAAATCCTTCTTTGAAAACTTCACACCGTTGCTTATGAGATTGAAAAGGACCTGTTTCAACCTTTTTGGATCAATGAGCGTTTCCAGAGAATCGAGATCTGTCTCGAAAGAGAGTTCCACTCCCTTGGATTTTGCGTATTCCATCATCGAATTCACAGCTTCTCTGCACAGACTCACAACATCCACCCTGATTTTTTCAAGTTTCAAAGCCTTCTGCTCGATCCTTGAGAAATCCAGAAGCTCGTTCAACAGTTCCTCAAGATGTCTGCTCTGGTTGTATATGGTGTCCATGAAATCTTTCAAGGTATCCGTGTCCAGATCCTTAAGACTCGTCAGAATAGTTTCAGAATAAGCTTTTATCGCTGCAAGAGGTGTCCTCAATTCATGGGATATGTTTGATATGAATTCCATTTTCATCCTATCCAGCTCTTTCAACCTTTCCAGTTCCTTGGTGCTGGTCACGTTGACGATGGTTGTAACCGCCTGTGTATCGTTCTCATGCTTCAGTGGTTCAGACGTTATGGAATAGAACACACCGTTTTTCTCATACTCTCCGATCCTTCTCATACCAGTCTCTATAACTTGTTTCGATATGTTCACAGCCTCGTTTATAAGATCTTCATCGTCCGCTTCATCCTCGAACCTTCTGTTCTTAAATACCATGCCATCCTTCTCAGAATACACGAAAACCATCTCGGGGAACGTATCCAGTATGTTTTTCAGGTACTCTTTCGTTTCTTCAACCAGTTTGTTCTTCTCGAGCAATTCTTCATACAACCTCAAATTCTCAAGGACGACGGAAGAAAGAAACGAAAACACCCTCAGCGTGTCCATATCCTCCAGTGTTGGCTCCTCTTTTATGAGCAGGGCTATGACACCGAAAGCCTCTCCTTTCTTCGTCATGGGTATCAAACCAACTTTTCCGTCACTGTCATCCAAAAACGCGCTGTTACTTGTTTTCATGGACCAATCTATCATGTCCTCGTGCTTTTTCAGGTCTATTTCGATATCCTTCGGATCTTTAAGCAGTATTTCCTTGTCTTTAGATAAAAAAAGGATCCATTCACAATCCACAAGCTTCTTAACCAGTTTCAGCAGGGCTTCTCCTATATCCTCGGTCTTTTTTACATTGGCAAGTTCCATTATGAAACTGGAAAATAAAGTTATTATTTTCGAAGAAGTACCGATTTCCGGCATTTTCCCACCACCATAAGGAAATTATACCCTTTTTTTAAAACCTTCCCAGTCCCAACATGTCTTTTAGGAAAATTTATAATGAAGAAACATCGTAAACACTTTCAAAATGGAAAATTCAGATAACTTGACTTTCAGTGAAAATAAGTGTAGATTAGAAGCATGCCCGCTTTTAGCGGAGTGATCAAAAGGAGGAGAAGCTTTATGAGAGGTACAGTGAAGTGGTTTGATTCAAGAAAGGGTTTTGGGTTCATAACCCGGGAAGATGGTGAAGACATCTTCGTTCATTGGAGCGCCATCCAGATGGATGGTTTTAAAACACTCCAGGAGAATCAGAAAGTCGAGTTCGATGTCCAGAAGGGATCCAAGGGATTACAAGCCATAAATGTCAGACCCATAGAATGAGTTCTCTTGGATTAATTGAAGGCCCTGGTTTTAAAACCAGGGCTTTTTTCATTATAATATTCTGTAACCAAAGGTGAGTGGTATTGGGGTGGGGAGTATGAAAGGGTTGTGGCTTTTGATCTTCCTGACCATACCAATTTGCATGATTTCTCAGGTACCATCTGTTCCTGGGTTTCCAACAGTTCCCGGTATCCCCAGTATGCCAAGTCAGATTCCACAGCAGTTACCTCAACAGCCACCTCAACAAGGACCTCTGCCACAGCCACGGGTTGGTTTACCTGGGCCCTTGAAGCTTCCGACCATTCCTGGAAATTTCAAACTGCCGGATTGGCTCAAAAGGGGTCTTGTCGTCTATTACAAGGTGAGTGGAAGTAGTAAGCTAGGAAATCAAGCCAGCGCCTTCTCTGGGATGAACGTCTTTATAGTTTGGGAAACCTCAAACAACAAGATAGTGAGAGATTGGATATCTCTTTCAAACGACGGTATGCTCATTCAAAGTGGTTTGAAGGAACTGGTAAGAAGCTCTGATAGCATCTTCCACGTGAATCCAAAGTACGCAGAGGCTTTACTTCGAAGTGCAGG
>CAZANP010000028.1:7007-16062 GCA_964486555.1 uncultured Thermotoga sp. | reverse complement strand
CACACTACGTGAATCCATCGCTTCTGAGCAATGACGTTATCTTCGATTTGAAACAGATAGGGTTGAGACTCGTGGTGGTTGGGAGGGACTACAACGGTGTAACTTTAGAACTCCAGTACAGAATGATGCCGCTCATAAGAAGTGTCGTTGACCCGAGGACGGGTCTCATAACATATATGGAACAGTTCATACCGAACATGGGATCTATCAAATCCTATCTCAAAATGTAGTGGAGGGATCTCACTTTGTTCATAAAAAATGTCGAGCTCGTGGATACGGTATACAACCCTGGAAAGTATCCACCACCTTTGAAAGGAGAAGTAGCTTTCGTTGGGAGATCCAACGTTGGAAAATCTACACTTTTGAACACGTTGTTTGGAAGAAAAATAGCGTTCGTAAGTAAACATCCTGGAAAGACGAGGTCCATAAATTTTTATCTTGTGAATTCGTCTTTTTACATGGTAGATTTACCAGGTTACGGATACGCCAGGGTTTCAAAGGCGGAAAAGAGACGTTGGAAGGAGCTGGTTGAAGATTATTTCAAAAGGAGATGGTCGTTGAAACTGGTTTTCCTTCTGATCGATGGTAGGATACCTCCACAAGAAACGGATGAGGTGATGATAGCGTGGATGAAAGATCTCGATGTTCCTTTCGTCGTTGTCCTGACGAAGATCGACAAGGTCAAAAGGTCTGAGAGAGCGAAAATAATAAACGTTCATAAATCTGTCCTAAAAAAGTACGGGGATTACACTCTTATACCTTACTCTGCTATTACAAAAGAGGGAGTTGACAAAATTCTAGAAATAATTGAAACAATTTTTAGAAGATGATAAAATTAGATTCTAGGGGGCGGTATTTCTTCAGGAGCGAAGCGGGGGATAGCGAAGAACTAACAATGAGCGGAGCTGTGAGACTCACCAACGAAAGGGGGGATAACGATGAAGAAAATCTGGAAACTGATCGTTATGTTCGGAAGCCTTCTGACACTCCTCTTCTCTGCTGTCGGTAATCTGGAGTGGTGGTGATCACCTCCGCCCCCTTTTCTGAGGAGGTCTTTTGATGAACAGAAAAACAAAGCTCTTTGTTCTCTTCATCTTCTTGATCTACCTCTTTCTTTTTATTTTTTCGTTCAAAGGTGTAAAATCTCCAGGTATTTTTCTAACATTACTCTTTTCAGGAATAATATTTGAAATCATAACAATTGCTATAGCGGATTTTTCGGGAAGTTCCATAAAGCTCACAGGAGGAATCATCGTCAACATTCTGGCATCTTCCCTTCTTTCTCCCGCTGAAACGATGCTCATAGCTTCCGCTTCCGTTCTGATACCAAGGTTGTATAAAATAAAAAATTTCCCTCTCATAAAGTTCATCTTCAATGCCTCTCAGATAGGGCTTTCAGCCTTCGTTGCTTCCGTTCTGTTCAGAGCGCTGTCCACTGGTGATCCCCTTTGGAACATACCGGTGATATTCCTGATCGCGTTCGTTTACATGTTCATGAACACCTTTTTCATGACAACGATACTCTGGATATCGTCGAGTACGAACCTGAGAGAAGCTGTCTCCAGAACCTTCTCCACACCCTTTTTCAGTATGATGACTCTACTTCCAGTCTGTGCCGTCGTTTACATATCCTACTTTTATATCGGTTTCGTCGCGATTCCTCTATCTCTCGCACTCGTTCTATCCATTCAAATAGGGAACAGCTACAAAAGGAAATACGAGGACCTCAGGATAGAGAATTTGAGATCTCTTGCGAAGAGTCTGGAGGAGAAGGATTTCTACACGAGGGGACACAGTGAAAGAGTGGCGGAGATAGCAAGGAAGATCGCTCATAAAATGAATCTACCATCGAGGCTCGTCGAGAGGATTTACATAGCAGCTCTTTTACACGATATAGGGAAGGTTGGGATACCCGATTACGTTCTGAACAAACCGACGACGTTAACGAAAGAAGAATTCGAGATAGTGAAGCAACACCCTATAAAAGGTGAAGCGATTCTGAAGGAGATCGGAAGGTTCAGGTTCAAAGAGGCAAAATGGGTAAGGCATCATCACGAAAGGTGGGATGGGAAGGGATATCCCGATGGATTGAAAGGGGAAGAGATTCCCCTTCCATCAAGGATAATAGCTGTTGCGGATGTTTACGAAGCTATGGTGAGTGACAGACCCTACAGAAAAGCTTTATCCAAAGAAGAGGTCATGAAACAGCTTAGGGAGATGAAAGGAACCGCTCTGGATCCTCAAATAGTGGATATTCTCCTTGAGATCATCGAGGAGGAAGGGAAATGATCCTCGATGTTTTCATAATAGCGTTTCTGATGTCTCTTGTAACAAAGAGTACAAAATGTGTCTTTACCAGGGATTACAAGCTTTTGTATCTCTTTCCCATTCCCATAGTGCTTCAACTTCTCAAAAACTATTACCTCATGGTACTTTCCTTTGTCTTCCTTGCCTTTCTGTGCTTTGTGAACAGGGAGATACCGGGGTTCAAAGCGATTGGTGCAGGTACTGTTCTCAACGGTTTGGTCATGAGCATGAATTCTGGGAAGATGCCGGCTTACGAGCCTTTCGTGAATTTACTGGGACTCCACGTTGGCAGCAGGCACCTCGTTTTTGAAAAATTCAACCTTACGAACATACTCGGAGATTACATTCCTGTGATCCTCCCCTGGGGTAGAAAGTTCCTGATAAGCCCAGGAGACGTTCTCGTTTACATCGGTGTATTCCTTCTGTTTTTGAGTAAAAAGAGATGCTAAGTTACGATCTCTATCCCCGCTCCCGCCGTTCCCGGTCCAACGTGAGTCGTTATGACTTTTCCCATCATCGCTATTCCAGTCACTTCCACATCGTAATACTCTTTCAGAATCCTTTCGACATCCCTCGCACCAGATTCGTTATCCGCATGAACTGGAAGAATCCTCAATTTCGATCCTTCCGGTGCGTATTCCTTCACCTTCTCGACCAGAGCTTCGGCCGCTTTCTGATTTCCTCTGACTTTCCTGTAAGGTATGAGTTTCCCCTCCTCGTTTATATGCACACACACCCTTATCTTCAGCATCGTTCCGAGGAATCCTTGAATCTTTGTGACCCTTCCACCTTTGACGAGAAAGTTGAAATCTGAGACGTAGAAAACAGCCCTGAACCTACCGGAGTTCAATTCTTCTAGGATCTTCTTGTACGCTTCCTCACCGTTCATCCCTTCGTTCAAGATCTCTCTCACCCTTTTCGCGACGAGGGCGTTGACGGCGGACGCGAGCTTTGTGTCCACAACGTACACGGGGATGTCAACTTCTTTCGCCGCCATATTTGCAGAATTTACCGTTCCAGAGAGGTTCGAGGATATACACAGAGCTATTATCTCATCGTAGCCTTCTTCCTTTGCTTTCAAATAAAGCTTTTTGAAATCCTCGACCGTTGGTTGGGACGTTTTTGGAAGTTCTTTGGCTCCCTTTATCCTCCTGTAGAAATCCTCGATCTCTTTTGGATCCCTGACATCGGGTTCTGACGTTCCGTCGGGCCAGTTCACATAGAGGGAGGCTATCTCAACGTCGTACTTTTCCAGCCACTCGACAGGTATGTCTCCTGTGCTATCCAGGATTATCTTAACTCTCTTCATGTCCCCCACCCCTTTCGGATAATCTGTTCAGAACAATGGAGACGGCTCCCAGAACGCCTGCATCGTCCAGAAGTTTGCTTCTAACTATCTTGAAGGTCCCGAGGAAGGATGGCATGACGTAATCGTTGACCTTCTCGTTCAGAGGATCGAACAGAACGTCCCCTGCTCTCGATATACCCCCTCCTATAATCACCACCTGTGGATTGAATATGTGAACGTAACTCGCTATGGCCCTTGCAAGGGCGTCTACAACCCTATCCCTTATCAGGGTAGCCAGTCTGTCTCCAAGCAGAACCGCTTCGAAAACATCTTTGGGTGTTACCTTATCGGGTCCACCTGCCATTGCGAAGATCTTGGAATCCGGAAACTTCTTATAGGATTCCATCGCGAACTTTTTGATGGCGGTTCCCGATGCGACAGCTTCGAGACACCCTCTCACTCCGCATCCACACACGGGGCCGTTGGGCTCTATGACTATGTGTCCAAGCTCTGCTCCTATTCCCGTGCTTCCTGTAAGCAACCTTCTGTGGGTTATCACCCCTCCTCCTATACCCGTCCCAAGTGTGAGAGCCACTATATGATCGTAATCCTTTCCTGCACCGAACCATTTCTCCCCCAGAACGAAGGAATTCGCATCGTTTTCAACGAAAACTTTCTTTCCCGTTCTTTTTTCGATCTCGTCGGCCAGAGGAACATCCCACCAATCGGGAAAATTCGGGGAGAATCTGACGATCCCTTTATCCCTGTCGATCGAGCCAGGTGAACCTATTCCCACGTACTCGACATCCTTCGTTGTCACATCATTTACAGCTTCTGCTATCTTTTCTATGACTCTATCCTTCCCTTCTTCGACATGGGTTTCTCTCGTGAGCCTTTTTATGATCTTTCCAGATTCATCGACTAGTCCCACCGTGAACGTGGTTCCTCCAAGATCCACTCCTACAATCTTCATTTCCATCACTCCTTTTACTCTGCATATTATACGAACAAAGCGATTAAAAGAGCCAGGCCATACATTATGCCACAGGCGAGGAGAAAGTACCTTCCCCTCCTGTCGTGTTCCTTCCTCTTCTTGAGTTTTTTCTCCCTCAAAGCCCTCGTTCCAAGATCGAACGATATTATGGATAAAAGGAGCATAAAGGATCCCATATAGAACAGCACATCGGATATCACTCTCAACGTATCACCTCGATGTGATATATTTTAAACCTAGAGGTGATGAGATTGCCTGTATTGTTCCTAACGGGTAATGCAGATCTTTCCAAAGATGAGTATATCAAGAAAAAGGTGGAAGATCTGAAAGCAGATTATACAAGAATCCACCCGAAAGATACAGACAGAATCGAAAGGATCAGAAGATCCATACAGACGCTTGGTATGTTTCAAAGCAGGGTGGTTCTGGATGTGATCGATTTCGATTCCTGGAAATCCCAGGAAAAGAAAACCCTTCTTGGCATGTTAAAAGAGGTTCCGGAGACGGTACACGTTTTCATAAGATCGACCAGAGGAATAAAAGGATATAAGAGTATATCCTTTGATCTACCTAAACCGTGGGAAAGGGAAAAGTGGATAGATTACGTGAAGAAAGCTTTCAAGAAGAAGGGATTGAATATCGAAGATGACGCCGCTGAACTGTTCTTCTCCATGGTTGGGAGTGATGAAGGAAGGATAGAGAAGGAGATAGAGAAGTTGATGAGCTATTGTGAAAGCGATGTTGTCACAAGCGACGATGTGAAGAAGGTGGTTTACTTTTACGAACACCCTCCCCTTGATGAACTCTCTTTCTCCATTTCGGAGGGGAGGGTGGATAACGCTCATAGGGTACTGGATGAACTTCTGAAAATATCCGAGCCGATAGTCATAAGCTCTGTTCTTGCAAATCACTTCCTCGATCTTTTCAAAATAGTGATGGTCGTTCCGAAAAAGGAAAAGTACATATGGCCGGAAATCTCCAACATCTCAAAATCTTTGAAGATATCGGTACCGAAGGTGGCAAGATTTTTGGGATTCAAGTTCAAGGGATGGGATTTCGAAGTCTTGAATCACGTGAAATTCTATTCACCCGAGATTCTTTCAAAGATCCTGAAAGATCTCTACAAGCTAGACAGAAGCGTGAAAGGGGACGATGATTCGAGGCTCGCGATACACGAATTCATAGAAAAGGTGAGGGGTTACCTGAATGAGATTGGTCTTCAGAGAACTGAAAAATAACTGGTACAGCATAGCGGTCATAATATCTGCCATACACAGTAGAAGGAAAGACGTTGAATTTCATGTCACAAAAAGTGTCGATGATATCTTGAAATTTCCTCCCGAAGAGACGATCGTTGCGTACTCTTTCATGAGCTTCGATCTTCATATAGTGAAAGAAGAGGTAGAACTGTTAAAAAGCAGAGGGTACATCCTCATAGCGGGAGGACCCCATCCAACTGCTGATCCTGAAGGAACTCTGTCCATGGGTTTTGACTACGTCTTCACGGGAGATGGAGAAGACAACATA
Source organism: uncultured Thermotoga sp. (assembly GCA_964486555.1). GTDB lineage: Bacteria > Thermotogota > Thermotogae > Thermotogales > Thermotogaceae > 4484-232. The sequence goes on along the minus strand of CAZANP010000028.1, from coordinate 9,946 downwards.
TTGAAGTTTCTGGAAGGAGAAAGGCCATCCAATAGAATCTTCGATGGGTTGAAAGAAAGGGTCGATCTGAACGACTTTCCGCCCTTTTCTCCGGAGCTCGGTATATTCATCCCCATAGAAATAACAAGAGGTTGCCCTTTCAGATGTGCTTACTGCCAAACACCCCAGCTTGCCGGAAGGATGGCAAGGCACAGATCCATAGAGATGATAGTGCACTACGCATCGGAAGGTGTCAAAAGAAACAAGAAAGTCGCCCGTTTCATATCGCCAAACTCCTTCGGATACGGCTCTAGAAATGGCGTAAAACCGGATCCGGATGTGGTAGAGAAACTCCTGTTCGAGCTGAAGAAAGTGGGAGTTGAAGAGATATACTATGGAACCTTCCCTTCAGATGTGAGGCCGGAATCCGTAAGCGACGATATCCTGAAGAGGATAAAAAAATACGTCAACAACAAATCGATAGTGATTGGAGCGCAGAGTGGAAGCGACAGGATCTTAAGGATCATAAAGAGAGGACACACCGTGGAGATGGTCGAGAAAGCGATCGAGACCATCGCAAACAACGGCTTCATTCCTCATGTTGATTTCATATTCGGTTTCCCTTTCGAGGAGGAAGAAGACGTTCTGGAAACTTTCAAGTTCATCGAAAAGATCGTGAAAAAATACAAGGCCAAGATCCATGCACACACCTTCATGCCTCTTCCTGGAACGGAACTTTTCAAGGTGGGTCCTGGAAAACTTACAAAGCGACATTACAAATTCCTTGGGAGTCTCGCTTCTAAAGGTTTGCTCGATGGGTATTGGCATAAACAGCAGGAACTTTCCAGGAGGGTTTACGAGAATGCTGGTAGCGGTCGCCCAGATCTCTCCAAAGGTAGGAGAGTTTGAGAGAAACCTTATGAAAATGAAAGAACTCATCGACGAGGCGGGAGAGAAGAAAGCAAAATTGATACTCTTTCCAGAACTTTCTTTGACAGGTTACACATGGGATGAAGATATTCTGATGAAAGGCTGGATCTTCTTCAAGGATGAGGCAAAAAAAGAGTTGTTGAAACTGTCGAGAACGTACGACATGTGCATCGTTGGAGGAGTTCCAAGAGTTCTCAATGGAAGATTGAGGAATTCCGCTTTCGTTATAAAGAAAAAGAGAGAGATTCTTTTTTACGATAAAACCCATCTTTTTAGAGGTGAAAAGAGCGTTTTCGAAGCGGGCTCAAACTTTTTGACCTTCACGTTCAAGAGCGTTGTGTTCGGCGTTCTGATCTGTTACGAGATAGGTTTTCCTGAGATAGCAAGGATTCTTGCTTTGAGAGGGTCACAGGTTATACTATCTCTCTTTGCTTTTGGAAAGGAGAGGTACAACATATTCGATATCGCAACGAGGGCAAGGGCTTTGGAGAACGGCTCTTTCCTCCTTGTATCTTCAACTTGTGGTAAAGGTTTCATGGATTTTGTGGGACATTCGAGAATCGTATCGCCAAGAGGGGAAGTCGTGAAGGAGTTGGCTTTTGATGAAGGTTTAATACTTGAAGATCTGGACCTTAATATTCTGGACAAATACAGGTACGAAGAGATAGAAGATTCGCATGCTTATTTTAAAAACAGAAGGCCAGAAATCTACAGGGAGATCTGTGACAGAAGGAGGGATGAAGATTGAAACTGTTCGGGACAGACGGTATAAGGGGAGAGGTAGGAGTGGATTTGACGCCGGAACTCGCTTTCAGGATAGGAAACATCTTGGGAAATGTCCTTGATATCCAGGAAGTTCTCGTTGCCAAGGATACAAGGGCAACATCAGACACTCTGGAGGATGCTCTCTCTTCGGGCCTTTCATCGGCTGGTGTGAACGTTCTAAAGTGTGGTGTACTTCCAACACCTTCTCTAGCGCTTCTGACCAAGGTCATGAAAACGGCAGGTGTTGTGATATCCGCTTCTCACAATCCCCCACAGTACAACGGTATAAAGGTCTTCCTGAAGGGATACAAGATGAACGAAGGTAAAGAAGGAGAAGTTGAGGAACTATACGAAAAAGGTTTTTTGAAGTACGTTGATTTTTCAAGAATAGGTAGGGTGAAATCTTTCGAAAGCGCTCAGGATGTGTACATAGGATTCGTCCTTCACATGTTCGAAGGGTTGGACCTTAAGGATTTCGAAATCGCACTCGACGTTGCAAACGGCTCAACCGTGACGACAGCACCAGAAGTTTTCGAAAGGCTTGGAGCCAGAGTTAAAGTGTACAACGATGAACCAGATGGATTCAACATAAACGTTAGATGCGGTTCAACAAATCCAGAATTCTTGAAGTCAGTCAAAAGGAAGGGAGAGATAGGTGTCACCTTCGATGGGGATGGAGACAGGTGCATAATGCTCGATGAAAACGGGGAAATAGTTCATGGAGATAAGATTTTGGGGATACTTTCAAGGTACTTGCTCGATACAGGAAGGATGAAGAAGAAGCTCGTTGTTGGAACGGTTCTTACGAACACGGGGCTTGAAGTTTTCCTTGAAAATATGGGTGTGAAACTCTTAAGGACCAAAGTTGGTGACAAAAACGTACTTGAAGGGATGCTCAAGGAGGGATCGATTCTTGGAGGTGAAAGATCCGGTCATGTGATAATTCTTGATAGATCAACAACCGGAGATGGTCTCATAACTTCCCTGGAAGTTCTATCTTCCATTGTCTACTACAGGAAAAATCTCTCAGAACTTTCCTCGATGATAGAAGATTATCCTCAAGTGAGTGTTAACGTTCATGTGAAGAACAAGGAGATCGCAAGCAGGAAAGAGGTGAGGGATATAATCAAAGAATATGAGAGGGAAGGTTTCAGAGTTGTCGTGAGACCATCCGGCACAGAACCCGTCATCAGGATAATGGTTGAGGGAAGGGATTCGGAAGCGATCAAGGATGTAGCAGGAAGAATAGCCGAGGTTATAGAGAA
>CAZANP010000028.1:0-6907 GCA_964486555.1 uncultured Thermotoga sp. | reverse complement strand
TTTGCACGTTGTTTGAACAGCAGCAGCTTTTCAATATGCTAGAATCCACATGGTATCGAATGAAAAGAAGGTGGAAAAATGCAGGTTAAGGGAAAAACACCTCTTGAGAAGTATTTAAACCTGCCTGAAAAGTACCCTGCAGAACTCTTGGAAGGAGAGATCGTCATGGTCCCATCTCCTGGCAGGAAACATCAGAAAGTGTCTGGTGAGATATTCAACAGACTTTTCGAGAGAGTGGAAAACGGAGAACTTGGCGAGGTTTACTACGAATTCGATGTCAAATTTGATGAGGAGAATGTACTGAGACCGGATATCGTTTTCGTGTCGAAAGAGAGACTCGATATCATAAAAGATAATTGGATAGAAGGAGCACCAGATATGGTGGTTGAGGTGCTATCACCAACGAGTGCGACGAGGGATTTGATAGTGAAAAGGGATGTGTATGAAAAGTTTGGTGTGAGAGAGTACTGGGTTGTCGATCCCGTGAATGAGGAGGTTTTCGTTTTTGTTCTGAAGGAGAAAAGATACATTCTTCGATGTCATGGAAAAAAGTGTGATTCTCTGGTTTTGGAAAACTTTTCGTGGGGATTTGAATGATAGTTGAAATATCGTGTGAAAAATGCTTATGCGTTGAGACGAGTGATAATATTGATTTTTCCCCAGTCCCATCAAAAGGGAAAGAGGGAAAGCCTTCCTGAAGAGCTTCAAAATAGAGATGCCTTTCTTCTCCAAAAGGTATAAGATCAAGTTCAAGGTCGTTCTGCAGGATAATTACTGAGTGGAGCTTCAGACCACGATGGCAGGTGGAACGTACTGGGATGTCTTCTGGATGAACACAGGCTTCTACCTGAAAAATTACATCTGCTTCACTCCTGGACTTCCGGCAAAGGCTGTTTTGAAACCAGAAAAGGTCAGAGAGATGGTGGTATAATCACTCAAAGGGGGTTGAGTTACTCAAAGGGGGTTGAGTAATGTTCTTCTCTTTGTCCCCCAAGAAGGATCCGGAAAACCTTTACGATAGGGAGAAGGAACTGGAGTTACTCTCGAGTTACTACAAAACCGGCAGATTGATATTGCTCACTGGTATCAGAAGAATAGGTAAGACATCCCTCCTCCTTGTTTTCCTCGAAAAATTGAAAGAAGAAGGTGAAAAGGTAATATTCATGGACTGTAGAAGTTACGAAAAACCCGGTGGATACGATAGGTTCTCCTTCGATAAAGATTTCATCAAAGCGATCCTCAACCAGGTCAAAAAGTACTTGAAATTTACAAAAACCATATCGAAGATCACAATAGCGGGAATTGAGCTGTCCTTCGAAAATACGGAGCGAAGGCCACATCTGCCAGGCTATCTTAAAGCAGCTGATGAGATTTTGAGAAAAAGAAAAAGAAAACTGGTTATAGCTCTCGATGAAGCACAATCTCTCAGATACTACGGAAGAGGTGGAATTGAAATACTCAATCTTCTGGCGTATTCATACGATCACCTTGAGAACGTCCTTTTCATCTTAACAGGCTCGGAAGTGGGTGTTCTTCATGATTTCTTGAAGACGGAAGATCCAAACTCTCCTCTGTATGGAAGATACCTTCATGAGATAACCCTGGAAAGGTTTCCTCCTGAAAAATCCTTTGATTTTTTATACAAGGGTTTCCAACAACTCGGTATCGATCCAGTGCCTTCCAAAATACAGGAAGCCGTTCAGGAGTTGGACGGTATCGTTGGATACCTTTCGATATACGGTTACGTGGTCCACACAACGGGCAATTGGGACAAGGCTTTGGAAGAAACCAAAAAAATGGCGATGAGTATGGTGAGAAAGGAGATAAAAGAACTTAGAAGAAGATCTGAAAACTACTTTCACGTTCTCAAAGCCGTCGCGAGAGGAGCGAGAACTTACAGTCGGATAAAGGATTTCGTAACAATTCACTTTGGTAAGATAACGGACCAAACCCTGAGCAACAACCTTTCCGCCCTCCAGAAGATGGGTTTCCTGAAGGTTGTGTATGAGAAAACCAAGAAAATTTACACCATTCCGGATCCGATGGTTCAAAAGGCTTTGATGGAGTGATAGGGCTTTTCAAGTTTTCACTCCTTATAGAGTTTAAAGAATGCAAGGCCACAGTTAACCATCTATTTCATGGTGATTGAAGGATACATCAATTCAAACTTTTCTTCTGAGATTCTGTATGGTAGATATGATGTTTCTGTAAATTTCGTATATGTTATTGAAATCTCTGTTAAAGAAATCAAAGATCAGTTGTGCCACCGATAGGATCTCCCCGCTTGACAATCCGAGTTTTTCGATGATGGTTACCAACGTTCCGAGCTTTATAGCTTCATCTAGCTTGTTTTTCCTCCTTTCAAGCTCTCTCTCTATCTCGTGAACGTTTTTGTAAAAACCGTTCAGGATATCCAGAGTTTTCCTGTTACTTATAACACTGTCCATCATCTTGCTGACATCACTTTCTGCTAGAAGAATCCTGTTACTAACTGCGTCAAAAGCTGCGTTGTTCTTGTTTATTATGTTTCTGAAAGCTACCTGGTCGAATTTCATCATTTCACTGGATACACGAACGAACAATTCTTTGTAGTGGTTCAACACAACCTTCGCTTCATGTGAGGCAAGGACGAAAGCGTTTAGAATCTTACCGGAGGCTTCTATACAGTCATGAATCAATTTTGAAATACTCGATGAGGTTCTTTTCACAGTATGTAAAACATTACCAAGCTCATCTGCGAACTCTCTGAGGATATCCAATGGATCCCTGTTTGTATAGTATTTTATATTCTGTTTTATATCCTTCTTCAGTGATCTGTCTCCCAATTTGGGTAGCATCTCTTTGAGAATTCTCTTGTAAGCGGCCTTGTACTCACCTCTCCTGTTTCTCGGAGCCTTTTTTGACAGACTGTAAATCACAGCAGTCGTTTTCACTGTCATCTTTCTTAGGATATCGTCAGACTCGTTCTTCAACGTTTCGAGAAATTCTCTTCCCGTGTTGAGAAGATTCAACTGCTCATCAAAGAAGAAATCAAGCGCAATCACATCATCCTTTATGAACGTCATTATTTCCAAAAGATCTATCATGCTTTCCGAAAATTGGGTGAACTGTGTGAAAAAAGCCGATTTTTGTCTCAGATCACTGGGTATTTCCGGCATGTTTTCTAGAAGGTTTATGAGATCCGCCGTTTTACTCTTGAGCTCGGGGCCAATATCTCCACCTGTTTTTATAAGGGATGTTATCTCTTGCTTTGCACGATCTAAGATTGAAAGATCGAAGTATGTCACCGATGGCTTTGCCGGTATCATATCCGGGATTTCCCCCAATTTTTCAGAAAAACTGGCAACACGGTCCATAAAGAATTTAAAACCCTGAGCTTTGACGACATCAAAATTTTCGACAACAGGATAATATTCCCCGAACGATCTTAAAAGCTTGGATATTATGGTATAACCAAGTCTCATGATCTTTTCCGCATCTTCTTCAGACGCTGGTCTTGGCACTTCCAGATAATTCAGGATGTTATAAACGTTGTTTAAAGCACTCTTGGGCTCATCTTTTTCAATACCATCCAGTGCGTTTCTCTTACTTTCCAAGTACTTTATACCCTTTTCTCCCTCTAAATCTGGTTGTTCCGTCATGATGCCACCCCCTCGCTTATATTTCATTTATTTCATTGAATGGAGTTCCACCATGAGGGAAGCACATATTTCCTGGTGGTTCCATCATACCCTTCCATACAGATCCATCTCTTCATGTGAACACTTTCTCGCTATAAAATATCTATTTTATTTACATTATTTTATCACCATTGACTGAAAATGATGTTTCCTTATAAATTTCAAAATAATTGAGGTGGAAATTATATATCTCCTAAATCATTTCTTGCAGTTTGATGGAAAGATTGGAGAATAAAATTCAGTTGTAGTAAAATGTTCATAGACGTGCGGATGTTTACCTCTTCTCAAATAACGGGGGGTGTTATGATGAGATTCAAGGCTTTCCTTCTTTTCGGCCTATTAATCAGTATCACCTGCTTGTTAGCTGTGAACGCTCCAAGACAGGTGATTCTGTTCTTTAACGTGGAGAAATCCTTTGAAAACTTCGAAATTCCCGGTATCAAAGATCTGGTGGAGAGAGCTGTTTTTCAAACGCTGGACTCTGAAACGAACGTTGTGGACATAGACTCAAGGTTCAACTACAACTTCTATCCAAACGATCCAATACTCGCCGTCGAATTCGCTGTCATAGCATCCAGGGTGCTCGGAATTGAAAAAGATGCCATAAAGAGCTATCCGCTGGAAGCACCAACTTTCGAGGATGTGAGGACAGAACTTGAGAAAGCCTATATGAACAACACGTACGATTTTTCGAGGAACTTCGGATACCTGGAATACGTCCAAAGTTACATGAAGGAGAAGTACGGTTTCCCCCTGATAGATCCAGATGAGGATGGAAACGTCGATCCCTTGAGAGCGCTGACAAAGATAGAGGTTGTAAAAGGGCTCGTCAGACTTTTCACAGCACTTTCGATAGAAAAAGGTTGGAGCTTCGGTGAGGATGGGAAAAATCTGGTCGATATGGCAGAAGAAATCACCAGCAGGTTGAAGGGCTATCCAAAGAGCGGTATAAGGGAGATAGAAGATGCTGGCTATCTCTCCATATTTGAAAAGATGTTCTTAACGAGCGTTGAAAAAGGAAAATGTGTTTCCATAGTTAAACTCCCTTACTTTGCCAGCGGCAGAAACTTTCATCCAACCGATCCCGCTCCCAGATGGTGGGCGATCTCACTCGTTTATCACCTCTTCTCAAAAGAGCCAGAAAAGGTTGAAGATGATGATCTCATACCCGTGAGGGTTCCAAACAACCTGGTGGTTTACCTTCCGAAAAAATCCGTGAGCTACGAACCCGCGAAGTTCTCATTACCGGATGCCTTAAAAACCCAGGTGAAAGATATAGAGGTTTCTCAGGGCGGTGTTGAACTCACCGTCCTCAGAACGGAATCCGGTGATATCGTCCTGCTCGATAACACCAAGGTAAAAGATGTGACGAAGTACATAGAAAGGGGAGGAGTGAGGACGGAAATAGAAGAATTCTTCAACAGAGATTTCGTAACCCATTACATGAGTCTTGTTGAAAAATCTGTAAGATCGAAGAAGACCTGGAAGGTCAAAGCGGTCGGTAGGATAAACTTTGACGAAGGTAAAATCGAGAAAATAAAGTATTATGAAAAACCTCCAGATCTTCCAGAAGTTGAACTTCCTACCAGGTTGAATCTTGATAAAAGCGCAAAACTCGTCATTTACAAAGTCGAACTTGGGACCGTTGATGAGATAAAGAAATTTTTGGAAAACCCCAGCGAGGTGAATATAAAAGAAAAGGAGGAGAAAGGAATAGAGGAAGCACTCCCAGGTATGGTGATAGATTTCGAAGCCATCGTGACCAAGGAGAAACTGGAGAAGCCAAAATCCAAGGAAGATTACAAGAATGCCACCATTTCGTACTTTCCGGTTTACGACAGGTTGAACATGGAAAGGAAAGTTGCAACTTTCGAATCTCTGAAAGAGTTTGTAAAACTCTACAGCAACGAATACGAGCTGGTAAACGTTGGAGATGGCCTGGAATTCATAGATTACTGGAAAAAAGTCGTTGAAAAACTCGATGAGATAGGTGTGTCCGATGATGCCACGGTAGCTGGTAAAGTGACGTTCTTCACAGAGAAAGATCTCACGGCCTCGTACAAAGTGTCGTTCGGTGCGGCTCGTGCGGAAGCCTGGATGTTCTACGTCGGGAAACTTTTGATCCACGAGCCCGCCACGAAGAGGCTCATGACCCAAAAGTACGTGGAACCACTTGAATACACCGACGACACGATGTATTACATAATAAGGAAGGATGGAACAACTGAGTATGGAAAGCTGGTGGAGAATCCGAACGTTTTCTTCGACAAGGAAGGCTTGCTGGGAAATTACAAACTCTGGTATCAGCTCACCAAGGAAGGAGAAAAACTGAAGATAACTTACATAATAGCCGAAGAGATATCAGAAGGTGAGAAATAGTTCTTCGTGGGGGGTGTCCCCCTTTCACTCAAGGGGCGATGATTCATGAAGAAAATCCTCTTGATTTTCTTTGTTGTGGTAATACTCGTGGTTATCTTTCTTTTTTTCAGAACCTGGACCCTCCATGTGAGACCGCTCAACTACGATCTCACAGGGCTTCCCGTCTCCATCGAAGTGGATGGAAGACCAGTTGGGGCGGTTGAGGTCGGGGACGAAATCACGGTGAAAGGTATAAAGAGCGGAGAACACACCGTGGGTGTTTTCGTGAAGGGTGAAAAGATACTGGAAGATACTGTGAATCTTCCATTTCTCTCCTTCAGCAGGAAAAAGAAGATCGCTCTGAGATTGCCCGATCCTGGAAGGATCGATCTGGAATGGAAAGAGAGTGAAAAAGGCTTGTTGATATCCGTGAATTACAATGGGAAGTATCCCATAGATGAGTGGATCTTGAAATGGAAAAAGAACGATCTCACATCCAGAGAGGGTTCTTTCATTTTGAAGGATGTGAAAGAAGAAAAAGTGAGGGGAATTCTGATTGGAAGGATAGAAGGGTATGACCTGCTGAGAAAATTCTTCGAGGTGAGACGAAATTTGGTGAATCTGGAAGTGGAACTATCAGGGTGTTCCCTCCTTCTTTCTCATGCAAGAATCATCGTGGATGGAGAGGAAATAGAAAGAAGTGTGAAACTTCTTCCTGGAACTCACAGGGTGGATGTCCTTGTCGATAACGTGACGCTCGTATCGACCGATGTTTCTGTTTTCAAAAACAAAAAGATCGTTTTGAATCTACCAGAACTTTCCAAAGTCACACCGACTCTGAGCGTGGAAGACGGAAGGGTTCATATAAA
>CAZANP010000027.1:0-24106 GCA_964486555.1 uncultured Thermotoga sp. | reverse complement strand
TTAGCCCGTGGAAGCTGGCCTCGAGCCAGTAAGAATCCCATCCCCTTTAGGGGATCGGGAGTGGGTCAAATGTCCAAAATCTATCAGAGCAAATTCATACAACTTTTCCACGCCAAAAGCCACGGTGTAAACAGAGTATCCAACCATTCCTGCTTCAAAACCTGTCATTAACATAGGGAAATACGGTGAACTCATCCTAAGGTGCTTTCTAAGGATATTCCCTATGAGAAGTAGAAGAACACAGATCGAGAACATCATGATGAACAATAGGAAATACTTCGATTTGAAGCTGACAGTGGAAAAAGCTGTGAACAGAAGCGAAGGCAGTCCTATGTTGACGACGAGCTTTTTCAGCGAATCAACGGTTCCTTCGCTGAAGAATTTCAACTTCTTGAGGACGTATCCGAGGGTTATCATCAAGAACACCGGTAGAAGCTTCGATATTATCAGGAAAGATTTTTCCATCTTTCAACACCTCTTCACCTGATCAACTGGCGTATCTCATCGATAACGAAGTGAGAGAAATCTTCAAGGATCCCCAGTTCCTCCAAAAGATCAAGGACGGTGTATCTTTCTCTTATAGAATTTGAGAAAATCACGACTTTTCTGAAAAATTCCAGATCAAATTTGGAGAAGAGCTCTCCAAGATTCAAAAGTTTGAGATGTTTCATCAGAGTATCTTTGAATTCCGAATAAGTCGATGAGATAACTCTCTTCAGAGAAGCAAGATCCACATTTCTTTCCTTTCTTTTCTTTTCATACGTTTCCAGAAATTCCTTCGCCCTTTCACCAAAAGTTTCATACAAGAATTTTTCTCTCTCTTCCCGTGATATTTTAGATTTTCTCATCGGGATATCTTCCAGGATTACCTCATAAGCTTTTATAGAAACAAATGTTCCCATAGCAACCTGAAGACCATGAAGAAGAGGGATCTTCCCATTCATCTCATAGTACATTTCCAGAAAGTGAGAGATTATATGTTCAGCGCCAGATGCTGGTCTTGAGTTTCCAACCATGGTCATCGTTATTCCTGAGAGCAGGAGTGTATCGACAAGATTTCTGAAAGGTTCTTTTTCTCTCTTTAAAATGTCTTCGGTACTCTGCAACATACTCTTCAAGGGATCTCTCATCAATTTCCAAACGAAGTCGCAGATGTACTCACCGTTTAGAAGGTTCGATAGAACCCAGTCCAGGCGGGCTGTAACCTTCGCTCCCATGTCTCCAAGTCCAGATCTTATTAGATCGAAAGGAGCTTTTACCAGAACATCCATATCGATGACGACACGTTCTGGAGAGATGGCTTTCAGGGTCTTTTTGAGACCATTTTCAATCAGGGCAGAAACTGAGGAGGTGTAGGCATCCACTGAAGGAGCTGTTGGAAAGCAAGAGAAATTCTTACCCATCAGGAAGGAAGCGTACCTTGTGATATCTGTTAAACTCCCTGAACCTATCGATACAAGGTCTTTTTCCTCTTTCAATAATCTCAGGACTTCTCTCACACGATCCATCGTTGCGAGTACCCTTTCGCTATCGTTCAAAACAATAACCCTTTCCCCTGGCACGTTGACCAGGGGAAAGGTATTTTTATCAGCTATGAAGATTTCATCTTTGAAGAAACTCCCAAGGTTCTTCGATATACCATCTTCAAACACGAAATCTATTTTGGGAACGACGTGTACTCTTCCACATTCGCATTCTATTGTTTTTCCCAGTATTTCATCGAACAATTTCCACACCTCAGAGTTTCCACATCAATTCCTTGGTTTTTTCATAAAGCTTCTTGAACATCTCATAATATGTATCATAGATCTTCTTGTTCTCGGGGTCGGGCTCTACTGGCTCTTTATATTTAACCCATTCCCTTATCCTCTCGGGTTTGTCTATTATCCCGGTCCCAAGACCTGCAAGGAATGCGTCTCCAAATGGTGCTTCCACCAGACTTGCAACCTGTCTCATCTTGTAGCCTGTAACGTCTGCGAATATCCTGACCCAAATGGACGATTTCGATACACCACCAACTATCCAGCACTCATCGTTCAGTTTGAGACCTGCTTTCAATCCTTCCTCCATGTTGTGCCTCAAAGCGTAGGCTCCACCTTCCATCAGTGCTTTGTAGAGATGCGCCCTTGTGTGGTACAGGGTGACACCAAAGAACACGCCCTTTGCTTTGGGATCCCAAATTGGGGATCTTTCACCCATGAAGTATGGAAGAACTATGATTCCTTCACTCCCTGCAGGAATGTTTTCAGCCTCTTTGTCGAAAAGTTGATAAGGAGACATGCCTGTTCTCTCTCCAACGACACTTTCGGATTCACCGAACTGCTCTTTGAACCATCTAGCAAGAGCTCCGGTTGTTGCGGATCCTCCAAAGGTGTATATTCTCTCTGTGTCGTAAACAACGTATGGATAGCTCACCAAGCCAAACGGGAGGTTCTTTCCGTCGTGAACCGTTCCCCAACAGGTTGACGTTCCAACCATGGCAACGTGTTCTCCTTCTTCCAGAGCACCAGCTGAAAGCTGAGCAACGGGAGCGTCTATTCCTCCCGCGATCACGGGAGTTCCTTCAAGAAGACCACAGGGTTCTGAAACTTCTTTCTTCACTTTGCCAACGATATCTGATGATTTCACGATTCTCTCCGGCAGGTATTCCATTGGTATTCCAAGAATTTTACACATCTCCTCTGACCAGGTCAACTTTCTTATATCGAAAACTCCCCCTAAATTTCCGGCGGATGAATAGTCTATTGCGAGCTCTCCTGTCATCTGGTATATGACGTAATCCTTGGGTGTTACGAACTTGTATATCTTCTTCCACACTTCGGGTTCGTTGTTCCTTATCCACATCATCTTGGTGAATCCGTAATATGAATCGACGTAGTTTCCTGTTATCTCGAAAATCTTTTCCTTTGGAACGTTTTTCTTAACCCACTCGGTTTCTTCAACTGCCCTTCTATCCATCCATATCAAACAAGGTCTTATGGGCTCCATGTTCTTATCAACCGGGATACCGGATCCTCCATAAAGGCCACTTATCGCTATACCAGCTATCTCTTTCTTGTCCACTCCCGACTTTTCAACGACTTCTTTCACTGTCTCGTACACGGCTTTCACCCATACATCAGGCCATTGTTCCGCCCACGACGGTTTGGGGGTTATGACATCGTACTCTCTCGTTGCTTCGGCTATGACGTTTCCCTTCTCATCCACCATAACGGATTTTGTACCCTGCGTTCCTATATCACTTCCTATCAGATACATTCGGAACCCCCTCCTTCTGTTTTTATATATTCTCTACTTCTCCCCTGAGCCATGCTCTTATCTCTTCCTCATCCGGCTCACCTGGATCAAATTTTACACCCTCCATGTATTTAACCGCTTCGTAAATAACTGGGGCTATTTTGTCATGAACTCCCGCCACATGGTGGATGTACGGGCCATATATTATCTTTTCTTCGATTTTCGGCCAGTTTTTGAACTCAACCCAAAGATACGTTCCCCTGTTGTAGGGACCAGTTGTACCTTTAGCATGGGATACGAACACACTGTATTCCCCATGATCTCCATCGAATCTCAGAATACTTATATCCCCTCCCACTATCTCCCATTCCGACACACCTGGACTGTGACTTTCAAGTATGAAATGCCTGCCAACCTTCGGTTTCCCCTTCGCAAGTGAAAGCGGGAATGGTCCACAATGCCACAAGAGTTCTGCATTCTCGTTTTGAGGATGTCTGATGGTGAGATCCGCCAAAAACGATGGCTTACTGTAAAGTGTTGCGGATTGTGCAAGGGCCATGCTTATAGCTCCATGAACATCCGTCTCGCAGGCTACAGGAAGTCCCTCATCAGAAAGGAGAGAATGAGCGAAGCAGGGCATTATACCGAAAGCTTTCTGAAGCGCTGTCCAACATTGTATAGCTATCGCCGTTAGATTCCACTCTTCCGCCCAACTCTTCATGACGACCTTGAGGGCAAGGACCTTTTTGAAGTACTCCTCTCCTACTTCCGAAAAATCCACTTTTTCTTTCAGTTTTTCAAATTCTTCCCTGATTTCTTTTGAATCGAGCATTTTTTGAGCGCTATCCACGATATCAACCAAAGTCGTTGGAACAAGCTCTATCCCAAATCTTTCGACGAGCTCCCCTTCGTTGTGTATGACGGTCCAAAAGTCCCTTGGTCTTGTGCTTATAACCCCAACTCTCATTTTTCTGAAGGTTTTAACGACAGAAGCCGCTTTTATGAAATTTTTGAACCCTCTCTCAAACACAGGATCATCAACGGATGTGTTCACTATGTAGGTGAACTTCATTCCAAACCTTCTCAGAACTTTACTCGTTGCGAAGAGACCACATTGGGTATCTCGGAGCCTTGTACCATCTGGAAGGGGAGACTCATCCCTTGGCCCCCAGAGAAGAACTGGTACATTTAAAGCTTTTGCAAGTTTTGCCACGGCATCTTCAGTCCCGAAGTTAACGTGAGGAACGAAGAGTGCATCGACCTTCTCGGACATGAATTTTTCAACGACCTTTGGAACATCCCTTTCATCGAAAAGGAGTCCTTCTTCATTCAACCAATCAAGACCTACGAAATCAACCTTCCACTCTCTCAATTTATTTTCTATAAGCTCTTTTTGCCTTAAGGCATCTTCCTTGCTAAAGACGTTCCTCCTTGTTGGTGCGAAACCAAGTTTCACCTTCACTTCACATCACCTCCATTTATCCTTTCACAGCTCCGAACGTGAGGCCTCTTATGAGATATCTCTGCATGAGTATAGCAAAGATGACAACTGGGAGCATCGTGACTATCCCAGCTGCAGAGAGTGGACCCCAGGCAACCCTCCAACCTGTTATGTACCTCCCAAGGAATATTGGAAGGGTCTGGGCCCTTGAATCGTTCGTTAGAACCAGAGCCAGCAGAAACTCTCCCCAGCTCTGTATGAGCGAGAGTATCGCAACCGCCGCAAGTCCTGGTGCACTCAGAGGCAGGACAACGTAGAAAAACGCCTGGAAAGGGGTTGCCCCATCGACGTAAGCGGCTTCGTCTATTTCCCTTGGAATTTCCCTGAAGAAACTTATCAGAAGCCACACACCAAGGGGAACGACTATCACAAGATGCGATAGTATCAGAGCCCACCAGGTGTTCAGAAGCTTCAGCTTTGTGAAAATGACGTAGAGTGGTATCGCAGAAACTATGGGCGGTAGCATCCTTATGGAGATGATCCACTCCGCAAGAAACGGTCCACCAACTTTGTACCTGGCTATAGCGTATGCTGCGAGTGCACTTATGGCTGTAGATATCAAAGCCACCGAAACACCAACTATGATACTGTTTCTCAAATACGGGAATATGTTCTCGATGGAACCAGTCGTCCCGCCGAAGACCTCCGTTTCCTTGGCTCCGAAGAAGTTGGACAGAGTTGGTTTCGTTGGAAGGAACTTTGGAGGCCATCCGAACCATTCATCTGGAGGCTTGAAAGCGGTTATGACAAGCCAATAAACGGGAAAGAGGAAGAAAACGAGGCACATGAAAACGAGGATGTATCTCAAAATTGAGAGTATTTTTCTCACCATCATTCACCCCCGAAACCCAATTGCTCTCTCATTCTGACGATTCTGAATACGATGTTCACAAGGATTATGCTCACTATAAGCAGTATCACACTGAGAGCGGATGCGTAACCTATGTTCCAACCAAAGGACACCCCCACTTTGTAAACGTAGAAACTGTAAGTGTGAGTTGCAGAACCTGGCCCTCCCCATGTTGTCATGAAAACTATATCGAATGTCTTCAAACAATCTATGATTCTCAGTACCAGCGCGACGAGAATCAAAGGCCTCAGGAGAGGAAGTTCTATGTGTAAAAACACCTTTCCCCAATCGGCTCCATCAACTCTTGCAGCATCTATGAGATCCTGAGGAATGGATTGAAGGCCGGCATAAATCATCAAAAATATAAAAGGAGTCCACTGCCATATATCGATTATGATGATACCGAGTTGAGCGTAGAAAGAATTTCCAAGCCACGATATTCTCGAAACACCGAACAACGACAGGAACCAATTGACGGGTCCAAAGGCAAAGTTATAGAGCATCTTCCACGCAACACCAGAAACAGCAGGTGGAACCATCATAGGGATTATCAAGGCAGATCTTATAACCTTCTCCCCTCTAACACCCCTTATCAAAAACGCTATAAGGGTCCCCAGAATGAGTTCGGAAGATACCGCTATCGCCAACAATTTGGCGGTGAATTTCATAGATTCAATCGCTGT
This sequence comes from uncultured Thermotoga sp., assembly GCA_964486555.1. GTDB lineage: Bacteria > Thermotogota > Thermotogae > Thermotogales > Thermotogaceae > 4484-232. The sequence goes on along the minus strand of CAZANP010000027.1, from coordinate 17,835 downwards.
CGTGTCCTTGAAAATCTGAAAATAATTGGAAAGACCTATGAAATGGGTCTCCTCGCCCTTTGAAAGATCGTAATCTCTGAAAGATGCCCAGATCATGAAACCAAAGGGATATATGGTCATGGCGAGGAAAAGTGCTATAACAGGCAAGACCATAAGCCATGGTACGAGTCTTTTCCCCTTTCTTTCCATGTTAAGGGGGGCCACCCGGCCCCCTCGCACCTCCTTATTTACCAAGTATCTCCTTCCACTTATTCGCAAGTTCGTTCAGGGTGTCGATGGAGAGTGGAAGCTCTCCTGACAGAATCTTGGAGAAGTATTCGACCGTGATGTCCTCGAGTTTCGGTTCTTCAGGTATCCTGGGTCTGTGAGTCTGTGTTACGTACGTAACCTCCAGAGCAGGTACTCTTGGATCTGCCGCTCTGACTTCTGGATCCTTGAGTGTGGACATCCTTGCAGGAGCAACTGCGAATTTGAGGAATTTGTTCTTGTCAGCCCATTTTGTGGTGGCGAAGGTTATGAATTTGAACGCAGCGATTTTCTTCTCCTCAGGTATGAACTTGTTGATACCGAGTGCCCATTGACCACTCACGGATCTACCAGGCATCGGTATGATACCAACTTTATCTGCACCGAGAGTGGTCTTGAACATGAGGTAAGGCCCTGTCCACTGAGGCACCATAGCGACGAGTCCCTGATTGAAGTACTCTATCGTTTCACCGTAGTCGGAACCGAGTGGATCTGGACTGTAGGCCATCAGTTTCTTCATCATTTCGAGTGCCTTCAAACCTTCTTCACTGTTGAATGCGGGTTTGTGATCCTCCGTGAAGTATTCACCGTATTCAAGGTCTGCTTTCCCGTGTCTCAAGATACCGAGAGGTGCGTTTCTGTACTCACCGAAGAAGAGGAGGTACATGTAGAAGAGTGTGTGTGTTCTTGGGAACATCAAAGCGATTCCGTATTCGGTTGGAGATTTTGGATTGTACTTCTTGGTGAAGAACTCAGCGATGTCCACAACCTCTTCCCATGTTGTTGGAAGCGTCAGTTCCTTCCCATATTTCTCCTTGAAAGCCTTCTTGATCTTCGGGTCTTCAAAGAGATCCTTTCTGTAGTAGAAGAGCATCGTGTTGTTGTAGAACGGTAATCCTATGAGTTTTCCACCCCATTTTCCAGCTTCTTCGAGAACAGCAGGTATGAAATCGTTGAGATCGTAACCTTCAGGCAATAGTTCAGGATGCTCTTTCATGAACTCTCCAAGGTCCACAAGACCGAACGAAACGGCTCCCGTTGTCATGACGTCGTAGGTGAAGGCTTCGAAGGTACCAGCCTTTGATCTTAAGTCCTGCAACAATTTTGGATACAAAACTTCCCATGAGAGTGGCACTATCTCCACTTTGATATCAGGATTTTTCTTCATGAACTCTTGTGCAAGCCACTGTAGAGCATCTGCGTTATCGGGTGAAACCAAAACGGAGATCTTGGTTGCTGCCATCGCAAAAACCGAGAAAATCACAATTAACATGATCGCGAGGAACTTTTTCATAAGGAACCCCCCTTTGAAAAAGATGGTATTCACTGACCGTACCTTGTATGATACTGGTTGTAGAGCTTCTCAACTTCCGAGGAATCGAGTGGTACGGGTTTCCCAAGAATGTTTGCATAATATGCAACTTTTGCTATTTCCTCAAGGAATATGGCCTTTTTGATGGCATCTTCAAGGGAATCTCCAACCACCATGACACCGTGTTTTCTGAGAAGAACCGTTCCCGACTTTCCTATAACTTTGACAACAGCTTTTCCAATGGCTTCCGATCCAACGGGTGCGTATTCTGTTGTTGGAATCTCTTCACCGAATACATCTGCATGAGCCGTGCAAAGAACCGGTATTGATTTTTCGAGAACGGCCCAAACTGTGGCGAAGGTGGAGTGGGTGTGAATCACAGACTTTGCCCAATCAAGGTTTCTGTAAAGATACAGATGGGTTGCGGTATCTATCGAAGGCTTTTTATCCCCTTCAACCACGTTACCTTCAAGATCAACCACCACCATGTCCTTGGGTTTTAAAACCGTGTACGGAACCCCCGAAGGTTTTATGATGACGTGAGAATTCACTCTAAGACTCACATTCCCACTCGTGTAGGGTACGAGTCCGTATCTTTCCAGAATCATGTGAGCTTCGTATACCTTTTCCTTGTACTCTTCGTACATTTTCTCAACCTCCTGGTTGACTCACAGAGCTTCTCATAACGAATTCCGGTTTGAAAATGTACGTTTCACCTTCTTTCCCCTCAACCATGTTGAGGAGGATCTCCACAGCTTTCTTCCCAACTTCCTCCTTGGGGTGTATGAACGTTGAGAGCTTCATCCTGAAATCCCCTATCGGTGCATCATCGAAACCAATGATCGATATATCTTCTGGAACACTCAGTCCCATCCTCTTGGCTGTCATGTAGAATTGGAGGGCCGTTGCGTCGTTGTAGCAAAACACCGCCGTTGGTCTTTCATCCTTTGGAAGATTCAAAAGTTCGTATGCGTGCTGCATGGGAACACCTGTGAATTCGGACATGTTGAAGGATCTTTCGTATATCTTCTCAAACCCGAGCTCCTTTCCTCGCTCAACGAATCCCCTGGCTCTCAGGACACTCGGAAGATGAATGGATTTGTAAAGAACCGCAACCTTTTTGTGGCCGTACTCTTTGAATATTTCGGCAGCTTTCCTCCCACCGTATTCATCATCCAAAATGACAGCACCCGTTCCCTTTATCCTGAAATCACTGTTTACAAGAACTACCTTTATACCTTTTTTCACGATATCTTCAATGAGTTCTTTATTAGCTCTCTTTGTAGCGCTGTAGACGGGATCTATGATCATACCCTCAACACCTATTTCGAGCCACTCGTTGATGACCTGTCTCTCCTTCACAGGATCTTCGGATGCGTTTCCCAGTAACATCTTGTAACCGTTCTTGAAGAGTGAATCTTCAGCACCAAGAACTATGTACGGGAATATGTAACTCGTTATCTGTTGAACGATGATTCCAATGACTTTGCTCTTTTTCTCAAGACTCACGAAGGTTCCTATTCCAGGTTTTCTAACTATCAGGTTCTTTAGAACGAGTCTGTCAAGAGCTTTTCGAACAGTCTCCCTACTCGCCTTGAATTTTTCCATCAATTCCTTTTCAGTTGGAAGCTTATCTCCATTTTTGTACTTACCGGATTTTAAGGCATCTATGAGATACTTCTCTATCAACCTGTACTTTGGGATAATGATGTCTCCCCTCCACAAATTGAACGTAAATGTACATACATTCACCAGAATTAGAATTATCATATCGGTGAAAATTTTCCAAACCCAATTATAATCCGTATATCTTGCTACTGGTTGATTACTCTCAAATACTGTTCATATTCTCCCTCTTTCGTAAGATCTTTCACAATTTGATAAAATGGAATGACTCCTTTTATTTTCAAAAGGAGATGATGGTATGAGAATATCCATACAGGTTATGAAGTATCGCTCATTCTCCTACACGATGCAGTTCACGCGATTGAAGAGTCCCCAGAAGAAATTCAGAAAAACCTTAAAGAACTCATGAGCAAAGGGGTCAGAGTATATACGTATGGATCTCCACTGGAGAGTGAAGGGGTGTCGAAAGATATCCTTTCAGGTGTGGTACCAATGAATCCAACGATGTTGCCCTCTCTGATCTCTGAGAGTGACGATGGTGTCTAAAATAAAAGATGAAATAGAGCCCTCGATCCTTTTGATGGAAGATTCGGTGACAGCTTTGAACGATGAAGATTCTCTTGAAGATCTTGAAAAGAGAGTAAAGATCTATGCATTGGAAGAGGATGTTGAGAGAAGGAGGATAAAATCCAGGGAAGGGCTGAAGGTGGAACTTTTGTCTAGAAAAAAGCTTTATGATCTTGTGAAAAAAATTCGATTTCATCGTTTTTATGTGAGGTGATGAGCATGGCGATGATATTGATAAAGTATTCAGATGAAAATCCCATTTCGATAGATATTTTCGATCTTGCGAAAGAAGGAGACGAAGTAGTTTTCATCCAAGATGGTGTGCTGTTTGCTCTTGGAGAGCCCCCAAAGATATATGAAGTTTTGGGAAGGAGAGCGAAAGTTTACGCAGTTAGAGAAGACTTCGAAACAAGGGGATATGGAGAAGAAGATTCGATCGTTCCACTCATATCTTACGATGAATTAATCGAGATAATCGAAAGGAACGAAAAATCCATAGGATAGTGAGGTGATTCCATGTACGATGCCATCGTTATAGGAGCAGGGCCTGGAGGGTATGTGTGTGCGATAAAGTCGGCACAACTTGGTCTCAAAGTCGTGATTGTGGAGAAAGAACACGCCGGAGGCACCTGTACGAATAAAGGCTGTATCCCAACAAAAGCTTTGCTTTCGGTCTCTCACCTATTTCACGAGCTAAAGACGAAGGCCAAAAGATTCGGTATAAACGTTGAAAATGTGTCATATGATTTTCTCACGATAAAAAAGCATATGGAAAGGAGTGTTATGACATCGAGAAGGGGTGTGGAGTACCTTTTGAAGAAGAACAAGATAGATTACATCAAAGGAGAAGCGATCGTTCTATCCCCTAACAAGGTGAAGGTTGGTGACACGCTACTGGAAGCAAAAAATATCGTCATAGCGACAGGTTCCGTTCCCACAGTCTTTCATCCCTTCGATGACATACCAGGTATATGGACGAGCGACGATTTCTTCAAAATGGAAAAACTTCCTGAATCCATCTTGATAGTTGGGGGAGGAGTTGTGGGTGTTGAACTTGCAACCTTCCTCTCAATCATGGGAACGGATGTTCATATCGTTGAGATAATGGATCACATACTTCCAACGGAAGATCCAGACGTTGCAGAAGTTGTCAGAAGATCCCTGAACAAGCTTGGTGCTAATGTATTCGAATCTTCAAGGGTGATATCGATCGATAAGGAAGAACGATACATGGTCACCATCGACACGCCCAAAGAGAGACTCGATCTAGTGGTTGAGAAGGTACTGCTTGCTGTCGGAAGAAGGCCTCTCATAGGTGATGACGTGAGGGCACTGGGAGTGAGGGGGGAGAAAGGTATATTAACAGACGAATATTTAAGAACGGATGTGGAGAGCGTCTATGCGATCGGTGATGTTAGAGGAAAGGTTATGCTCGCTCATGCTGCGTTCCACGAAGGAATCGTAGCTGCCAAGAACATGGCGGGAAAAGAAGCAAAAGTGGATCTTTCAGCCGTTCCATCGGTCATATTCTCGTATCCTGAAGTGGCTTCCGTTGGTCTTAAAGAGAAAGATGTCAATACTGACGAAGTTAAGATATCAAAGTTCCCGATCCTCGCCAATGGAAGAGCCAACACTATGGGGGAGAGGGAAGGTTTTGTAAAAGTCATATCAGATAAGAAAGCGGGGACAGTACTTGGTGTCAGCATGGTTGGTCCCATGGCCACGGAAATGATAATGGAAGGTGTGGTTGCTGTGAAGAAAGGACTCACAGCCGAGGAGATGGCAAGTTTGATTCATCCACATCCAACTTTATCTGAAACTCTTCTTGGTGCTTTCGAAGAAGCTGAGGGAAAAGCTATACATCTGTAGTGTTGTGGTGACGGATCATGACGTTCTGGGAGGTTCAGGAGAGGAACGTTAGAAAGAGCATCATATTGATAGCCATATTCTCGCTCATCATGGTATCCTTCGGTTTTCTCGTGGATGCCATATTCAACTCGTTTCCTGTGGGAATGTCAATTTTCTCCATAATAGCGTTGATACAGATCCTTGTTGGCCTTTCAAAAGGACCTGAAATGGTTTTAAAAATGGTTGAGGCAAGACCTGCAAATCCTGAGGATTTCGAAGAAAAGCAACTGATCAACATAGTTGAAGAGATGACGATAGCTTCTGGCCTTGGACAGGCACCAAAGGTTTACGTCATGGAAGATGAGACCATAAACGCTTTTGCAACGGGTTACAAACCAGAAAAATCCGCAATATGTGTGACGACGGGTCTTTTGAAGAACCTGAACAGGGAGGAAACGGAAGGAGTTATAGGTCATGAAATCTCTCATATTCTCCATAAGGATACCCTTGTCATGACACTCACGAGTGCAATTCTGGGAGCCGTTGTTATCATTCAGATCCTCTCATGGAGAGCGGGGCTTTCAATGTTGAGGTATTCTCACCCAAGAAGGAGAAAGAACTCGGGTCTTCAAATAGCTTTGTTTCTACTTTTCATAGCCCTGCTTGCCACCCTCTTTGCCTTCCTTGGAAGAATCGTTCTCTTTGCTGTTTCAAGAAGCAGAGAATACCTTGCAGATGCCACGAGTGCCCAGCTTACGAGAAATCCTTTTGCCCTGGCTTCTGCCCTCAGAAAGATTTACAGAGTTAACAAGAAGAAGATGAAAAGGGCAAACATCGCAAACGCCCACCTTTTCATATCCGATCCCTTGAGGAGGAAGATAAACGAGAGGAAGGAAGGTTTCTTCACCAACCTCTTCAGCACGCATCCTCCTATCTATAAAAGGATAGCTCTTCTTGAGAATAAACCTCCTGAAATCGTTTTGAAGGAATTGGAAAATCTTTAAAAGAGAAAATTTCAGATAAGAAACCTTTGAACTTTCCCATGTGTTATCAGTCTAATATTAAGACTGATAAAACAGGAGGTGATAATATGATGAGATACATCAACGACAAGTTGAGAGAGGTTCTTGAAAGAGCTGGTGAATCTTTAAAAGATTACAGGCAGAACCTTTTAAGACCTGAGCACGTTCTTCTGGCCATTCTGGAAGACGAAGAAGGAGAAGTAGTCAAAATTCTGAAAAGTATGGACAAGGAAATCGACTCAATCGTCGATGAACTCGATGAATTGGTGAGCTCTTACTACGGAGTTTACTACGGGGATTCTTCCAACATCTACATGTCGAAGGAGCTCTCTGAGGTTCTGGAAAGTGCTAAAAAAGAAGCGAAAATGTTCGGAAAAACCAAAGTTACACCCATTCATTTCTTCCTAGCTCTCTTGAAAAGTACACTCCAGGTTTCGAATATTCTGAGAAAATACGGGATAGACTACGACGAGGTTTTGAGGAAGTTAAAAGAAATGCAAGAGAGAGGAGAACTCGATGATGGAAACGTTCTTGCAAAGTACACCATAGACCTCACAAAGATGGCCAAAGAAGGAAAACTGACACCACTCATAGGTAGGGAAAAAGAATTACAGAGAATTATAGAAATACTGACGAGGAAAACGAAGAACAATCCTGTACTCGTGGGTGATCCCGGCGTTGGTAAAACCGCCATAGTTGAAGGGCTCGCTCAAAGAATAGTTAAAGGAGAGGTTCCCGATCAGCTAAAAGGGAAGGTCGTTCTCGCCCTGGATATGGGAAGAATCCTTGCTGGAACGAAGTACAGAGGAGAGTTCGAGGAAAGATTGAAATCCGTGATAGATGAGATCAAGAAACTGGGAGATAAAGTGATACTCTTCATAGACGAGCTTCACACCATAGTTGGAGCGGGGGCTGCCGAAGGAGCGATGGACGCAGCAAACATCTTAAAACCGGCTCTTGCAAGGGGAGAATTGAGATGTATCGGTGCGACGACGGTTGAGGAGTACAGAAAGCATATAGAAAAAGACAAAGCCTTGGCCAGAAGGTTCCAGCCGGTCTACATTGGAGAACCGAGTGAGGAAGAGACGATCGAGATACTGAAAGGGCTCAGGGAATCTTACGAGAAGCATCACGGTGTCAGAATAACCGATGAAGCCCTGGAAGCGGCTGTGAAGCTGTCATCGAGGTACATAACAGAGAGATTCCTACCGGACAAAGCAATAGACCTGATAGATGAAGCATCATCTAAAGTTAAGCTGAGAAAATCGACGAAGGATCCAAGAATTGTTGAGATGGAAGAGAAGATGAAAAAGGTCGAGGAAGATATAGACGAGTTAACGGTGAAATCGAGATATAAAGAAGCATGTGAGAAGAAGAAAGAACTCTTCGATCTCAAAAAGGAGTATGAAAAGATGAAAGAGGAGCTGGGATACAAAGAAGACAACACGGTGACCGAAGACGATATTGCAAAAGTCGTGGAAAGCTGGACGGGAATACCAGCGACAAAGCTCGTTGAATCTGAAAGAGAAAAGTTGTTGAAGCTCGAAGAGTTGATACATCAGAGGATCGTCGATCAAGAAGAAGCTGTGAAAGTAATAGCCGATACCATAAGGAAAGCTCGGGCAGGGATAAAGGATCCGAGAAGACCAATAGGAGTGTTTCTGTTTCTGGGGCCAACAGGAGTTGGGAAAACAGAACTTGCAAAAGCATTGGCAGAAGTTTTGTTTGGGAGCGAAGAAGCTTTGATAAGGATAGACATGAGTGAGTACATGGAGAGGCACAGTGTGAGCAGGTTGATAGGGTCACCACCTGGGTATGTAGGGTATGAAGAAGGAGGACAGCTTACGGAGGCGGTGAGGAGGAGGCCATACAGTGTGATATTGTTGGATGAGGTAGAGAAGGCGAATGTAGAGGTATTCAATGTATTGTTGCAGGTATTTGATGATGGAAGGCTTACTGATGGTAAGGGAAACACTGTTGATTTCAAAAACACCATCATCATCATGACTAGCAATATCGCAAGTGACACCATATTGAGATCCATTGAAAAGGGAGAGGACTTCGAAAAGATAGAGGCGATGGTCAGAGAAGAGTTGAAAAGATTCTTCAGGCCGGAATTCATCAACAGGATAGATTCGATAGTGATATTCAGACCTTTGAGCATGGAACACGTTAAGAAGATAGTCGATATAATGATCAGAAGACTTGAAGAGAGGTTGAAGGATAAGAAAATAGAGCTGGAACTAACCGAAAGAGCCAAAGAATACCTTGCAAGAAAAGGATACGATCCAGCATTCGGTGCAAGACCCTTGAGAAGGGTCATAGAGAGGGAGATAGAAACACCACTTGCCATGAAGATTATCTCAGGAGAGGTGAAGGACAACGATAGAGTTTTCATAGATGTCGTGGATGGGAAGATCGTCATGGAGAGATCCGATGATAAGATCGTACAGAAAGCATCATAAGCCCCCGCATGGGGGCTTTTTTCTTTTTGGTTGATATAATTGAAGAGAGAAAGGGGGTATCTTGGTGCTGGATATAAGGATCATAAGAGACGATACGGAAAAGGTGAAGGAAGCTCTGAAGAAGAGAGGTTACTCCGTTGAGATAATCGACAGGATATTGGAAGAGGATAAAAAGTGGAGAGAGCTCACAACCAAGGAAAATGAGCTTCGTTTCAAAAGAAACGAGATATCCAAGGCCATAGCGAAATTGAAGAAGGAAGGGAAGGATGAAGACGCTAAAAAGCTGATAGAAGAGGGGAAAGCCATCTCTCAAGAGGTGGAAAAGGTTGAAGATGAAAAGAAAGAAATCGAGAGAAGTCTTAAGAACCTCCTTCTCCAGGTTCCAAACATTCCTCACACGAGTGTTCCCGTTGGAGAAGATGAGAGTGGAAACGTTGAAGTGAGAAGATGGGGAAAGCCAAGGGAATTCGACTTTTCCCCCAAAGCTCATTGGGATTTAGGCCCCGATATAGGGCTTATGGATTTTGAAAGAGCATCCAAGCTCAGCGGTTCCAGATTCACCGTTATGTATGGGAAACTCGCGAAGCTGGAAAGAGCCCTCTTGAATTTCATGCTGGATGTTCACGTTCTGGAACATGGTTACACGGAGGTTTGGCTTCCTCACCTGGTTAAGAGGGAGACCATAACGATAACAGGGCAACTGCCGAAATTCGAAGAGGATCTCTACAACACAAAGAAAGATGACTTGTTCCTGATCCCAACAGCCGAAGTGCCTCTCGTTGCTCTCCACGCAGGAGAAATCCTCGAAGAGAGAGACCTTCCCAAAAAGTACGCATCCTACACTCCTTGCTACAGAAGGGAAGCTGGAAGCTACGGAAAGGACGTCAGGGGGATGATAAGACAGCATCAGTTCGATAAGGTTGAGCTCGTCTGGGTGACGACACCTGAGAGATCTTATGATGACCTTGAAACTCTCGTATCCCACGCCGAGGAAATCCTGAAAAGGCTCGACCTTCCTTACAGAGTGGTGGAACTTTGTACAGGAGATCTTGGATTCTCGGCTTCCAAAACTTACGACATAGAGGTTTGGCTTCCTTCCTACAATTCCTACAAGGAAATCTCATCATGTAGCAACGATGAGGATTTTCAGGCAAGACGTGGGAACATGAGATACAGAAGGAGAAAAGATGGGAAACTCGTATTCGTTCACACCTTGAACGGTTCCGGCGTGGCCATCGGAAGAGCACTGGTTGCCATCATGGAGAATTACCAGCTCAGTGATGGAAGTATAAAAGTTCCGGAAGTTTTGGTGCCATACACTGGATTTGAGGTGATCCCTTGAATGCCCAATCTCTTCTTCGGAAAGGAAAGAGATGGGAAGATCGTTTTGGACGAAGATGAAACGAAACATCTGAAGGTTGTCAGGATTGAAGAAGGAGACCCAGTAGAAGTCACCGATGGGGAAGGCATGAGATACGTTTGCACTGTTGAAAAGATAAGAAAAAAGGAAACGATATGCAAGATCCTGGAAAGATATGAGGTAGAGAGAGAAGGTGAGGATAAGCTCATAGCGGTCATTCCGGCGGGAAGGTGGGAAAGGTTGAGGCTTCTAATCGAAAAATGCGTGGAACTCGGTGTGGATACTCTGATCGTTCATCGATTCAAAAGATCTCAAAGAAGCTACAGTTCTGAAAAAATCTTCAACATCGTGAAAGAAGCGTCGAAACAGTGTAAAAGGTATCTTTTTCCAAAGATCGAGATTTCGGAGAGCCTCGATGAAATTTTGAAAGAAGGTGTGAAGTACTACACACTGGATCCATCGGGTGAGAACATCGATTCGATCGATTTTGAAGGGGACATAGGGATAATAACAGGGCCCGAGGGGGGATTCGACGAGGAAGAAAGGTCTTTCTTGAGGAAAAAAACGGCGTTCATCAGTCTGGGAAGAAAGATTTTAAGGTTCGAAACCGCTTCTATCCTTGCGATCGGATTCATCGCCCTCAAAAAAAAGAAAATCTGAGGAGGGATACTTCATGAAGAAAGGTGAAAAGTTCCTGTCGTTCGTCAAATACGAAAAAGAACTCGAAAGTGAGTACAGAGAGAAGCTCAGCAGTGTTAAAAGGCCAGAAGAGGTGGGAGTCATTTTCATGGAGTTCGCTATAAGGCTGCTTAAAAAGATCGTACCCGATCTCGATGAGAAAGAATGTATAGAAGACGTTTCATTCGTCCCAGAAGATGAGGAAGTTGGTTTCATGTTGAGTGAGAGGTTGAAGAAATTTTTGAAAGAGGAAATCATTGAAAAGAGCGATTTGATGGCCATATTGAAGAAAATGGCGAGCGAAGCGATTCATAGATACAAAAAGATAAAGGCGGATGAGGAGAGGACGGAGTTGTTCAGAAGAAGACCCGACGTCACAGGAAGGTGAGAGAAATTGGATGAAGAGATACTCGTTGTTCCAAGCGACGAATTGAAGGATTTTCTTAAAGGAGAGACGGGATTTGTCTTGGTAGAAGAGGAAAAGATCAGAGAATTCATAGAGAAGAAAGGATTTTTCAAAAAAAGGGGAGAGGTTGAAGAGGATGAGAGGTATCGTCAGGTTATACCCTATATTGTCTTCATGGAGGAAGATAAGATCCTTCTTTTAAAGAGAACGGAAAAGCAGGCAGAAAGGAGGCTCAGAGGAAAGTATTCTCTCGGTGTGGGGGGACACGTTAGAAAGGAAGACGGTAAAGACCCATGGGATGCCTTTCTGAAAGGTCTTGAAAGGGAGTTCAACGAGGAAGTAGATGCCGTTCTGGAAAGTTTGGAATACCTTGGCCTCATAAACGATCTAAAAACACCTGTGAGCCGTGTGCACGTGGGGCTTCTCTATCTGGCAAGAGGAAGATTTCTGGGAGTTCGTGAAAAAGACATGTTCCAGTGGAAACTTCTTAGGAAAGAAGATTTGAAAGAATTCGAAGGAGTGATGGAAGGTTGGTCGAAGCTAGCCCTGGAAGCTTTGAAATACTATCACCTGCTAAATTGAACCTTTATCTCGATGTGATTGGAAAAAGAGAAGACGGATACCACGAGATAGTGGGGCTCTTCCAAACCATATCCATGTTCGATAGGATGTGGGTTACCTTCACGAAAGAGGGTATAATCATAGAGTCGAACGTTTATATAGAAAACAACATAATAGAGATGGCATACAGCGTGTTCAAGAAGACAACGGGAAAAGATTTCGGTGTGAAGGTGAAACTCGAAAAGAGAATTCCCGTAGGAGCAGGACTTGGTGGAGGAAGTTCAAACGCGGGAGCTTTTTTGAGATTCCTGGGAAGATATTTTGATGTGCCAGAAGATGAACTTCTGTCCATAGCGAAAAACGTGGGAAGTGACGTTCCTTTTTTCCTTTATGGAGGAACAGCGATTGTAAGAGGCAGAGGCGATATCGTTGAACCTCTGAAAGCAATAGAAGGGTACAGTGTCGATGTCGCGTTCCCCGGTTTTTCGATATCCACAGCTTTCATGTACGATCTCTTGAAAAAAGAAGATTGGAAGAAAGGTATGGGAGACCCTTACGAGCTTTACGAAGCTTTTTTGAAGAGAGATATTCCAAGGATAAAAGAACTTTCCTACAACGTTTTTCAAAACCTGGTTTTCCAAAGATACCCCGATGTGAAGGAAATTTATGAACTTCTGAGATCCAGAGATCCCATAGTCGCCATGGTTACCGGGACTGGCAGTTCCGTTTTCGCACTTTTTGAGGGTGATATCGGCACTTACAGATTCACAGGAGGTGAAGGATATGGATCTTAAATCCTTCATAAGAGATATCCCAGATTTTCCAACGAAAGGTATCATATTCCGTGACATAACACCACTCCTTTCGAACAGTGATGCCTTTAGGGAGGCTGTGGATACACTGTGTTCTGCCGTATCGGATCTAGATTACGAAATAATAGTCGCACCTGAAGCCAGGGGATTTATCCTTGGATCGGCCATGGCGTACAAGGAAGGAAAGGGATTCGTCCCTGTGAGGAAACCTGGAAAATTACCGTACAAAACAGTTTCTCAAGAGTACCAGCTCGAGTACGGTACGGAAATTCTTCAGATACACGAGGACGCCATAAAGAAAGACCAGAAAGTTCTCATAGTCGATGACGTTCTTGCAACCGGTGGAACGGCTGAAACCTTGGTGAAACTCGTTGAAAAACTTGGAGGAGAGGTCGTCGCCCTCGCATTCCTGATAGAGCTATCCTATCTGAAACCAAGGGAGAGGTTGAAGGGATACAGGGTCGAGACCATCATAGTCTATTGAGAGGTGATATGCTTTGAGCCTCAAATTCGATTTTTCGGGTCTCTTCCACCCAAATTTGGAGGGTGGTCTGAGAGAGGAGGAAATTGAAGATTTTGAAGAAAAGGTGAGAGAAATCGTATCGCATATCAAAGAGAATCCACCGGGGTTCATGAGGCTGGATCTCGAATGGATAGAATCCGTCAAAGAATTGAAGGAATGGATCATGAATTTCGATTCCCTCGTTGTTCTTGGAATAGGGGGATCGGCACTTGGAAACATCGCGCTTCATACCTCTTTGAAGCCTCTGAACTGGAACTATCTATCGAAGGAAGAAAGAAAAGGCTTTTTAAGGGTCTTCATAGTCGACAACGTGGATCCAGATCTTCTCTCATTCGTTCTGGACCTTGTTGATATCAGAAAAACCGTCTTCAACGTCATATCCAAATCAGGTTCAACAGCAGAAGCAATGGCAAATTACATGATTGCGAGAGGACTTTTAGAATCTTCGGGATTGAACCCGAAAGATCACCTGGTTTTCACCACGGACCCAGAAAAAGGTGCTTTGAGGAGGATAGCGAAAGAGGAGGGAATAAGGGTTTTAAATATACCTCCCGATGTTGGTGGAAGGTTCAGCGTTTTAACTCCCGTTGGTATGCTTTCTGCTTTCGCAGAAGGGATAGATATAGATGAAATTCACAAGGGTGCAAGAGATGCTTTCGAGAGAAGCCTGAAAGCTAGCTTGTTCGAAAATCCCTCCGCAATGATTGCGATCACTCATTACCTCTATTTGAAGAAAGGAAAGAACATATCGGTCATGATGGCGTATTCAAACAGGCTATACGCCTGGGCAGATTGGTACAGGCAACTATGGGCCGAAAGCCTGGGAAAGAAATACGACCTTGAAGGAAAAGTGGTCAACACCGGCCAAACTCCCATAAAAGCTCTTGGGACAACAGATCAACATTCTCAGATACAGCTATACAACGAAGGCCCCAACGACAAAGTGATAACCTTCCTTGTGACTAGCAGATTCGAAAGGGAGATAAGGATACCCAAAGTTCATGAAAATGTGGAAGAGCTTGGTTACATGGCTGGGAAGTACCTTTCAGAGTTGCTTCTCGCAGAACAAAGGGGAACGGAAATCTCTTTCCTTGCGAACGGAAGGCCTAGTATGAAGGTGATGTTCGACGAGATAAACGAGTACAACGTGGGGCAGTTCGTAGCGTATTATGAAGTCGCGACCGTTATCATGGGTGCTCTTCTGACCATAAACCCCTTCGATCAACCTGGAGTGGAGCTTGGAAAGAAAATAACATACCATCTGATGGGAAGGAAAGGGTACGAGAAGATGGATATGAAGGAGTTCAAAAAGAGGGTGGTAATGTGAACTGGGAAAAACTCAGGAAGATTCTTTCAGAAGGCGACAAGGCTTTCCTTTTGGAGAAAGGGCCTCTGGGTTCTGAAACACTCCTCATAGTCTCAGATGATCCAGATATAGAGGACAAGATAGAGGAAGCGTTATCCGAGGATATACAGAGTCTGATGGTGGTATCCCATGAGGAATTCAAAATGATGAAGGTGAAGGGAAAGAGAATCGTATGAAGGTGGTCATAGGAGTCACTGGAAAGTTTGGAAGCGGTAAATCGACCGTGGCAAAGATTCTGGAAAAGAAAGGGGCGAAAGTGATAAAAGTCGATGAGATAGGGCACGAAGTTCTGAAAGATGAGGAAGTGAAAAGGGAGTTGTTGAAAGTTTTTGGTGAGGAGATCTTTGAAAACGAAAGAGTGAACAGAAAGATGCTTGGAAACATCGTTTTCTCTTCTGAAGAACGCCTCAGAGAATTGGAAAAAATACTCCATCCGAGAATGGTCGAGAAGGTTAGAAAGATCATAGAGAAACTCGACGGAGTCGTGGTTTTAGAAGCGGCGATTTTGAAGAGAATGAAACTGGATTCTCTTTGTGATCATATAATAACCGTCGTGGCGGATGAAGAAAAGATATTTGAAAGGATGAGAAAAAAGGGTTTTTCGGATGATGAGATAAGGAAAAGACTTTCTTTCCAGGAAGATGTGGAACCCACAGGTATCATTTTGATCAACAACGGGAGTTTGGAGGAGCTGGAGGAAAAGGTAAATATGGTATGGAGTTTGATGATATAATTTTCCTGCAGAAATTTGAAAGAGGAGGGATATCATGAAGAAATCGCTTGTTTTTCTTGTGATGATCCTTGTGATGGGTTTGGCTTTTTCCGTTGTTAAAGTCACTTTCTGGCATGCCATGGGTGGTGGACACGGAGAGGCTCTTGCTGAGATCATAAAGCTCTTCAACGAACAACACCCGGATATAGTGGTCGAAGGAATCTACGTTGGAAACTACGGAACGCTCTCTCAAAAACTCCTTGCAGCCGCCCAATCTGGTGAACTCCCAACCATAGCACAGGCTTATTCCAACTGGACAGCAAAGCTGATAAAGGCGGGAGTTGTTCAAAAACTCAACGAATTCGTATTCGACCCCGAGATAGGTTTCACCAAGGAAGAATGGGAAGATATTTGGGAACCCTTCAGGCTAAACTGCATGTGGGGAGACGACATATATGCCCTTCCTTTCAACAAATCGCTTTACGTTCTCTTCGTCAACACCGACGCCCTGACGCTCGCCGGTGTCGATATACCTGAAACCGTTCCAGAATTTCTGAAAGCCGCCATGATGCTAACACAGGATTTCGACGGAGATGGAGAAATCGATCAGTATGGGTTCGGTCTGAGGCCAATCGTCGATACTTTCCAGATATTCCTGAGTCTGAACGGTGGGTCGATTCTCAAGAAGGTGAATGGAAAATGGGTGCCGAATCTCGATACACCCGAAGCAAGGGAAACCCTTAAATTCCTCTACGATCTTGCGAACACTTACAAGGTGGCGTATGTCCAGGGAGGATACCTCAGTGGACCCTTTGGAGAAGGGAAGGTTGCCATGTATATAGGTTCAATCGCTGGAAAACCTTATGTTGAGAGCGCATCGAAAGGAAAACACGAATGGACATGGGCTCCTGTTCCTGTTTGGAAGACCAGAAAAGTTCCATTTGCCGGAACCGATGTCATAATGTTCAACACAGCGACTGAAGAAGAAAAGAAAGCTGCGTGGGAATTCATGAAATTCCTGACATCCCCAGAGATAACAGCTTACTGGGCTATAAAGACAGGGTACGTTCCCGTTAGAAAATCCGCTCTTGAGACCAAAGTGTGGAAGGAATACGCTGCTCAGGATCCAATGGTCGAGATACCACTTTCTCAAATCCCAAACGGTGTATTCGATCCACAGATAGGTGTTTGGTACGAGATCAGAACGGTCGTTGGAAACATGGTAAGTAACGTGATATACGGAAAGCAAACCATGGATGAAGCGATAAAGGAAGCAACGCAGAAGATAGAGGAATACCTGAAAGAGGAGGAAGAGTGAAGAAGCCCCTTGTGGGGCTTCTTTTTTTGATGGTTTCAATAACAGGTGGGAAGTACAGAGGTTTAAAGCTTCATACCGTTCCGGGAATGAACGCCCGTCCCACAACTTCCATCGTCAGAAAGGCCATATTCGATATGGTCGATGTTGAAGGAAAAGATTTTTTGGATCTTTTCTGTGGCAGTTGCATCGTCTCTCTCGAAGCAATCAGCAGAGGTGCTAAAAAAGTTGTGGCAGTCGATATATCGACAAAATCCACAGAAGTTTGCAAAAGAAATTCCAGAAAGATAAAAGAAAGCTTCGAGATAGTTAGAAGTGATGCGAGAAAATACCTGAAAAGGTGCAAAGCCCAGTTCGACGTTGTTTTCATGGATCCACCGTATGACATGGACATAATACCAGAAGTTCTAGATTTGATTCTGAAGGGAAACATCTTGAGAGAAGATGGCGTAATCATCGTTGAGAAGCGGAAGGGAAAGGAAATATCACTTCCAGAGCCACTCTTTGTTTACAAGGAAAAACGCTATGGAGACACCAAGGTGCTCATATTGAAAAGAAAAGAGGGGGAAGCGGGAACTTCCCCCTATGGTGGGTGCGGCAGGGATTGAACCTGCGACCTCTTCCTCGTCAAGGAAGCGCTCTCCCACTGAGCTACGCACCCATTCCGTTTAAAAATATTATCATGCTTCCTTTCTCTTGTCAAATCATCACGTTTCAAATATCATCACATACCGAAGACTGAGTAGAAAGTCATCCAGATCATGTCACAAACAAGTTAGTTGTAGATTTCCTGGGTTTGATACATATACTTATCTGAATCCATCCTGGGAGTTTGGGATCTGAAAAACAAAAATGCCGGCGGGAGCCGGCAAGATGGAAGGAATCTATTTCTTCAGGGAAAAATTCTTTTACTCACCTTCCATCACCCATTCTTCGTTGAAGACGGCGTGTTTGATCGTTTTTCCCTGAGGGCTGTGATAGCTGTACACAACGTGTATCAAACCATCTTTTCCCTG
>CAZANP010000026.1:0-24162 GCA_964486555.1 uncultured Thermotoga sp. | reverse complement strand
GAGGATTCAACTCGTACTGGCAAATGCCTTTTAAAAAGAGAGCAAGAATAACGATAGAAAATCAAAGCTTGGAGACCATCAAGGGATTCTTTTACCAGGTAACATTCACGAAATGTGAGATTCCTGAAAATGCTGGTTATTTCCATGCCCAATGGAGAAGGAGTATGACAAGAAGAGAAAGGCCAGAACATGTGATTCTTGATAAAGTTTCAGGACCTGGTAAGTACGTTGGAACGGTTCTAGCATGGACTCAACTTTCAAACGGATGGTGGGGAGAAGGAGAGGTGAAATTTTACATAGATGACGATGAGAATCCGAGTATATGTTATACAGGAACTGAAGATTACTTTGAAGGAGCTTGGTGTTTTGGTGAAACCTATTCAACCTCCTTCCTGGGTTATCCTTTGTGGAGAAAAGAGCCCGGGGAAATTCCAAAACACGTGATGTACAGATGGCACATCTTGGATCCAATAAGGTTCAAAAAGAATATGAAGGTTACGGTGCAAGCTCTTGGATGGTGGCCCGATGGTACCTTTCAACCGCTAACCGATGACATAGTTTCAGTTGCTTATTGGTACCAGAGAGAGCCTCATTCTCCATTCCCAGAGCTTCCGCCCCTTGAAGAGAGATGGCCAAGATGATTCTTCTCATCGAGAGCTCTTTTCAAATCATCCTCTAAGAAGAGATACTTTTTACCACACCATTTGCATACAACTTCTCCTTTTTTCTCCTCCAACATATCCTCTATTTCACCTGAGCTCAAAACCATCAAGGCGTTGTACGCTCTTTCTCTTGTACAATTGCATTCGAATCCAACCACTTTTCTCTCATATTCCACAAGATCGTTGCCTAAGATCTCTTCCAGAATATCCAGGGGAGAATGGTGCGAAAGAAACTTCGTAACGGATTCTATCTTACTCACATTCTTCTCCAATCTCTCCACGATCTTTTCGTCCAGATCCCTTTCAAGAATCTGAAGGGCGAATCCTCCTGCCATTCTCACACCTTCTGTTCCCACCAAAACTCCCAGTGCCATCGCAGTTGGAATCTGTTCAGAAACGTTGAAGTAATATGCAAGATCCTCCGCTATCTCACCACTTCTTATGGGAATTTGTGAAATGTAGGGACTCCTTAAGCCCAAATCCCTTATCACCCTCAACGTTCCCTTTCCAACGGCTTTTCCAACATCGAACTTTCTAGGCTCCTTCAATGGAAGAGAAACATTGGGATTTCCCACGTATCCTCTCACCTTGAATGAGAAGGATTGAGCGACGACTCTTTTCACAGGACCATCCCCTAATATGTCTATAGTGAAAGTCTCTCTCTCGGAAAGCCACGGGGACACTAAAAGGGCCCCTGTGAGGGCTCTTCCAAGTACAGCACACGCTAAAGGAGACAAAGAATGCCTTCTTCTTGCCTCTTCAACGGTGTTTTTCGTTATGACGGCAGAAAAACGAATCTTGGTACCGAAGGCGGTTCCGTAGTATATGAAATCCATCTCGATCTCCTCCCATGTGATTTCCTGCTTTTCAATCTTAAAATACACTTTTATTTGAAATGGGTCAACCAATGGTATAATTCTTTTTGGAGGGAACCAAGAATGGTTTCCATTGAGAATCCTGTCTTGGGGTATAAACTTGATCCTGGTGAACCCGGTATTCCTTATTCTGCTCCTGCCAGCAGGAGTGTACTTCGTGTGTTATCTCAAGAGATATCCAACCTCATGGGTTTCAAGAAGGAAGCCATAAGAAATGGTGGATACGTTATATACGGAAGAATATCCCTGGATTTGAGAAAACGTGGTTCATTCCTTGCAGCCGTGGCTGGAAAGACACAGGTTTACATATACTATCCTAATAGAGAGGAAAGAATGAACGAACAGAAATTCTATTTACCTCAAGTGAGACATACGAGTGTTAGAGAACTCGAAAGAAAGATAAATGAGCTTGAAAGGAGGTATTACTCTTCAAACGATCCGATTGAACGACAGAACATCAAAAGAGATATAACGAGGCTTCGATTCGCTTTGAATGCTTTGAGATCAGGTTTGAAGGTTCCTGAATTTCTTTTAGGCGTTCTCATAGATCACCTCGTTTGATCTTCTCCCTCATCATATCCACGAATACCCTCGCTATCCTAGGATCCAGTGCCTTCCCAGCTTCTTTTTCTATCATATTCAAAGCTTCTTCCGGAGTTTTAGGTCCCCCATCCCACTCGGATGTTACAAAGTGCGTGAGTTCGTCGTAGAAATCACAAACTGCTATTATCCTTGCAAAATAAGGTATTTCTTCTCCCTTCAAACCATCAGGATATCCCTTTCCATCCCATCTTTCATGATGGGATCTGACTGAAGGGACCACATCCCAGAGGAGTTCTATGGATGCGAGATAAACTGACCCCAATATCGTGTGATCTTGTGGGAGATTTTCGAACAATCTAATCCTTGTTGGAGTATAGAGCATGAGCTGCTCTATTCCGATTTTTCCTACATCATGAAGCATGGCATGTTCTCTGAGAGAGGATATCTCCTCATCTGAGAGACCAAGCCTTTTTCCCAGCTCTTCTGATAGTTTCGCAACCCTTTGAGAATGGCTGAATCCCTCTCTGTCTTCACTTTCGAGCATAATTATGAGAGCTTGGAACAACCCACTGATGAGCTTTCTTGCCCACTCCCAATTTATTACGGATTTCTCTTGGAAAAGTATGGCCCGAACAACTGCCCAAGGACCAGATATGTGAATATCTTTTGAGAAAGTAGCTACGATCTGCCCGTTGTTCAATATCTCGACACGTTCTTCTCCCATGTACAGGTTCAGCCCCTCATCGTATCTCTTTTTCTTTGTCACTTTGACACTCGCTTTCTCTGGAATATCAATTTCTTCCAGATCGTGCTCGAACTTTCTTATGAACTCTTTCACATCATCGGATATTTTTTCCTCAAAGAATATCTTCACAAGATCACCTCGTTTCGTAAGGAGACTCAGATCTTCTCTCCTTGATTTCGGAGAGGATCGTTTCGACAAATGATGGGATATCGACCATCCCAAGATCTTTCCCGCTTCTCAATCTAACCGACACTTTGTTTTCCCTGATTTCCCTATCTCCCACTATTAACATGTAAGGTACTTTATTCATTTGAGCTTCCCTTATCCTGTAAGATATGGTCTCCCTCCTATCATCGAGTTGCGACCTTATACCTCTTCTTTTCATATCCTCATGTACTTTTTCTGCGAATTCCTTGTGCTTGTCGGATATCGGGATAACTACCACTTGAACAGGGGAAAGCCAAGTCGGAAAAGCCCCAGCATAATGCTCTATCAAAATACCAAAGAACCTTTCAAGGGATCCGTAGATGGCTCTGTGGATCATAACCACTCTCTTCTCTTTACCATCTGGGCCGATGTAATTGACATCGAATCTCTCCGGCATCAGGAAGTCTAGTTGTACGGTGGCACACTGCCATTCTCTCCCTATGGAATCTTTCACGTGAAAATCTATTTTTGGACCATAAAAAGCTCCTTCTCCTTCGCTTATCCTGTAATCGAGGCCTATCTTGTCCAAAGCATTTTTCAAAGCTTCTGTCGCTTTATTCCAAGTTTCCTCATCTCCCATGTGATCTTCCGGCATCGTACAGAGCTCTGCTCTGTAGGTGAAACCGAATTGTTCGTATATCGTATCTATCAGGTCTATTATTCCCTTCACTTCTTCTTCTATTTGCTCTTCCGTACAGAAAACATGAGCATCGTCCTGTGTGAAAGCTCTCACTCTGAGAAGCCCATGGAGAACTCCACTTCTTTCATACCTGTGAACCTTCCCAAATTCAAAGATTCGCATCGGAAGGTCTCTATAAGACACCGGTTTCCTTTTGAATATTATTATGTGGCCTGGACAGTTCATAGGTTTTACAGCGAAGTTGACATCCTCCTTCTGTGTGAAATACATGTTGTCTTTAAAATGATCCCAATGTCCTGATCTTCTCCAGAGAGCTTCGTTCATAATGAGGGGTGTTATAACCTCCATGTAACCTCTCTCAATATGAAGTTCTCTTGAAAAGCGCATCAACTCGTTCATTATGATGGTTCCCTTTGGTAAGAAAAATGGCATACCGGGTGTAACACTGGGTTCTAATATGAAAAGATCCAACTTGGGCCCGAGCTTTCTATGATCTCTTTTGCTTGCCTCTTCGAGCATCCTGAGGTAATTTTTGAGATCTTCTTCCTTAGCAAAAGCTGTTCCATATATTCTCTGAAGCATGGGATTTTTCTCATCACCCCGCCAATAGGCTCCAGAAACGGATAAGAGCTTAAAATGCTTGACGATTCCTGTTGAGGGAAGATGAGGCCCTCTGCACAGATCTAGAAATTCTCCCTGTTTGTAGAGTGTCACCTCTTCATCATCCATTTCCTCAAGGAGCTCCACCTTGTATATCTGCCCTTTCTCCTTCATGATCTTTATGGCTTCATCTCTCTTCACGACGATCCTTTCGATCGGTAGATTCTCTTTCACGATTTTGTACATTTCCTCCTCGATCTTTGGTAGATCCTCTTCTTTTATGGAGCCATCCAGTATCTCAAAATCATAGTAGAAACCATTCTCTATCACGGGTCCTATACCGAGCCTCACTTTATTTTCCCCAAAGATCCTCATGACAGCTTGAGCCATTATATGAGCCATGGTGTGTCTGTAAAAATTGGGAGCTCTGCTATCGTTCAGATCCACAAATTCCAGTTCTCCGTCTTCTTCTATCGGTCTCATCAGATCCCACAACTCTCCGTTGAAAACCACTCCAATGACCTTTCCATCGATTTTGAGATCCTCCAGCACATCCAGTGGCTTTATGCCTTTTCTGTAAGTTCTGAGATCTCCATTTTTAAGTTTTATTCTCACCTCATCCATCCTTTTTAACCCCCTTAACTGTCATTTTTCCCCTGAGAACCTTTTCAACATTGGGTGGAACCCACATTCTCACGTCACCGCCGTACATGGCAACTTCTTTTACAAGACTAGAAGATAGAAATGAAAATCTCTCATCCGATATGAAAAAAACGGTTTCTACTTCCGGGAAGAGTTTTCTGTTAGCTAGTGCCATTTGAAGCTCGTATTCAAAATCTGTAACGGCTCTCATACCTCGAATTATAATTTTAAAATGATTTTTCTTCATATAATCTACTAAAAGCCCTCTGTAACAGTCTACATATATATCTTTAAAATCCTTTACAGCTTCTTTAACCATATCGTATCTCTCTTCGAGTGTGAATGTATATTTCTTTCTGGGATTGTCCAGAACGAGTATCGTCAGGTTTTTAAAAATTCTACTCGCCCTCTCCACTATATCCAAATGCCCTAAAGTTATTGGATCGAACGAACCAGGATACAGTGCTTTCACAGAGCCCAACCTCCTCCACATCTGACTTGATAAATTTTAAGATCCTCAAGCCTCACAGCTGTCAGGTGTCCACCATAAACGCAACCTGTATCTATTCCTATCTTATCTTTCATCAACAAAGGTTTTTCAAAGGGGGTATGCCCAAAAACAACGACATAACCAGGCATGGGATTCTCTGAAAATATGAACTCATCCCTTATCCAAACGAGATCAAATGGATCCTGGTCTTCTAACGGCACACCAGGTCTCACACCTCCATGAACCATGAGATAGCGTCCGTGCAGATGATAATATTTCGTGTTTTCAAAGAATTCCAGCTTTTCCAATACACCTTTCGTACCATTAAAGCTCCTTAGAGTGGCATGAGAACCGTTGTAAGCCCATAGAGTACAATCTTTTCCATATTTTACACAATCCAAAAGCATCGCTTCATGATTCCCTCTAAGAAATACTGTTTTCACTCTTTTTGAAAGGTTTATGAGATAATCCACTACACCTTTAGAATCGGGACCTCTGTCAACATAATCTCCTAGAAAGATCAATTCATCTCCAGAGGAGGGGTTTATCTTTTCAATCAATATTTCAAGTTCCCTCAGACAACCGTGTATATCCCCTACAACGTACGTCACCCTATCACCTCTAGTGGTAAAGTGATATGTACCATACCGCGCTTATGGCTACACCCAAAGAAGGGCTCATCCACCAAGTTGCATCGAATTTTTTTATTCTCCACAATCTATAGAGAAATCCCAAAACAAGGGATAGAAAAGCGAAAAGAAATTTACCAGCTAGCATGAAAACAAAGAAAGCCAATCTTTCGGATATTCCCTCGATATCGGACATCTCAGGCACTCCTGGATAGAAATTTCTGAAAATATAGGTAACACCAACGGAAACGACACTCATACCAAGAAGATAGTAAACGAACTCAGGGGACAGATAGGATGATTTCAAAAGATCAAATATCATCAAATTACCAAGAAAAGCTCCTGAAAGGGCTATCAACTCCAGTATATCGACGATCCTTCTTCTTTTCGAATACTTAACCCTCAAAATGTCCACTACAGTGTGAAGAACAAAGAAGGAAGTGAAGATTACGATTCCTTTTAAAGAATTGAAGATCGTATCGAAGCAAAAAGCTAAGATAGCGAAAAATGACCATACTATGTGTCCAAATAACTTCAGACCTTTATATTTCCTTATCTTCTCGTTGTTGGTAAAAGCATGATCAGCTACCACGTGTCCTAAAAGGAAGTGCCATGGTGCCAAAATGAATCACCTCCACCATATCAGATCTTCGAAAGCTTCCAGAACCTCCTTAAAAAATCGCATTCTCTCTATGAATCTTCTCATATTTATAACAGGAATTGAAACCTCTATTTTTCCTTCCTCAATGGCTTCCTCATAAACTTTCTCCAATTTTTCGGCCATTACGTCCATAGCCCATCTTTCACGAACGTATTTCTTTCCTTCCTCTCGCATTCTTTCCAAGAGTTTTTCATCCTGAAGAAGCATTTTTACTTTCTCAGCAAAAACATCCACGTTTTCCTCGCCTATCAGTAAAGCTCCCCTTCCATCTTCTAAAACATTTTTGATGCCCTTCCTGGCTATGGCCACAACCGGTGTTCCAGAACTTAGAGACTCCAGAACCACCAATCCTTGTGTTTCCGTAAGAGACGAGAAAACGAAAACATCCGCTGCATGGTAGTAATCTACGAGCTCTTCTCTAGGAACACGCCCAGTGAAGATGATGTTTAAGCGTTCTTCTCTTGCCTTCTTTTCGAGTCTTTCTCTTTCAGGGCCGTCTCCCACCATGAGGAGCAGTACTCCTTTTTCCATTCTCTTCATGACTTCCAGTAAGAAAAACACATTTTTCTCTTTAGCCAATCTTCCAACATAGAGTAGCACCTTTTTCCCCTTCAAGTTCAACATTTTCCTTATGTCCCTTTTTGGTTTGCTGAATGTCTCCGTATCTATACCTGTTGGTATAACATGTATTCTCCTTTTAACACCGTAAGAGAGCAGTTCTTTCTTTATCTCTTCAGTGGGTGCTATTACAGAATTTACCATATTGCAGAACCAAGCACTGAAATCCGCCACCATTTTTTTGGAAGGAGTGAACGGTTTTGGAATATAATGCCTATATTCAACCAGAAGTGTGTGATAGGTGTGAACATGTGGTATTGAGAATTCTTTCTGCATTTTCAAAGCTCTGAATCCTAGGACGAATGGATCATGACTGTGCAGTATTTCGATTTTCCGTTCTTTTATGAAATTTCTCAATCTACCGGAGAAAGCTATTGCTAATTTATGCTGGGTTTCAGTGGGCCACGTGAGACCCTTTACTTTCAGGACATTCACATCATCATCAGGACCAGCAGGAGATACTACATAAACTTCGTGCCCTCTTTTTTCGAGATATTTTCTGAATATATGAACAGAGGTAGCGACTCCATTTATCTGAGGAATGTAGGTGTCTGTGAACATAGCTATTTTCATGCCCTCCACCTCCTCAGCATGGGAAGAAATACGAACATCGTGAAAATCCAGCAAGAGATTAATCCCATCGCTATAACGATACCAAATTCTTTGAGCAATTGTCCTTTGGATAGAGCGAAACTACCAAAAGCTATTATGGTTGTCAAAATGGAAAGAGTAACGGCTTTTTCTGTTCTAAGTAAGACTTCTTTGTTCTTCCTCACGCTGTGGAAAATATGTATCATACCATCTACACCTATTCCAACCAATATTGGTATCATAAGCAGCGTCATGAAAGAAACTCTTATACTGTTGAGATAAGCTACACCCAGAGAGATCAGAGCTGAAAGAGCCACGAGGACCACCGAAATCAAAGGAATTTTTATACTTTTCATATCCAGCATCAGCAGTACGAATATGGCTAGGAAAACGATTAAGGAACTCTTGAGAATAAAATCTCTCGCACTCTCCATAGCCTTGTAGAAAACAATGGGATATCCATACAACTTGTATTTGCTCAGGCTGTCCATAACGTTTTTTATATTGTTATTCACATACAAATCATCTACAGGGTTCACGTATATCAAAAGGTACTTTTGATTCCCTGCATTGTAGAACAAAAACGGTACGTCTTTCTCCAACTCCTTCAAAACATCTTCTGGAGAATTCGAATTCTTTATCATCTCAAGCATTTCCAAAGTTTCCTTGTATATCCCAACCTTTCTGAAGATCGTGGAAAGGATCGGATCGTTCACGATTTTTATGAAATCCCCATACAACCTGGCCAGTTCGCTCAAGGAATCTTCCGATACCTTGTTCAAAATATCAGCCACTGAGAGTGTTTTATCGATTAAAGGATTCTCCTTCAATTCCTCTGTAACTCTCTTCAGCTCTTTTATATCTTTCACCGCTATCACAACATCTCCTAGGCCGACGTTACCAAATTCCCTTTTTATATCCTGATAGGTTTTTATAGACTCGGAATTCTTTTGCATGAGGCCAGGAGGAGTATACCAGTATGTTGAAACGTTCAGGAGGCCGAAGGTACTGAAAAGCAACCCCAAGGTTACGCAGATGTACCTTATAATTCTCACATTTTTCAAAAGATCCAAACCTTTTACAAATTTATCGAAGATCGTCCCATCCCTTCGCTTAACACGCACTATGGATATCATAGCGGGAAGAAACAGCGTCATTGTTACAAAAAAAACGGATATACCTATTGCGAGCATAATCCCAAGCTGAACGAACCCTTTTGATCCACCTATCACCATCGCAAGGAACGCGGCTATAGTTGTCAGTGCCGATATCAAAGCCGGTCCAAATACCTCTTTTAAACCTCTCTCCACAGAGCTTTTCACATCACTCCCCTTTTTCATATACTCCTGTACTTTTGTCATCGTGTGTATACCATAATCTATTCCAAGACCCAATATCATGGCGTTCACAAAAGCGGTGACTATGTTTATCTCACCGAAGAGGAAATAGAAGATACCCACGGATATACCAAGGGCTACCACCATCGAGAAGAATAGATAGAGGGCTGAAAGAAGATTCGAGTAAGCAAGAAAAAGTAAAAGGGATATGGCTACAACGGAGAACAGTGTGGTGAAAAGGAAATCTTCTCTAACTTGAATGTTGGCTTCGTAGGTTGACATGGCGCTACCCGTGAATCTGATTTTAAAACCACTCTTTTTTTCAATATCTTCTGCTATTCTTTTGAATTCTTTGATACATCTCGATACAAAATCCACATCGACTATGGAGCCTTCCAGGATGAAATTCATCAAGAGTAACTTTTTATCGGGTGATTCCAGAACGTATTCACTGAATCCTTTCTCACTTATGTACTTCTCAACAGTACCCTGTAGAATGTAAAGCATTCTCCCAAGATTTCTCCAGAATCTGAAATCTATGAAATTCTTTTCGAGTTCCATTTTCAACTTGTCATAATTTCTCACGAAGTTACTCAGGTTCTCTACATTTAACGAAAAAAGTCCGTATTTTATCATGAGTTCAGGATTCGTGAACTTCAAAACTTCGTGAACAAAACCTGTTTTTTCAAACTTCATTTTCAACTCTTCTAGAGCTTTTTTCCCCTCGTCAACATTGCCGTTACAATTTAAGACGACGATCAAGTTATTGGAGGATAGCTTCTTAGAGAGAAATCTTGACTGTTCCGAGAAGAAATCGTCCTCTGGTGCTATCTTGGTTATTTCGGAATCGACTTTCAAAGATAAAAAACCTATCATCCCGAGTAGGATGGATCCCACGATGAAGATAAAAAATATATAGCTTCTATTCTTGTAAACGAATTTTCCTATTTTAAGCCCAACTCTTTCAATTTCCATAGTATAAAGATTAAAGCCCCCCCTCTTATGAAGTAGACAGCAGATTCTTTCCTTCCCCAACATCTCCTAAAGCACACCAAGGAATGAGAAAAGCATATTATCAGGGACACTGCGATACTGTCTGTCAGTCTGTACCATAAAGGGAGGACGACATAAGGACCGTAAGATATGAGGAAAGCACTTGTATCCACGTTCGAAAAAATAGCCTTTTGAAGTCCGACCAGTCCGAATATGTAGATCAAATACACCACAAAGTAGAAAAGCAACATGTTGGATATTCTCACAGACACGAAGATCCTACTCAGTACATCCCACAATCCAATCGTGCCAGTCAAAAAGGCTATTATAGGTATCGAAAAAGAATACTTTC
The DNA here is from genome assembly GCA_964486555.1 of uncultured Thermotoga sp. Classification (GTDB taxonomy): domain Bacteria; phylum Thermotogota; class Thermotogae; order Thermotogales; family Thermotogaceae; genus 4484-232. Next base: position 13,577 of record CAZANP010000026.1, on the reverse strand, counting down.
TGAGGGATTCATCGCATCTGCAGGCATCTATCAATGCCATCATCTTGTTTTCACCTTCTTCAGAACGAACAGAATTCCTTTGAGACTACAATATTTGACGATCGTTCCATCAAGGTACACTTTCTCACGGATTTCCGGTGATTCTCCCGTTTCCTTTTTCAACTCGTAGAGCATCTTTTCAAAGGAATCATCATCTGTGGTTAGAAAAGCGGACCACCGAAGACTGTATTCAACATTTTCCACTTCCTCTAGAATTCTTTTCACTATCAACTGCTTTTCCATCTGTTGATGATATTTCTTCAGAACAGGTCCAATGGGGTTAATCAACATCACCTTTGGGGAAGGAAGAACTTCATTTACAACGATTTTCCCCTCTGCTTTCCACAAGATGCTCACAAGTCCTATAAACAAGGCTAGAAACGTTATAAGTATCAAAAAACCGTATCTGGTCATATCATTCAATCATCTCCAAGAGTACCTCTAAACCCTTTTTGAGCACGGGATCCTTTTCAGGATCAACATGTATCTTCGCTTTTGTGTATTCCTCTACATCCATCTCGTGAGGTCTTTCTGCCTCTTCTTTCACTATCACATCTGGTTTTATACCGATTTTGTGTATATCCTTCCCAGAAGGGGTCATGTAATGGGCTGTTGTCAGGTAAAGTACTCCTCCATTGCTGAGAGGAAATCCAGTTTGCACGGACCCTTTACCAAAAGTTTTCTTTCCAACAACTTTAGCTATACCATGATCCTTAAGAGCGCCCGTCACTATTTCGGATGCAGAGGCGGATCCTTCATTCACAAGGACAACCATTGGAACGTTAGGAAAGTCGTTTCCCAAAGTCTCATAAACATCTTCCACACCATACGTGTTTTTAACCTTCACGATAACACCTTTATCTATGAAGAAACTCGCAACTTCTATGGCAGAGGTTAAAAGGCCTCCTGGATTGTCTCTCAAATCCAGGATGATTCCCTTTACACCTGTCTCAAATATATCTTTCAATGCTTTCTTCGTTTCTTCAGAGGTCGTGGATATGAATCTCGTGATCTTAACGTATCCCATTCTTCCCTTAGGTGTTTCCAGAATGGAATACTTGACAGGTACGAGCACTATCTTCTCTCTAACTATCTCAAAAACTAAAGGTTCATCCACTCCCTTTCTTATAACCTCTATTTTGACCTTGGTCCCAGGTTTTCCTCTCAGTTTCCTCACAGCTTCCATGTAAGTCATTTTGTTAACAGCTTGCCCATCTATTTTGACAATCAAATCACCTGATTTCAAACCGGCTCTCCAAGCTGGTGTTCCGTACATAGGTGCTATCACTTTAACCGCTTTGTATTCTCTGTCATAAGTTACTTCTATACCAAGTCCTCCATATTCTCCTCCCATTTCTATTCTTTCCTCTTCCATTTCTTCAGCAGAATGATAATAGGAGAAGTCGTCTCCCAATCCTTTCGTCAGACCATCGATGGCAAAATCTATCAATTTGTCCAAATCGATGGTATCTCTTTCGTAGTAATAATTGAGCATGTACTGAAGAGCCTCATAGAATGGAGTCAAAGATTTTCTCACATCATCCGCTTTTGAAGCACTAAGGAATAGACTCAATATAGTCACCACCAAGGAAATGGCAACGAACTGAATGAATCCTCTCTTTTTTCTCATAAGGAACCCTCCTTTCATCTCTCAAGAACCTTTATAGCGAATATCATATAAGCTGTATGGGCCACCATCCTATCTACTGGTCGAAGTCTTTCATGGACAGGTTTGTACATTCTGAACAGACTTTCCCAAACTTCCACATTTATGAAAGAGCTGTTGGAAAGAATCCTGAGAACTTCTTGAACTTGATTAGTCGTTGGACACACTATAGCCAGCCTTCCACCACCTTTTAAAGCTTCCCAACACTTATCGATGTAATCCCAGGGATTCGGGACATCCAAGAATAAAGCATCAACATTTTTTTCATCGAACCCTTCTTCTATATCCTTATTTTTCAGGATCACCCTGTCGTATAATCCCCATTCCCTGAGATTGCTCTCCGCTAGCTTCAAGAAATCTTCTCTTCTGTCATATCCGTAAACCTTACCTGTCTTTCCAACCAATCTTGCGATGGCTCCACACATCGCACCACTTCCAACACCAACATCGATTACTCTATCCCCTTCTTTCACGTCCATCTTCAAAAGTATGTATCCCATATCTTTAGGATAGACTATCTGTGTTCTCCTTTTCATCTTCATAATATTTTCAACCATACCTGGTTTTATCACGTATACTTTCTTTCCCTTGGAAGTCAGGAAAAACGATCCATACCTTTTTCCAATGAGCTCATCAAAATTCAAAACACCAAGATGCGTCCCAAACTTCATCCCCTTTTTGAGACGAACTAAAAACTCTGAACCATCTTCCATAATCAAGAGTATCCTTTCACCCTCCTTCACTACTTCATCCTCTTTACAGGCCATTCTTCCCAAATCCTCCTTGGAAAACCGTATCTAATGTCTACATAGTTTGCCAAAACTCTTCTTCTCTCTCCATTTATCGTGAAGTAGACCTCGTTCACTGTTTTCAGGTTGTTAAATATGGTGTAAAGAACTGTATGAATAAAGTACCTTTCCGAGAGAAAATCCATATTTTTCAACTTTTCCTCATCTAAATCTAGAATCATAATATCATCCACTATGAAGTAAGCCCTCAGAACTCCTTTGGGAACGAAACTCATTAGATCTTGAGGAGGAGAAGCTAAGATGTCGAAGAGTTTTAAGATGAAATTGTCACCTTCCACTTCCACTGTCTTCAAAACAGGGTTGAGGCTAACTGGATCGATGTAACATATCATGAGCTTCATCGCCAGTAGATCGATGGGAATCAGAAGAAGTAGTAAGAGTTTCCATCTCATTCTTTCAGCAACTCCTTTAAATATTCGTTAAGCAACTTCAAATCATCCGGCTTTTTTATAAGAACTATGAAGCAGGGAACACCTATTGGAAGTTTATAAACCGGACATTCCTCAACAAGGTATCCAAGCTCTCTTGCCAGTTCATAAACGATCTTTTTGGTCTCGCTGTAGACTTTCCAATCAACTCCTTTAAAATCCGGTGCGAAGTTTCTGAAGATGATCCTACCATCTCCATATCCAACCAGAATCGTCAAATTGGGATCAAAAGGGTCGATTCGTTCATTAATCGGTCTTATTTTGATAGTTCTTATACCACTTTCCTTGAAGTTCACTATAACCTTTCCCTTTTCCCTATGGATACTATCGATTTTAAATCCTTTAACGGGAAAATTTCCAAACGTTTTTCCTGATCCATAGACGTTCCCATTGAAGAACACTTCCCCTATTGATATCAATACGATGCCATCGTTCGTCATTTCAAAGTCGAAAGAACCTTTTCCTGTGTATTCCACTACCAAACTTCGTCCTATCATTTCGATGCTTTTGATAATCGTATCGGGAACTATGATTTCATTATCTCGTGTGTGATACGGTATCTTCAATTTTTTCAATAGATCCTCTGTTGGAATTCCTCCTTCAAAAGGTTCGTTGTCTAGAACGTACAGATCGCCTCCTTTTATTTTTGAAACTATGTGATCTCCCCACGCTATGTATACGAAACTACCTATTGTGTTAGTAGAGGGAGGCTCTATGTTTAGAACATTCGAAAGATCTATCAGGATTTCAAGGATTTCTTCAAAATTCAGATTTTTTCCTGCGTTGAGGGTTAAAGCAGAACACAGCGAAAGTGAGAACACTATCAAAAGTGCTGTTAAAGTCTTCAAATTCAACACCTCTTCAGTATTTGAAGATACTCCTTCCAATGAATTCTCTCAATATGGAATGACTGGGTATATCCTCTATGTTGGTTATAGGGAGAAAGTATTCCAACAACTTCAAAAGTCTTAAAGCTTCAGTAAATTCCGGGGCGCTGTCCGGTACTTGAACCAACAAGGGTTCAGCGAATATTTTCAAAACCGATAGTTCATAAACAAGAGCGGAATTGAACATAACATCCGCTTCTTCTTGATATGGGAATATGTTTCTTTCTTCACCTCTTCTAACATTCGACCACATCTTTATGGTCTCATAGGCACTGTAACCTCTGAACTTGTTGTCTCTTACAATCCTCCTTATAAGCCTTGTGTCCGTTGTTGGAATTCTGTTTAGGTTATCGAGGTTGAGCTGTGTCAGAGCACTAACATATATCTTGTACTTGAGCTCCCTTGGTATCATCTCCGTCAATTTTTCGTTTAAACCGTGTATCCCCTCCACTATCACGATTTGATCTCTGTCTATACGTAAGCGTCTACCTCTCACTCTTTTTCCTACCTTGAAATCGTACCTAGGGATTTCCACCTCTTTTCCCTCGAATAGATCCAGAAGGTTGCGATTGAAGAGATCAACATCCAAGGCTTCCAACGAATCGAAGTCATAGTTTCCAGATTCATCTCTAGGTGTTTTCTCCCTATCTAGAAAGTAATCATCGAGAGATATGGCAACCGGTCTCAGACCATTCACCATCAACTGAACAGATAGCCTCTTAGCAAAAGTTGTTTTTCCAGAAGAAGATGGTCCAGCTATTAACACCAACCTCGTACCTTTTCTCCTGGCGATATCGTTGGCTATCTGCGAGATCTTGTTCTCGTGAAGAGATTCTGCAAGAAGTATCAGGTTAGCAACCGCCCTTTCGCCTTTGGTTATTATCTCGTTCAAATCGTATACGTACTCTATATCCATTATTTTGAGCCATCGTGCATATTCTAAGAAGATAGCAGAGAATTTGGGGAGCTCTTTGTACACGGGTAATCTATCGGGACAGGTAGTATCTGGGTGTACCAGGACGAATCCCTGATCGTACGGTCTGAGTGCAAATATATCCACATATCCCGTACTCGGTGGCATGTAACCGTATAAATAATCGTAGAATCCTTCACACCTATAGAGCTTTATCGTTTTTTTCTTCCTATACCTAAAGAGATTTATCTTTTCCTCCATTCCCTCCTTTTTAAATATCTCGAACGCCTGATATTTATAAAGAGTTATTTTTTCGAATTTTTCGTCTTTTTCAACGATACTTCGCATCTCTTTCTCAAGATCTCTTATTTCATCTTCTGCCAGCTTAATCGTTTTTCCCTTTTTCGAGATCTCACAATAAAGTCCTTTCCCAAGTGAGTGAAGAACATGAAGTTTTAAGTCTGGAAATCTTTTCTTAATGGCTATTTTGAGGACAAAAAGTAAACCTCTTTGATATATTCGAACACCATCCTGTTCAGACAAATCTATAAAACGAACTTTACCATCTATGTCAAGAGGTCTGAAAAGCTCCACGATGAAGTTGTTGAATCTTGCTGCGACTATTTTGGAAGCATGAAACTTCTGATATTTCTCTACGAAAGGTAGTAAATTTTCTCCTTTCTTAATGATCACTTCCTTTCCATCTTCAATGAAAGAGATCTTTATAGTATCCAATACTGTCACCACCTTGAAAGTCTTTTTTCACAGTGATAAAATTATAGCACGAGAGATTTGGGGCGTAGCCAAGTGGTAAGGCGGCGGACTTTGGATCCGCGATCGGTGGTTCGAATCCACCCGCCCCAGCCAACGCTGAAAAGCAAAACTGGCCCCGCAAGGGGCCAGTTGTTTTTACAGTATGAGATCCTCAGAGCAGTATTATAGCTGCAAGAAGCTCTAAATCCTCACTAGATGTGTTCTCTATGGAATGACTCTCGCCAGAATCGGTGAAACATACATCTCCTGCCTGGACTGGTACATCTTTTCCGTTGTCGTGAAACATCCCCTTTCCCGATAAGATGTAGAAAATCTCGAATTCACCTTCATGCTTATGCAGACCTATGGAAGAGTTCGGTGGTATCTTTATTCTTGCAAAGAGACGCGCTCTTCCTTTGAGTAGATCCTTCTCCAACAGATGTGTGATTTTCACTTCACCTTTCCCATCTCGCATATTCACTCTTTTTTCCACACGCATATCGTTTGGTCTGATAACCATATCTTCACCCCCGTATTTTTTCTCTCATAGCTCAGTATATCAATTTGGAAGAAAGTCACAGAAATAAAGAACTGAGAATCTTACGATCGATTTCTTTTCAGACGATCGCAAAGGCGAGGTATATGGAATCCACTCAAAGGGGGAATAGAAAGGACCGGTATCAGGATGAGTTACCATGGAATGAAATCTAGATTCTCAGGTATAAGCCATTTATCAGAAAATAAGATGTGTATCCCCCATGCTCCTCCCGTATGCATCTCTGCACGATGGCAGCTTCTGCCTTTTCTAAGTCATGTTTTCTGACCTTCTTAACAGATCTGAATTCGCTATAGGGGGTCTTAACGTATATGGATACGATATCGTCATATCTCTCCGCTTCCTCTACCAATCTGGTTATGTTTCTAACCATCGCTATGAAATGCAGGGGTATTTTTATTCCTCCCAAAACAGAAGCCTCAAAATAGCTTGGTTCCAATTTCAACACTTCTCTAGCCCCACCTATGTTCATTTCCAAACACTCCGACATACCTGGCGGCACCTCCCTGCTTCGTTTATTGATACCTCTAAGGTTCGATTGAAACTGTGTCAGCACCCTAATATATATTTAAGTACGTATGTTCGTACCATATAGTTGAAAGGTTAGAAAAGATAAGATTAAGATATGGTGAAGATGAAACTCGCTTGAGGAAAATGAAAGGGGAGGAAAGGAATTAATCTACGGGTTTCACCATCCCGAAACCCATACTGTTGAACTCTCCAAATCCCGCTTCATAACCTAGTTTTATCAATTCCGGATCTCCCGCGATTTCAAATGGAAAGATGCTTGCTTTTATTTTCACACCTTTGTAATTCAAAAGCTTTGTTATCCTCTTTCGAGATTTTATGTAGTCCCAGTCCGGTATTATCTTCACATCACCTGAGGGAGTTTTCCCGTATAAAGCTTTGTATTTTCTCACCAAATTCTCAGAGAATCTTCTGGTGAACTCTGGATCATAAGGTGTTAGATAGTTATGGTAAAGTTTCTTATTCTTTTTAACAGGTACACTTAGAGCCAGGGGAGATAACATCCTGAATCTCTCTCTAGATCCAAAATGTTTAGGAGGTAGAATACGAACTTCGGAGATTTTAAATGAAGTGTTCGCTATTTTTATGTCTTTCCTTCTCGATAAAGATGAAAAAAGACATTCTATCAACTCTTCAACTACAGAGGATACATACCACCAGCCCACTCCTTCAAAGATTTTTATCCTTTCACCTTCCACCCTAAAATTCCTGAAAAACAGCTGGGAAAATGTGAAAAATTTAAAGCCTTTCCCAAAACCTTTTTCATGGATACTGGAAGCCAATTCTTTGTCTACAGATGCGACCAAAGAATAGATCAACGAGGATAAGTAGTAATTGTAATTTATTGGAATAACACCGTTGGGTGTTTCAAACGCTATCTCTACGCGCAACACAACCACCTCGTATATTTTCAGCTTACAAAGACATGGTATCTCATCCCTTCTGATTAGCAAGATTTCTATGATCGCAGAAATAGCTTTTTGTGGGAAATACAGGTACTTAAAAATTTTTCACAAGGGAAAATTGGCCAAAATGTGTTTATAAGTGAACATATATGTATTAATTTTTCAGTTTTTATGCAATAAAGATATACCTAGAAATATCCAAGGAAGGAAATTGGAGAAATATCTCACGCTCACTCATATCTAAGGGCATCCACGGGATCGAGTTTGGAGGCTTTATAGGCGGGATACACCCCAAAGAACAGTCCAACACCTGTGGAAACACCCATGGCTATCATTATAACCGAAGGGGTTATCAGAACCGAAATGTTCACCATCCTTCCCACGAAATTGGCTATGAGAGCTCCCAGTAATATACCTACGATACCTGCAATCAAGGTTATGATAATCGATTCCATGAGAAATTGCAGAAGTATTGAAGAATTCGTCGCACCTATCGCTTTCTTTATTCCTATCTCTCTTGTTCTCTCTGTGACAGAGACCAGCATGATATTCATGATACCTATGCCTCCGACAAGAAGGGAGATACCTGCTATCCCTCCTAATGTCAAATTGAGAATGGCCATGGTCTCACTCAGAGTAGAAAGGATCGCTTCTTGACTCACAATGTTGTACATATTCTCATCTTTGAATTTTTTGTACAGGTAATCGTCTATCTCTGAAACGGCTGTATCGGTTAGATCTTGAGAGATAGTTTTAGCTACTATGAGACTCACTTTCTTCGTGTGAAAGATTCTGTATTGAGCCGTTTTAAATGGGAGGAAAACAGCGTTATCTGGATTGAAGAAAAGGAGTTGACCACTTTTTTTCAAAACACCGATTACTGTAAAACTTTGTTTACCAGTAGAAGTGATTATGTACACCTTTTGGCCAACGGGATCTTCTCCTTCAAACAGATCTTCTGCGATTTTCTCACCAAGAACGATCACCCTTTTTCCTTCATCGCTTTCGAGAAAAGGTCTCCCTTTTTCTACTTTCAACTCCATCATATCGAATATAGATGGATAAACTCCCATGACAGTCGCTATGGTATTTTTCTCCTCAAAGAGAATCACCGACTGTTTTTGAAGAACTGGCGTGATGTTGGAGAGTGAATAACAGAATTGCTTCATTTTCCTCACATCTTCTTCATTAAGAACGTTCCCAACGGCTTGAGCGAGTCTTCCACCAGCGCCTCCAATCCTCCCAGGTGTTATGAATATTATGTTTGAACCCAAGGAAGATATTCTTTTCTTAACCGATTCACTCGCTCCCTGACCAAGAGACACAACAGCTATAACAGCAGCAACGCCTATGGTTATACCAAGCATCGAAAGGAACGTTCTGGTTTTGTTAGACATGATGGATCTTAAAGATTCTTTAAAAAGCTCGAATATCAAACTCTCACCTCTTCCTTTATGATCTTTCCATCCTTCAAATGAATCACACGATGGGCTATGATAGTGATGTCTGGATCGTGTGTCACGATCACGATGGTTAAACCTTTTCTGTTCAGATCTCTCAAAATGTTTATCACAACTTCTCCACTCTTCGTATCAAGGTTCCCAGTGGGTTCATCGGCAAGTATGATCTTTGGATCATTCGCTAAGGCCCTTGCTATGGCCACTCTCTGTTGTTGCCCTCCTGAAAGTTGAGAAGGTCTGTGCTTCATCCTGTCGGAAAGTCCCACCATCTCTAAAAGCTTTTTTGCCCTTTCAACTCTCTTCCTTTTTGGGATACCAGCGTATATCATTGGTAATTCCACATTTTCGAGGGCCGTGAGACGTGGTAGGAGATTGAACTGCTGAAATACAAACCCTATAGTTCTGTTTCTTATTCTTGCAAGCTCTCTTTCCCTTAAATTCGATATATCCTTCCCATCTATTAGTATCTTTCCAGATGTGGGTCTGTCCAGACAACCGACAAGATGTAAAAACGTTGATTTTCCACTTCCAGATGGGCCCATCACGACTAATATCTCACCATCTCTGATCTCCAAAGAAAGATCATCTAGAGCTTTTATCTCTTCACTTCCCATTTTGTAAATCTTTGTAACATTTTCAAGGACCACCAATTGGATTACCTCCTCGGTGCACCAAAGAATCTAGGAGTGACCTTTGGAAGTTTATTTTTCAAAACCTCGGTCTTTTTCCCTATAACGATCACATCACCTTCTTTCAGTCCATCTTTGATTTCTGCGTAATATTCTCCAATGTAACCCACCTTAACAGGTTGCTTTTTCACACCGTCTTCTGTTTTCAACTCAACGTAATACCCATTTGGTGTATGGCCAAGCGCATTTGTCGGCACAGTTAAAACACCTTTCTTACTTATGATCACGATACTCACATCACACGAAAGACCCGGGACAATTCGCTTGTTTTCAACATCTGTTTCAAAGCCGAGCTCTATCGGAAAAACATTCAACCCGCCACTCGTTATGGCAATGGGAGATATGTAGGTTACAACTGCGGGAACTTCCAACCCACCAAGACTCTCAAAATGAACTATCGCTTTCTGACCTATTGTTATCTTTCCAAAATCGATTTCATCCACAGCTCCCTCGATATGTAGTTTTTTATCGTTTATCACCGTAGCGACAACCTTTCCTACATTCAGGATATCTCCTTCTTTCACATCAACGCTCACTACAACCCCATCTATGGGTGATTTTATCTTTGTCCTCTCAAGATTTTTCTCTGCTATCTGTAATTCCAGTTTCCTCTGTTCCATCAACAGTTTTGAACCACTTATCCTAGCGTTCTCATAATTTTGGAGTGCTTTTATACGATTCAAAAGGTAATCGTCATCGTCTAACTCAACCAAAATGTCTCCTTCCTTGACCCTATCTCCCTTTTCGACAAACACTCTTTCCACAACCCCTGATACAAGACTTTTGACCTTGTATTCTTCATCTGAAACGACTTGCCCCGATATATCCACACTTTCAAAGAGAATCCCTCTTTTGACAGTGTATTCATAGTGATCCGTTGGATTCTGCTCTTTCTCGTTCTTTCTCAAATTACAGGATACGGTGAGAGAGAACACAATTAAAATCATCATTAGAAGAACCACTGTTTTGCATCTCATTCCATCACCTCCGAAGTCAAATCCATTCCCACAACGGATAAGAGATCCAGCTTCAGTAGAATTTCATTGATCTTTTGCTCTTCCAGTTCCAGCTCTTTTTCCTCAACATTCAATCTAGAAAGTGTTAAATCTTCTTCGTTTATCAGACCTTGCTTGAATTTTCGAGAAGCTCTTTCATACTCGCTTCTGGCCAATTCGAGGTCGATTTCTGCTAACTCTCTTTGTTGCTTTACCATCTCCAAATCCTTCTTTATCCCCTCAAATTCTTTTTTCACAGTATCCAAAAGGTTTTCGTAGTTTGCTTTCGCTATCTTATAATCCAATCTTATACTCTCTACTTTCTTTTCTCTCTCACCTCTGTCGGAGATACTCCACTTGAGCTCAAATCCTATCGAAAAATTTTCCGAGCCTTGTGGAGGATTTTCGAACCAGTTGAGGTATAACCTTGGTGAGGGGAGATATTCCAGAAAGATTCTTCTTTCTCTTTTTTCAGCAGCTTCTAATAGCATCTTCTGAGCTTTCACATCCAATCTGTTTTCTACGTTAAAATCCTTTGCGTCGACCCTTATGAGGCTTTTCAAGATATCCATAACCTCTCTGTACAGCTCATCGTTCACCTTTACAGTGTCTATAAGATCCTTCTCAAGTTTTTTTATATTACTTTCGAGAGAAATGATGCTTTTCTCCATGAGCAGTATATCATCCTTCGAGATCGTGTGACCTTCTTTACTCTTATCCTCCTCGAGTTTCTTCCTCATGATTTTTATTCTCTCGCTCAGTATCTCCATTTTTCTTCTTTTCAACCAGCTATCGAGAATTTCCTGAACCAGCTTTTTGAAGACTCTGTTTTTGCTGCTGAGAAGATCCCATTTTCTTTTCAGGAAATTCGAGAAAGTTTCCAAATCATCGATTCTTTCATCGTCGAATAATTCCTTCGATAGAGAGAAAGTCCATCCCCTTTCAACAACGTTCCTTTCATCCAAAGAGATGGTATTCGAAAGGAGAAAAGACCATCCTTCTATGTTGAATGAGATGGTGGGATTCATTTCAAGATGGAATTCGTCATAAAGGGATAATTGAGTGTCAAGATCGAAATATGGTAGAAACCAAAGAGTATCACTCCTCAAAAATTGTTTCGCTTCGTTCACGTATTTTAGAGCAGTCAGATATCCGGTATCGCTCTCGAGTCTTTCTCTCAGCAGATCCACAAAGGTTCCGGATACAACCGTTAAAGGTATCATGAGCATGAAGAGGATGATTCTTTTCATCTTCACTCATCTCCTCATCTTCATGAAAGGATCCTCAAGGCCGCTGTTTATCAGAAAATCGATCAACGATAACATGTACGATTTTTCTGCTTGAAAGAGTGCTTTTTCTTTAGATAAGAGTTGGTTCAAGGAGACCATGTATTCTTTCTCAGATATTATCCCCTTTTCGTATTTCCTCCTTGCATTTTCCAGATTTTTCTTTTCGAGCTCATAAGCTCTTCTTGCGATGAGAAGATTTTCATAGAGATATTTGAGATTGAAGATCTTCTCCTCGTAATTTTTCATTGAATTTCTCCTGGCTATGTCCAATTGTCTCCTGGCGTTTTTGAGTTCCCTTTCTGCTTTCTCTATATCGTACGAAGATTCCGTTTTCGCCATTTCAAGATTGAGTTTTGCTACTTCTAAAGCTATTTCTTTTATTTTTACATCGAGATCACTCTCGAGAAAGGTACGAGAGGAAGGTAGTTCATCGGGAGAAAGTATGAGCGTTGATGTTGAAAGCACATCTGTTGAGATGCTTGTTCTCCATTTCAGATCTTCAAGCGTCTTTTCGTATTCAAAATTGGTTTTCTCAAGATCCAATTTTGCTTTTTCATAACTTATACTGGCGTCTTCTAGTTCTTCGTAAGTTATTATGCCTTTCTCATGGAGCGTTTTTTTATCGTTCAAATCCATTTCTGCCAGTTTGAGTGAATTCTCCTTTATTTTGAGATCCAACATTTGATCTATAGCTGAATAATACAGTGTCACTATATCTTGATAGAATTTCAAAAGAGAATTCCTGTAGGATTTTTTAGAATTTAAAAACGATTGTTCAGCCATCAATCTTTCTCTCTCTGTTTTTGCTTCGATCAGAGATTTTTCATGATCTTCTATCGCTTGTTCGTATGTTTCAACGACTATCAGATATTCTCGATCGTTTTCTCTTGCACTGTTGATGATATCTGTTAAACTCACGGAAAATAGGAAAGTGAACAAACATATTGTGATTACTGTTGTAAAGAGTTTTTTCACCAGATTCACCTCCATATGGTAAAGAATTACTGATATGATTATCCCATAATATAGCTTGAAAACGGGAACATATTAATCGTTTTTTAATCGGGGAGGTGCTTTGATGTGAGAAGAATCATACTGTTCCTCCATGAAAATCCATTTCTAAAAGAGAAGATAGAAAACCTGAAAAAAGAGTTTCGAGATGTTTTGTTCGTTGAGAAAAGTGGTATTAGCAATTTAGACGATATTCTGGAGAAAACCGAAGGAATCGTGACAGGTAGGTTCACAAGAGAATTGTCGGAGAAAACACCGAACCTGAAGATTATATTCGCCCCTTGGACAGGTGTGGACAATATAGATTTTCGAATCGTGAGAGAACGGAATTTGATAGTTGCAAATACTAAAAGCCATGCAAAAATCGTCGCTGAGAGGGCAGTTGCTCTCGTTCTTTCCCTTCTTGGAAGGATTGTGGAGTATCACAACGACCTGAAAGAAGGAATATGGCATTTTGGAGAGGTTTGGACATCCATAAGGGGAAAGAGAGTTTGCATCGTTGGATTCGGGGGTATCGGTCAGGAGATAGCGAGGATCTTGAAGACCTTCGATTGTTTCATAATAGGTGTTAAAAGACACATTGAGAACATACCGACAAAGCTTGCAGATGAGATCTTTTCAAGTGATGAACTCGACACAGCGTTGAAGA
>CAZANP010000025.1:23498-25050 GCA_964486555.1 uncultured Thermotoga sp. | reverse complement strand
ATAGAACTTCTCAAGAAAGCTGGATTCAAATGGATCGTCGAGCCCAAGATAAAAGGAGACAAGATCGTAAGGAAAGGTAAAGGACTCATTGGACCCGATGGAAGAAAGATTGAAGAGATAGAACTCCTTGCACCTGGTCCTGGTTACGACCCAATGAGGGCAACTACCGCTATATTCATCGAAAAATGGGCAAACGAACTCGGTATTCCGATAAAAGCGAACCTCGTTGACTTCAACTACATAGTCCAGAGAGTCTGGGATGAGAACTTCAATTACGACATGTACATGCTTGGTTGGAGTATCACGTTGTATCCAGATTACCTCGTAGACTTCTTCCACAGCAAGAGAATGGGACCTGGTGACTTCAACACACCTGGATACAACAATCCAGAGTTCGACAAGGCTGCAGATGAATTCCTCGCTGCAGCAAGTATAGAAGAAGCAAGGAAACTTGCATTCAAACTCCAGGAAATGTTGGCAGAAGACCTGCCATACCTTATTCTCTTCACAGCACCAATTTACGAAGCATACAGAGCAGATCAGATCGTGTTCCCGTACGAAGAAACACTCGATGGTCTCCAGGGTGTGAACGCGTTGCCAGCTGCTGTCAAAACGGTTGAGTAATACATCTGAGTATTTCTAACCTTCTGCCCAGCCCCAGTAGGGGCTGGGCTTAAAATCTGAAGAGGAGGTAGAAAGATGCTCAAATACATTGGAAAAAGGACTCTGCAAATAGTTATACTTCTTTTTATATATGTCACCATTGTTTACTGGCTTATGGAAGCCATGCCTGGAAGTTTCGCGAGTCAGTACGTGATGAATCCAAAATTGACACCTGAGATCAGGGAAAAGATAAAACAGCAGTTCGGACTCGACAAGCCACCATTTATAAGATACCTATATTACATGAAAAATTTTTTGAAGTTTGACCTGGGAACATCTTTCCTTTACTATCCAAGAAAAGTCACGGATATAATAAAAGAGAGACTTCCAAGAACCCTTTTTCTTTTCATGACGGCAACTCTCGTCTCCTACAGCGTCGGTTATAACCTGGGTAAGAGAATAGCGTGGAAGAGAGGAAAATTCGTTGATAAAGCGGCAACTTTCGTTGGGATAGTTTTCTGGACCATATTCACTCCTCTTCTTGCCATATTCAACATCTGGCTTTTCGCTGTCACTCTAAAGCTTCTTCCTCTGAACCAGTTCATAGAACCCAATCTATGGAGAACAGCTCCTATAGATTCCAACACGGTGTTTCTGAGGCTTCTTCTCACAGGTTTTTGGATCCTTCTGGCCCTTCTTGTTGCTCTGATCGTTGCTTCTTTCCAGAAAACTTTGATGGCAAAAAGGATAACAGTTTGGGGAACTCTCACAGCGAGTATCATCGTTGCCCTTGTCCTTTGGGGAAGAAGTGGTATTGGGATTTATGGACTCGATATAGTAAAGCACATGGTTCTTCCAATCCTGACACTCACGCTTTTGAGTTTCGCTGGTAGCATGCTCGTCATGAGAGATACCATGCTTGAGATTGTGAGGGAAGACTATATAACGA
>CAZANP010000025.1:10426-23398 GCA_964486555.1 uncultured Thermotoga sp. | reverse complement strand
ATGCTCGTCATGAGAGATACCATGCTTGAGATTGTGAGGGAAGACTATATAACGACCGCTAAGGCAAAAGGATTACCCGATAAAGTTGTGAGGGATAAACATGCTGCGAGGAATGCCCTTCTTCCATTGATAACGAATTTCGTTATAAGTCTTGGTTTCACAATGAGTGGGGGTATCATAACGGAAACCATGTTCTCCTGGCCGGGAATGGGACTCACATACCTTGAGGCTCTGAACTCGCAGGATATACCTCTTCTGGTGGGGCTCCTTGTTTTCACAGGAATATTCGTTCTGATTGCTCACCTCGTGGCGGACATTCTGTATGCTTTCTTAGATCCGAGGATAAGGTATTGAGGAGGGATAAGAGTGGCGAACACGAGTGTTGAAAGCGTCATGAAGGAACCTCTTTGGAAAATAAGGTTGAAGTTGTGGATGAGAAGTTTCAGGCAAAATTGGGAACTTTTCAAGGAGAAAAAAATTGCCCTGTTTGGTCTGGGCGTTATCATATTCTTCGCTATTTTTGGAGCGCTCTATCCGCTGTATCCCGTTATAATGAAAAATCTCTATTGGAAAAACGATATGGACCTTTACGACATGTATACGCCGTATGATCCAATAATAGGATTCGATGCAACTATATACTCTCACCCTTCTCCGCCATCTTTGAAACACCCTCTTGGGACGGACCCTCTTGGAAGGGATGTTCTGTCTCAGCTGATGTACAGCACCCCCAGAGAATTCGTTCTTGGGATAACCGCAGCTCTCATAACGGTAATCATAGGAACGATAATAGGAGCTGCATCTGCTTACTTTGGAGGAGTTGTGGATACATTCTTCATGAGGCTTGCCGACATCGTAATGTTGTTCCCACTTCTGGCATTACTCATGGTCTTAAGCGCTTTTCTTGAACTCACTTTGTTTAAGCTCGCTCTGATAATAGGACTCGTTTCAGGTTTCGGTTCGATAACTATCGTTTTGAAGGCACAAGCTCTGACGGTTAAGGTCAGGCCGTTTATAGAGGCTGCAAAATCTGCGGGAGCGAGTGACAGTTACATCATATTCAAACACATCATCCCTAACATATTGCCACTCTCTTTCCTTTACATGATGTTCAGTGTGACGAGCGCCATATTTTCAGAGGCGGTTCTTTCCTTCCTTGGTCTTGTGAATATAAGGATGTCCTGGGGGATAATCATCCATACAGCTCAAGCCAATGGGTACCTCATAGGAAGCTTCATTGCAAGGTATTGGTGGCTTTGGGTTCCCCCTGGTGTTTCCATAACACTCCTTTGCTCCGCTTTCTACTTCCTCGGTAGAGGGCTCGAAGAAATTATCAATCCAAGGCTCAGGAAGAGGTGATCCGTGTGAAGGTTCTATCCGTTAAGGATCTTAAAATGTACTATAGAACCAAGATGGGATACGTTAAGGCCGTCGATGGAATATCTTTCGACCTTGAGGAGGGAGAATCCCTCGGGATAGTTGGTGAATCTGGTTGTGGGAAAACATCAGTTTCCATGACCATATTAAGACTATTACCTGATAATGCGGAATTCATGGGAGGTCATGTCTTTTTCAACGATGGGAACGGAGAGGTCGATCTGGTAACACTTTCAGAATCTGAAATGAGGAAATACAGGTGGAAAGGCATATCCATGATATTTCAAGCTGCCATGAATTCCTTGAATCCCGTCTACAAAGTTGGTGATCAGATAGTTGAAGCTTTGTTGAATCACTATCCCAACATGTCTATAGATAAAGCCAGGGAAAAGGTAGCGCAACTTTTCAGACTGGTGGGGCTGGATCCAAGGCGTATGGATCAATATCCTCATCAATACAGTGGTGGAATGAAACAAAGAGCCATTATAGCCATGGCCCTCGCATGTGATCCAAGGATAATCATCGCTGATGAACCCACCACAGCTCTAGATGTCATCGTTCAAGATAGAATTTTGAAGGAAATGAAGAAGATACAGAAAAGGCTGAACATGGCCATGATATACATATCGCACGATATAGCGGTTATAGCGGAGGTGAGTGACAAAATAGCGGTCATGTACGCTGGTAAGTTCGTTGAATATGCCGATTCGGTGACGATATTTAAAAAACCTGCTCATCCATACACTTATGGCTTGATGCACGCTTTTCCCTCTGTTGCAGGTGAGAAAACAGAACTTACAACTATACCAGGAGAACCTCCTGATCTTTTAAACCCGCCAAAAGGTTGTAGATTCGCGCCAAGGTGTCCAAGAGCGACCAAGGAGTGCCTTGAGAAAGAACCACCATATGAAGAAATCGAACCAGGTCATTTTATTGCGTGTTTTAATCCTCTGAAACCAGGCGAGGTGGTGACATTCGATGAAAAATGATGAGATACTGAGGGTAGAAAACCTAAAAAAACTCTTTCCCGCTGAAAGGAAACTGTTCAGGAAAGTGAAGTTGTTCGTCCATGCAGTGGATGGTGTATCTTACAGCATCAAAAAGGGAGAATCTCTAGCACTTGTTGGTGAATCTGGCTGTGGAAAAACGACAACTGGGAAGATATTAGTGGGACTCTACGAACCTTCTGGTGGGAGGGTCATAATGGAAGGAGAAGACGTCACCCCCTATTTGTTTGGGCATGAAAAGAAAGCAAAGGATTATGTTAGGAAGATGTATCTGGAGAAGTTCAAAAACATGTCAGAAAGCGAAATCAAAAATCTGAATGGAGTGGATAGGAAATATGCTGAACGATTTTTCGATGAATACAAGAAGTCTGAAGATAGATTCATAAACTCTTTCATCGAGGATAGAAAAGACAGGATCATCAATTTGAGAAGAGAAGTCCAAATGATCTTTCAGGATCCATACGAGTCCTTGAACCCAAGGATGACCATATTCGACATCATCGCAGAACCTTTGAATATACACAACATAGGATCTCTCAAAGAAAGAGAAGAAATGGTAGCGGAAATGCTATCAAATGTTGGATTAACCCCTCCAGAAACTTTCATGTTCAGATTTCCTCACGAGCTATCAGGAGGGCAGAGACAAAGAGTTGCCATTGCAAGAGCTTTGATTCTAAAACCAAAATTCGTCGTTGCCGATGAGCCAACATCGATGCTCGATGTCTCTATAAGAACAGGCATCATGAAACTCATGCTGAAGCTTGCTGAAGAGCTGGATATGAGCTACCTCTATATAACCCATGATCTCGCAGTGGCAAGGTACATGGCAAATAGGATAGTCGTTATGTACCTTGGAAAAATCGTTGAAGAGGGTGACATAGAGGAGGTTTTGAAACATCCTCTGCACCCTTACACGAAAGCTCTTTTGGCAGCAGTCCCAGTTCCAGATCCAGAATATAAACGAGGGGAGCCGGATATAAAGGGATCTGTAGCAAAGCCTATAAATCCTCCACCAAGATGTAGATTCTATGATAGATGCCCGATAGCAACGGAATTTTGTAAGAACAACGATCATCCTCCTTTAAAGGAAGTTGGACCAAATCACGGGGTAGCATGTTATGTGGTAACGGGGGAGACAAAATGAGGAAAAAGGGAGTGTTATAATTAATATAGAGAGAATATTTCGGAATATAAGGAGAAATCATTCCAGAGAATGAAATAACTACCGAAAATAGAGTTTGCTATTTGAAGGACCAAAGAGTATCATATCGTAAAAGAACGAAAGCATTCGAAAAAACAAATTCCTTAAGAAGGGGGGAGAGGTATGAAGAAGCTTCTATTAATAGCTTTAATGCTTCTTGCAGCTGTTACGTTCTTCTCCGTAAAGACCATAACCATAACTGCATGGACAGTTGGACCAGACAATCCATCTTACTACAGATTCGAAAACCTCAAAGCGGCTGTTGAGAGGTTGAACAAGATACTTGAAGATTCAGGAGCGGATATCAGAGTTAAACTCGAAGGTTTCTTCAACACAACGTCATGGGAAGATTTCAAACAGAAGGTCATCTTTGGATTCCAAGCAAAGCAGAAATTCGATATTCTCTGTTCTGGTCACGATGATATAGGAGCTTGGGCAAAAGCAGGTTACATCCTTCCATTGGATGATTACATCAAAAAGTACTGGGGCGAGGTTTACTACGACATAATACCATCCCTTTGGGAATCCACGAAGTTCCTTGGAAAGATATACGCGGTACCTCAGGATACAGAAGCAAGGCCGTTCTACATAAACAAAAAAGTTCTGAAGAAACTCGGATGGAGTGATGAAGAGATCAACGCTTTGCCTGAAAAAATAAGAAAAGGTGAATTCACACTGTTCGATTTCGTTGAGGTTGCAAAAGAGGCTGTCAATAAGGGATTGGTAGAATGGGGACTCTATCACAGGCCAAAGATGGGAATCGACTACTTCCAGATATTCACAAGCTTCGGTGTTGATTTCTACGACGAAGAAAAAGGTGTCTTCGTCTTCAACAAGAAGGAAATGTACAAGGTGTACGAATTCTTCTACAACCTGACGAACGTCTGGAAGATAACGCCCAAGACGATGATAGGAACTCCATGGAGCTCCGTGCATAAGGATGTAACAGGTGGAAAAGTTCTTGCATGGATGGGTGGTACATGGAACTGGGCTGAGTGGATTAAGGACTACGGAAAAACGGACGAAGAACTCCAGGAAATGTTCCTGGTAGCTCCAACACCTAAGGCAACAGCTGAGGGTAAACCCAACACATTGTCTCACCCAGTCGTTTACATGATACCTTCTCATACGAAATATCCAGACCTTGCATTCCTCATAATAACGCTCGCTACCGATCCAAAACTCAATTTCAGGCACGCTATAGAGAGTGGACACCTCCCAATCAGATGGCAGGAAACGGTGTTCCCAGAGTACAAGAAGAACTTCATAATGGTCGAAGGAACGAAACTTCTGCCATTCTCTTCGTTCATACCGAACGATGACAGATTCAACGAATTCAACAGGATAATATTCGATGGACTCTCTGCAGTTGAAGGAGGAACACTCCCTGGAAAAGCCGTGGATGACATTGCAAAAAGACTCAAGAACCAGCTGAAAGACAGGGTTGTTATCGTCGAGGAGTGATTGAAATGCAACAAGGTGGATCCCCTGAAGGGGATCCACCTTTGAATCAATCGGGGGGTATCAGCTGTGAAGATCAGCAAGCCCGCTATTTTTTTATCTCCTATGTTTGTACTCGTCACCATATTCTTCGCTATTCCAGTTGTTCTGACAGTTATTCTTTCTCTAACCAGCATGGACTACATGTTCCAATGGAATTTCGTGGGGCTTCAAAATTACTTCGATCTTGCGACAGATTTTTTGATACCGAAGGTTCTCAAGAACACCTTGATATACACCTTCGCAACCCTTGGATTCTTCAACGTTGGAATGGCGCTTCTTCTCTCAATCCTCACAACCACCATAAGTGACAGATGGGGATCTTTTTTCAGATCCCTATGGATGCTTCCAAGACTCACCCCATCGGTTGTTTACGGACTTCTATGGATGTGGATATTCGATCCTACAAAGTATGGTCTTGTGAACAACATAAGGGCTCTTTTCAACCTACCTCCTCAGGATTGGCTTCATTCCGCTCCAATGCTCATGATAATATTCGCAAACGGTTTCATTGGAGCATCCATGGGCATGCTGATCTTCACAGCTTCCATCAAATCGATTCCCGTTGATTATTTCAGAGCAGCGATGATAGATGGCGCAAGTTGGTTTACTATCGTGAGAAGGATCACACTTCCCATGATAAAATGGCAGATTCTGTTCGTGACGGCTTATCAAACACTCTCCCTTCTCACCTCCTTCGAATATATCTTGATCATCACAGATGGAGGTCCTGCTTTTAAAACAGAGGTCTGGGCTCTCTACACCTATCACACAGCTTTCCAGAACTTCAGATTCGGTTACGGGGCAGCTCTCTCCGTCATTCTGGTCATAATAGGTATCATCGCAGCACTTCTTTATCTGAAAGCTTTTGGATTTGAAGCCCTGATGGAAAGACCCAGAATAGAGGTGGATTGATATGGAGAGAGAATTCAAACTAACGTTCTTCCAGAAAAACAGTGAAAAAATCTTGAACACTGTCATCTTCATAATTTTGATAGTAGTGACACTTCCCATCATCCTAGGATACCTGTGGCTCATAATAAGATCCTTCAGCGTGGATGTGGTGCGGGGTTTTATACCAACCCAGTTCACCATCAAGAATTGGAGATTTCTGTGGGAAACGATGGAGGGGTATCCGAACATATGGAAAGCGACCCTCAACACACTGTGGGTTGCGCTTGGTGTCATGGGTATCGAGATTCTGATCACCAGCATGGGAGGATACGCTCTTTCACGATACAATTTCAGAGGAAGAAGCTTCACGATGAAGTTCGTGTTGGTTCTTCACGCTTTTCCAACGATATCTTTGCTCGTTGCGGTCTTTTACGTTCTCAAGGTAACAGGACTTTTGGATAAGCTCATAGGAGTCATTCTTTTAAAAGCATCCCTCGAAATACCATGGGGGACATGGATAATGAAAGGTTTCTACGATGGTATTCCCTGGGAATTGGAATGGGCAGGCCTCATTGATGGATATGGGAGAATGAAGGTTTGGTGGAGGGTAATCCTACCGCTTGTCAAACCAGGAATGGCTGTTACAGCCGTCTTTGGATTCCTTTCGGGTTGGTCTGAATTCATCTTCGTGAACACATTCATATTCACTCAGGAAACGTGGACACTTTCAAAGTACGTGAAATCCATCATCGGAGATTTTAGATTCGTGGATTATGGATTGGTAACCGCTATTGGCCTTTTCTACGTCATTCCAACGTTGATTCTTTACTTCCTGGTCAGCAAATACATGATCAAGCTTACCATCGGAGGGGTGAAGGGCTGATGCCTGAAATAAGGGTTGTGAACTTGAAAAAATATTTCGGGAAGGTAAAGGCCGTTGATGGTATATCTTTCGATGTGAACGATGGAGAATTCGTGGCACTCCTTGGGCCATCTGGTTGTGGAAAGACCACAACGCTCTTGACCCTGGCAGGTATCTACAAACCAACCGATGGAGAGATATACTTCGATGATATATTAATGAACGATGTCCCTCCAAAGTACAGGGAAATTGGTATGGTCTTTCAAAATTATGCACTTTACCCCCATATGAACGTGTTTGAAAATATAGCTTTCCCGTTGAGAGCGAAGAGGTTATCGAAAGAAGAAATCAGCAAAAAAGTGGTTCAAATCGCAAAAAAGCTGATGATAGATTCTTTGCTTGATAGAAAACCTTCTCAAATATCTGGAGGACAACAGCAGAGGGTTGCTCTTGCAAGGGCCCTCGTCAAAGAGCCCAAGGTGTTACTCTTTGACGAACCACTCTCGAATCTGGATGCGAAGCTCAGAATGATGATGAGAGCGGAGATAAAGAAACTTCAGGAAGATCTGGGTATAACATCCGTATATGTTACGCACGATCAAGCAGAAGCGATGACCATGGCGTCTAGAATCGCGGTTTTCAACCAGGGAAAGTTGATACAATATGGAACGCCAGATGAGATTTACAACAACCCGAGGAACATGTTCGTTGCTGCTTTCATTGGTAACCCTCCGATGAACTTCTTGAGAGATTTCACAATAGAAGAAAAGAAATACGCTGTAAGAGATACAGCAAGAATAAAACTCCCAAAAGAAGTGGAGGTAGATGAAAACAAAAAGTACGTCCTTGGCTTCCGACCAGAGGATGTTGTTATAAAAGAAGGGAAAGAAGAAGGGGCCATACAGGGTGTTGTGTACGTTCTGGAGCCTTTGGGTAGGGATGTTATAGTAAACGTGATGATGGATAAAACGCGGGAGCTCGTGAAGATATTTGCAGAGCCTGGTGATGTACCTAGGGAAGGAACAGAAGTGAGTCTGTTCCCAAACGAAGACAGGATTCATCTGTTCGATCCTGACACAGAGGAAGCAGTTCTCTGAGGTGAATAACATGGTTAAAGGCATAGGTGTTAACGTGGATACGGGAAGGATAGGAGGAGTTCTGAGTAAACTTGAAAGAGAACTTGAATTTTTCAAAAAGCTGAATGTGGATTATGTTGAAATACCCCCAGCAGGTTTGGACGTGATACTGAAAGGGAAGATATTGAAAAACAGATTGGACAGGGTTAAAGGGGTCCTTGAGAAATGGAATTTTAAGTACACGGTTCACGCACCTGATATAACGAACCTCAAGAACAAATTCAATCCTCTTCATATGGAAGTCATGAAGTCAACTCTTCAATTTGCGAAGGAGATAAGAGCAGAGGTCGTTGTGTACCACTGTGGGGAGATAGATCATAATCTAGATCTTGCAGCTAAAGATCAGGTGAGAGCGGAGATAGAATCCCTGAGAATTTTAGGAGACCTGGCTCAGGATTACAACCTCGTGATAGGTGTTGAAAACACGACTCAAACTATGGAGGAAGTTCTTGAAGTAGTTGAGAGTGTGGATCATCCAAACGTTGGTATCACTTTGGATATAGCGCATCTTTTCACGATAACCAACTACTACGGATTGGATTTTATAAAACAAATAGAATTGGCCCTCCCGAAAATTGTAGAGCTTCATGTCAGTGATAACCTTGGAGAGTATGCATTAACTTACAAGGAGATCCCAGAAACATATCATTTTAGATTCGTATACGGTTTGGGAGACATTCACCTGCCACTCGGTATGGGTATCATCCCTTACGAAGATGTTATAAACATATTCAAAAAGAACGATTTTGAAGGAATCGTGATACTGGAAATCAACAGCATGGATAGGTTCATAGATGAATACAGAAGTAGCCTGAAAATATTGAGAGAGGGTTTTGAAAGATAATCCTTTGTCCAGAAAGAAGGAGATAGCGTGAAATCGCATCTCTCAAAGGGTTTTATCACCCTCCTCATAGTTTTCTCCCTCCTCTGTGCAAATTTCGTTGCGGGGATTCTTTTCAATGTGTCCTACACAAGAAAGGTTAATCAATTGACGGTAAATGTGAACATCGCTGTAAACGATGGAATGTATGAAGGTGAGATAAATCTACTCGTTCCCGAGGGTTTGAAGGTGTTCGTTATGGAGTATCAATTGGGAATAATCGATGAAAAAGGTGATATGGTACAGGTTTTCTCACAGTCGGTGAATTCGGAAACAAGGAGATTAAAAATCTCTTTCCCTGTCAAAAAACACATGCAAAATTGGAAAATTTCCGGATTCGTGAATGTGAAGGTGAAACACTGGTGGATCGAAAAGTTCATGACTTTAAGATTCTGAGGTGATGCGATGTGGTGATAAACTTTTTGACATCTTCATTTGCATTTCTTTTCAACCTGAGCGAGTTAATCCTTGGCCCTTTTTCACCTCTTCCCACATTCGCTGTATGGGCTGGATCTCTTGTGATTTTCTTCGTAATCGGGTATAGGACTGGATCTTTTGCAAAATCTCTCGTAACTCTTACTATATCGTTCCTCATTGCCAGTGTCTGTTTCTATTTTATGATAAAGGTGTTATTCTCAGGCGAGGAGATCTTCAGCCGTTTGATGGAGCTATTTTCTTTGAAAGCAATAGCCCTTTCCATATTCTTTGTCCTTTCATCCTCCTACATCGCTTCGTTCTTTGGATACATATTCAGAAGATGAGGTAGAATATACTACCAGGAGGGGATTCCTGTGTTTGGAATATACCTGAAATCGAAGATACATATGGCGGTTGTTACAGGCAAGAATCTAAACTATACTGGGAGTATCGAAATAGATGAGGAGATCATGAAACTCTCGAATGTAAAAGAAGGTGAGATGGTTCTGGTTGCAAATGTGAACAACGGTGAAAGGTTTCTGACGTATGTTATAAGAGGAGAGAAAGGTAGCAGGAAGATCGTTCTAAATGGGGCAGCAGCAAGAAAAGCAGAGATAGGTGATAGAATCATAATAATGTCCTTTGCCATAGCTTCATCAGAAGAGTATGTGAAGCCTGTTGTGGTGATTCTCAACGAAAAGAATGAAATCGTGGAAGTGAGGGATTGAAGGAGTGTATGTTTAAAGAGAAGGTGGAGAAACAGGGTTACTATAGAAGACTCGATAGATTTTTGAGAAAGAAATTACCCGATGTCCCTTTGTCGGCTATTTACAAGTTCTTGAGGAAGGGAAAGGTTTATGTCAACGGTAAGAGGGCAAGGGATCCCTCCTTCGAATTGGAAGTTGGAGATGTTGTCGAGATAAGATATGTGAATCTTGAAAGATTTAAACGTACCGAGAAAGACTCTCTTGAGCCCCAGCCTATGGAGCTCGATATCATTTTCGAAGATGACAGATACCTCGTCTTGAACAAACCGCCGAGTATAGCCCTCCATCCAGGGAAGGGAATACATGTGGCGACGTTGATAGAAGGATTGATGTATTACGGAAAAGAAAAAGGCTTCACGCCTCATCTCGTTCATAGGTTGGATAAGCAGACATCGGGTGTTTTGATTGTAGCAAAAGATGTGGAATCAGCAAGAATTTTGGGAGAACTGTTTAGAGATAGAAAAGTAAGGAAGATCTACATTTGCCTGGTAAAAGGGATCGTGAAAAAAAGTGGAACCGTGGATGAGCCTATAGAAAGCCAAGACGCATCGACTGAATACATCGTTTTAAAGAATTACGATGATGTTTCACTTTTAAAAGTCATCCCATATACTGGTAGGAAGCACCAGATTAGAAAGCATATGTCTTCCATAAACCATCCGATAGTAGGAGACAGGCTCTATGGGGATAAAGAATTCAACAGACAATTCAAAAGAAAGTATGGTTTGAAAAGGTTCTTTCTTCACTGTGAGGAAGTATCCTTTTTCGATCCCTGGAAGATGGAAAAAGTCAGGTTTGAAAGTCCTCTCCCCGAAGATCTTTCAAAAGTTCTCTCTCTCCTTGAGAAGGAGAGATAGAGATGAAATCGCTCTTCATATTTTTTTCACTCATAGCTAGTTTCTCATGTTTTCCATACATATTGGTTGTGAACACGTACAACAATACATGCTTCGTACCATTTGAAAATGTATTCTCACATGTTGAAGTTGAAGAAGACTTATCTTTTTTCTCTGGAGTTGCCTATGTGTACGAGCCCCCCGATATTAAAGGTAAAGTTTCCATAAAATTTCCAGAGGAGAAACTCATCGTTCTCGAAAATGGAAGAACAATAGGAGTCTTGGAGGGGGATATAAGGGTTCCAAAGGAATTCTTCGAAAAATTAGTGAAAGATTTTGAAGCAGGTATTTTCAAGGGTGTTCGAATCGACAGATTCCCCATAGAGATATATTCGATCGAGAAAATCCAGGTAAAGGAACCTATTAACAGAAATAAATTCATGGAATTCTTATCCTATTTCTTCAAAAAGTTCGAAATGCCGAAGGAATGGATCGTGTATGGTGACATAAATGCTAAGCCTCAAAAGCCTATCTTGGCCGTCTATCCTGTAACCTTTCCAGATTTCGGTACGGTGGTCTTCGTTAAAGTGAAGGATAATTACAGGTACAACATCTTGTGGGAATTCGATGGCAGAAAAGGGAAGAATATCCCCATAGTTTTAGAAAAGAGTGGTACTCTCAAAATAAACGTCAAAAACGAGCTTGGGCTGGCATCTTCCCAAACCGTTTATGTGGAACCTTTAAAGTTTAGAAGGGAGCATTACGAGCTGATCTGGGAGTTGGGAAAAAAACTCATATTGCCTGAAATGACGTGGTTTAGCAGTTTGGAAAGAATGGAGAATCACGAACTGGTACCTAGAATCCCTGGTGTCATGAATCTCTTTGGTTTTGAAGATGATAACATGATCCACTTGGTTGTGAGGGTGGTTGACAGAACCCCTCCGGAGCTGGAACTGATGAATGGTAAAATAACGGTACACGATATGACGGCAGTGGACTTAACGATCGTGTGCGATGGAAAACCTATAAAAGGATCCATACCTCCAGGTAGACATGTTGTCTACGTCAAAGCTGTCGATACATATGGGAACTCATCGGAGAAAATATTCCTTGTAAAGAACCCTTATGTGACTAAGATGGAAAAGAAACCGAAAGTCGTGTATTTAGGAAAAGAAAAGAAGATAGAGATCTGTGGTATAACTCTTTCAGGACATATTCTTTACGGCTGGTCTTCGCAGTGCTTGAAAGGGCAGGTGGATGGGGTTGATCTTGAAATCGAAATTGAAAGATAAATTGTTTTACATCTTTCTTCTTTCGTCTTTTATCGTGATATCCGCTTTTCTCCCCTTGAGATGGAGATGTGATCTTGAAGGATTGAATTTCTCGGTCATAAGAGATGAAGATCTGGATGAACTGAACATAGAGTTATGGGACCTTTCATCAGATGTGAATTCATCTATAGGAGCATCTGTGGTTTTTCTTAAAGGAAAACCTGTGAATAAAGATCCAGAAAAAATAGCGAAGATTTTGGACAGAAGAGGTATCTGGCATGGTATCTTAGAGTTCGATCCTTCTTGGGAATTTTCAAGGGAAGTTGCAAGATTCAGAAAGAAACAAAAATTTTTCAGAGTTCATTTCATAAAACCGGCAGAGATCGAGAAACTCAATTTATCTCAGGAAAACGTATACCACAGGTTCAGAAGAGCTGTTCTTGAAAGGAGTGTCGAAGTTTTATGGATAAGATCCCTTCCTGGTATAGACGAAGGAGATCTGGTTAAAAGATTGGAAAAGGCCATCCCAGGGAAACCGGTGAGTTTCCCCCCTCCCCCGGAGAAAGAACCCTCATTCCCTAGGATCGTACCGCTCATTCTCCTTACCTTTTTGATCGCCATATACCATCCTGTACTTGCGATACTGTCAATGATATTTCTATTTTTTGATAAGAACCTGATGGTATCGTATCTTGGAATTCTAGGCACGTTGGCGATCTATGATCTGGCGAAGAGAAAGAGAGTGCTAACGATTTTGGGATTTTTAGCCTTATCGTTACTCGTTAATCTCTCTCTGAGTGATTTTTACCATCTGAATCAGATAT
>CAZANP010000025.1:0-10326 GCA_964486555.1 uncultured Thermotoga sp. | reverse complement strand
CCCCGTTTTAAAGAGATATTGGCTTTTCCATTCTTCCTAACTCTCAAGCACTTTGAAAAGTACAGATGGTTTTTCATAGTGGAAGCTTTTGGATCCATCGCCCTTGTTTCCATGTTCAACACTTTCTGTCACATCAAAGCACCCATTTTCGTTTCTCTATACAGAACGGCTCTTTCCTTAGGTATATCAATACCCTTGGCTTTCATAATCAAGAAGATCTTAAAAAGACTGTGAACTTCGTCCCTCTTCCAGGTTCACTCTCTACCTCTATTCTTCCTTCCATAGCTTCCACGTACTTCTTGACAATTGAAAGACCGAGACCATATCCACCCGTTGATCTGGATCTATCAACTTTATAGAATCTATCAAATATCCTTTCCAGTTCCTCACGTGGAATACCCTTTCCTTTATCTTCAACAGAGAACCAACCATCCCCACATCTCAAAATCACGATCTTTTTATTTTCTGAAAATTTTATCGCATTTTCAACAAGGGCTTTCACGATTATGGCAAGAGCTTTTCTGTCCGCTACAACTACTCCATCTCCTGAGAGATCGAATTGGAATTCAGGAAATTCTTTCGAGAAGTTCTCTATCTGCTTTTCCAAAAAATGTCTCATGTCAATCCTTTCCATCACTAAGTTTTCGAGAGATTTTGAAAGATCCAACATGTTCTGTATCAGTTTCATCATTCTATCGGCAGTTTCTCTGATGGAATCTAAGGATTCTTTCACTATTTCTTCCCTATCCGAGAACCTCAAGGCGAGTTCGGAATATCCAAGGATGGAAGTCAGAGGTGTTTTCAGTTCATGGGATACATCGTTCATAAACTGGGATTGCCTTTCAAAAGCTTTTTGAATTCTATCCAGCATTTCGTTCAATGTCTTTGCAAGTTCTTGGAACTCATCATGGGTCTCAGGTTCTGGAAGTCTCCTTCCCAGGTTCTCACCGGAAAATTTCCTCGCTTGTCTTATCATATCCATTATCGGGTTTAAAACTCTTGAGATCACCATGTTACCCAGGAGGAAAGATACCACCGAGAATACGATCCAGATGAACAAAAAGCTTCTTCTGAGAGAGTACAGAACATAACCAAGAGGTCTCACAGCCACGAATTCCTTGTTTCTGATTTCGATTTTCAGAAAAAGAAAGTCTTCTCCTTCCAGACTTTTTAAAGTCTTTCTATCCTTCAATTTTTTCGCCACTTCAATCAATTTGTCAGTTAACTCTTTGGAGAAAGGGGTTCTTACAACCCTTATTTCATCGTTCAATGCGAAAACGGCTATATTTGGTATCTCCAGGAATCTTTCAAATTTCAAAAGTGGAGGTTCCACTATCTGCCTTGCGATCCTGTTCACGTAGATAGCCGATATAACGTTGTACGAGATCAGAAGGGCTATTCCTAAAAAAAGTGAGAAGAGGGCAGTTTGAGTTATCAGAATCTTCCACTTAGCCTTGAACACCATAGCCTTTTCCCCTAACCGTTTTAATGATGTCACCTTTGCTTCCCAGTTTGTCCCTTAGATGCTTTATGTAAACGTCCACGATGTTTTTCGAGATATTCTCAGAATCACCCCAGACGCTCTCGAGAATCTCTTTTCTGCTCAGCACCCGTCCTTTATTTTCGAATAGTGTCTTCAAAAGAGTAAATTCTTTCTCGGAAAGGTCGATTTTTTCCCCATTCACAACGAGTTTCCAGTTTTCGATGTCCAATACGACTCCATTCACTTCTATCCTATCCACCTTTCTGATCCTTTTTGCAACACGTTCTATTCTAGCCAAAAGTTCCTCAAGGTGAAATGGTTTTGGAATGTAGTCATCTGCTCCTTTTTTAAGTCCCTTGATCCTGTTTTCGACCTCGCCTCTTGCGGTGAGGACGATTATACCTATCTCTTCATCGTTTTCTCTAATCTTCTCTAAAACTGTGAAACCGTCGATTTTAGGGAGCATCAGATCGAGCACGATGAGATGCGGGTTGTAAGTTTCGTATAGGTACAACGCTTTCTCTCCATCGTGGGCTACCTCAACCTCATAATTGTTCTCCTCGAGAACGATTTTCAAGAGTCTCGCTATTTTTTCATCATCCTCCACCACCAGAACTCGCATAATCTTTCACTTCCTCATAGACTTTTAAAACCTTCTCAGCGTATTCCTTCTTCCATTTACCCCCATTGTACGCTTCAAGAGCCCTCCTCAAATTTCCATTGAACTTATCCAAAAGGTATTTGAGGTAATAGGCACCGAATCTTATATTCTCTTTGTAATTCCAAATAAGTTCTTCCCAACCTTCCTCTGGCTCTTTCAAATCGAACTTTTCAGCTACCATTTTAGCAGTTTCTTTCTTTATCTGCATCATACCCATCTCTCCCGACATTCCCACGATATTTCTGAAATCGCTCTCCACTTCTATGATAGCTATTAAAAGTAGTGGATCTATACCGACCTCTTCTGAAACATCGAAAATGGTTTCTTTCAGATCCTTCAGAAAATCTTCATTTATTGGTAACCCATGGTCTTTTCTGGTTTTTTTTACAAAATCTTCAAACCATTCCTGATCAGAACTTTCATTGTAAACGATTTTGAATTCAACTTTCCTTTCATAGATAGTCGTTTCACCAACAGTGGACACCATCAGGTCCAAGAGCACTAAGAGGAGTATTATCGTTATTTTTTTCACAATTTTTCCCTCCAGGTCAAGAACATTTGGTATAATCCTATTAAGCAAGATTTATTTTATCATAAGGCTTTTGAGGTGATTTTCGTGGAGGTTCTGTACAGGAAATACAGACCCAAGAGTTTTTCAGAGATAGTTGGGCAAGATCATGTAAAAAAAGTTCTCACAAATGCGTTAAAAATGGACAGAGTGGCTCATGCGTATATATTCGCTGGCCCAAGAGGAACGGGAAAGACCACCACAGCTCGTATTCTAGCGAAATCCTTGAATTGCGAGAGCAGAAAAGGTGCCGAGCCTTGCAATCGATGTCAGTCATGTTTGGCCATAGATGAAGGGACCTTCATGGATGTTGTGGAACTCGATGCAGCTTCCAACAGAGGAATTGACGAAATAAGAAGGATCAGAGAAGCAGCTGGATACCGTCCAATCGAAGGAAAATACAAGGTGTACATAATAGACGAAGTTCATATGTTAACGAAGGAAGCTTTCAACGCTCTTTTGAAGACATTAGAAGAACCACCTGAGCATGTCGTTTTTGTTCTTGCAACCACGAATCTGGAAAAAGTCCCTTCTACTATAGTCTCAAGATGCCAAGTTTTGGAATTCAAGAACCTTCCTGAGAATCTGATTTTTGAAAGATTGAAGGAAGTGTCTTCAAAAGAAGGTATGGAGATAGAAGAAGACGCTCTAAGATTCTTGGCAAGAAGAGCAGAAGGTGGTATGAGGGATGCTTTGACACTTCTGGAGCAGGTCTGGAAATTCTCTGCTGGCGGCAAGATCACACTGGAGGATGTTGAGAAAGCCTTAGGCCTTATACCACTCGATCTGGTGAGAAAGTACGTCCTGTCCATCATAGAAGGGAAGCTGGAAGAAGTTTTAGAAGTAGTGGACAAGGTGTACTACAGCGGGAAAGATCTTGAACTTCTCTTGCAGGAAGCTGTGAAAGATATTCTTGATGATATAGAGAGAACCCGCAGAACGTACGATATCAGCCATCAAATTTTGATACAGCTTGCCAGGCAACTCATGAATCTCATGAGAGAGATAAGGTTCTTTGAGGAAAAAAGGTTGATATGCAGGGTGGGATCCTCCTACATAGCTTCCAAGTTCTTGAAGGAAGAAGTGGTAGAAAAGGAAGAGAAGAAAGAAGAGAAAAAAGAGAAGGTTGTGATCAGGGAGAAACCCTCTGAAGAGGAGAAGAAAGTATCAAAGGAAAAAGTAACTGAAGAAACGAAAGAAGAGAAAGGGATTTTAGAAGAAGTTCTAGAGGAGTTGAAAGAAAAAGGAGATCTCTCTGTATTCGTTGCACTGGCCCTAGCGGACGTTAAGATCTCAGATAGCAAAGTGGAGGTCATCTTCGATAGTACCAAAGCTTTTCATTACGAAATCCTGAAAAAGAAACTACCAGAGCTTGAAAATATCTTCAACAGCAAGATGGGGAAAGTTGCCGATATATCCCTGAAACTCAGAACCGAGAAGGAAACGGTGGAAGAGGTTGTGAACAAGATCTTAAGGCTTTTCCCTGGAAGAGTTGAAATAGAAGGTGAGGAGTGAGAAGATGAAGAAGATAAAGGGGTTTGGCGGTAGAAGTTATGGAGGAAAAGGAGAGAAACTCCTGAAAGAGATGATGAAACTTCAAGAAGAGTTTCAAAAGAAGATGAAGGAGCTGGAGGAGAGTTTTTCAGAGATCGAAGTAGAGGCTTCCGCTGGCGGAGGGGCTGTCAAGGTCAAAGCGACTTGTAACTACGAGATAAAGGATATAGAAATAGATCCAGATGTTGCAGAGGACGTGGATATGTTGAAGGATCTCTTAATAGCGGCTGTAAACGAGACAATGAGAAGGATCGAAGAAAAACGTCAGGAGGAGACCGAAAAAATCTCTCAGCAATTCGGGATACCAGGGATCATTTGAAATACATATCAGAAGGAGGGATGAAAGAATGGCGAGAGTTGCTATCAACGGTTTCGGAAGGATAGGAAGATTGGTCTACAGGATCATCCATGAAAGGAAGAATCCAGATATCGAAGTAGTGGTCATCAACGATTTGACTGACACAAAGACGCTTGCGAACCTTTTTAAGTACGATTCCGTTCATGGAAAGTTCAAAGGAGAGGTGAGCTACACACCTGAAAGTCTCATCATAGACGGGAAGGAGATAAAGGTTCTCGCACAACCAGACCCATCTCAACTCCCATGGAAAGATCTGGGTGTAGACATAGTTATAGAATCAACAGGAATTTTTAGAACCAGGGAAAAAGCTGAGCTCCATCTTAAAGCGGGAGCTAAAAAGGTCATAATAACAGCCCCTGCCAAGGGAGAGGATGTGACCATAGTCATAGGATGTAACGAAGATCTGCTGAAACCTGAGCACACCATCATATCCTGCGCATCCTGTACAACGAACTCGATAGCACCAATAGTCAAGGTCCTTCATGAGCATTTTGGAATCCAGTGGGGATTTTTAACGACCATTCACGCTTACACTAACGATCAGAGGGTTCTTGACCTTCCTCACAGGGATTTGAGAAGGGCAAGGGCTGCGGCTATAAACACGATTCCCACAACGACCGGTGCTGCGAAGGCTGTTGCTCTAGTCGTTCCTGAGCTAAAGGGGAAACTGGATGGAGTTGCCTTGAGAGTTCCCGTTCCCGATGGTTCTATAACGGACTTCGTCGCTGTGGTTGAAAAGGAAACCACCGTTGAAGAGATCAACTCTGTCATGAAGGAAGTAACTGAAGGGAAACTCAAGGGGATCATAGCATACAACGAAGATCCCATAGTCAGCAGCGATATAGTCGGAACACCCTACTCCGGTATATTCGATGCTACCCTTACCAACGTGAAGGGGAATCTCGTGAAGGTGTTCTCGTGGTACGATAACGAGTACGGATACAGTAACAGAGTTGTGGATACCTTGGAGATGTTGATAAAAATGTGAGGGTGGATGATCCACCCTCACGTTTTGTAGGAGGTGATGGTTGTGGAAAAGCTCACAGTGAGGGATGTTGATTTGAAAGGGAAAAAAGTCATAATGAGAGTTGATTTCAACGTTCCTATAAAGGATGGAGAGGTCGCAGATGATACCAGGATAAGAAGGGCTCTTCCAACGATAAAGTATGTTCTCGAGCAAGGTGCCAAGCTCATTCTTCTTTCCCACCTTGGAAGACCCAAGGGTAAAGAGGATCCCAGCCTTTCTTTGAAACCAGTTGCAAAGAGACTTTCTGAGCTGCTTGGTGAGGAGGTCACCTTCGTCCCGAAACCTGTCGGCGATGAGGTGAAGAAAGCTGTTGAGAATTTAAAAGAGGGTGGGGTTATTCTCCTTGAAAACACGAGGTTTCATCCAGGTGAGACGAAGAACGAGCCAGAGCTTGCAAAAGAATGGGCAAGTCTTGCGGATATCCATGTGAACGATGCTTTCGGAACCGCTCACAGAGCCCACGCTTCTAACGTTGGAATAGCTCAGTTCATACCGAGTGTCGCAGGCTTTTTGATGGAGAAGGAAATAAAGTTCCTCTCGAAAGTCACGTATGAGCCGGAAAAACCCTATGTCGTCGTTTTAGGTGGTGCCAAAGTTTCAGATAAGATAGGTGTCATAAACAACCTTCTTGAGAAAGCTGATAAGATACTCATCGGCGGTGCGATGATGTTCACGTTCCTCAAGGTTCTTGGAAAAGAAATAGGCTCTTCAAGATATGAAGAGGACAAATTGGATGTAGCGAAAGAAATTTTGGATAAAGCTAAGGAAAGGGGTGTCGAGATAGTTCTTCCAACCGATGCTGTGATAGCTCAGAAGCTGGAGGGAGGCGTTGAAAAGAAAGTGGTCAAGATAGATGATGGTATTCCTGAAGGTTGGATGGGATTGGATATAGGGCCAGAATCTATCGAGCTCTTCAAAAGCAAACTTGAAGGTGCAAAAACTGTGGTGTGGAATGGACCAATGGGTGTTTTCGAAATCGAAGATTTCTCAGAAGGTACAAAACAGATAGCTCTTGCCATAGCTTCTCTGACAGAAAAAGGCGCCACGACTGTGATAGGAGGAGGAGACACGGCAGCAGCTGTGAATAAATTCGGTCTTTCTGACAAATTTTCCCATGTCTCAACAGGTGGAGGGGCTTCCCTGGAATTTCTTGAAGGGAAGGAACTCCCAGGAATCGCGAGTATCGCGGATAAAAAAAAACAAAACGTAGACTGATACTTGCAGGAAACTGGAAAATGCATAAAACCATAGCAGAGGCGAAGAAGTTCGTTTCTTTGCTCTTGAATGAGCTAGCAGATATAGAATCCTTCGAAATAGTGATATGTCCTCCCTTCACGGCTCTTTCTGAAATTGGGGACATGCTCAGAGGTAGGAACATAAAGCTTGGCGCTCAGAACGTGTTCTTTGAAAAAGAGGGAGCATTCACGGGTGAGATATCTCCAATAATGTTGAAAGAAGTCGGAGTGGAATATGTGATCGTGGGTCACTCTGAAAGAAGAAGGATTTTCAAAGAGAACGATGAGCTCATAAACAAGAAAATAAAAGCGGTTATAGAGAACGATATGACTCCCATCTTCTGTGTCGGTGAAACGTTGGAAGAGAGGAAGAAGGGCCTGACCTTCTGTGTCGTGGAAAAACAGGTAAGAGAAGGATTCAACGGTCTTTCTAAAGAAGATGCTTTGAAAGTGGTGATAGCATATGAGCCAGTATGGGCTATCGGAACAGGTGTCGTTGCAACACCTGATCAGGCTCAAGAGGTACACAGCTTTATAAGGCAACTCCTAAAGGATATGTACGATGAAGAGGTTTCTGAAAATGTTAGAATTCTCTATGGAGGAAGCATAAAACCTAATAATTACTTCGGCCTCATCGTTCAAAAGGATATAGATGGAGGCCTTGTTGGAGGGGCGAGTCTTAAAGAAAGCTTTGTGGAACTTGCAAGAATTATGGAAAAGGTTATAAAGTGAAGAACCCGGCGAAAGCCGGGTTCTTTCATATCATTTCGTTCGCTTCTTCCAATCTTCTGATGATCGCTTCGGGTATATCGCCTAAAACATGCTTCATAGCGAGTATCACTCCACCTAAAACGGGCTTTAACTTCGCTGTCACAATTTTTGCGTTCATACTCTTTTTGACAATCTCTTCGAATTTTTTTCTCACTATCTCGTTCTTCACAAGGACACTCCCGCTGCATGAAACTAAAGGATCACTCAGCTCCAATTTCTTGGCAGCCGTTATAACAGCACATGCGAGTTCCTCAGAGGCTCTCTCAAGAATCTCGAGAGCGAATTTATCACCCTTTTTCGCCATTTCGTATGTTAAAACAGCGACCGAAGCGATTTTAGACCTCCTGTCAGAATGTGGATCGTATATCCATTGAATGAAATCGTAGTGATCTTTGAAATTGAGTTTCTTGAATACGAAATCACACAGTTCTGTTTTTTCAAGTCTCCCATCCAGTTGTTTACTCACCACTCTGAGCGTTTCAACACCTATGTGATAAGCGCTTCCCTCATCTCCAATGATACTTCCCCATCCACTAACCCTTGTCTCTTTTCCCCCGTGTCTTCCATAGACGATCGCTCCCGTTCCAGAAACGATATGAATTCCATCTCGCCCAAGGGTTCCACTCGCCCAACCGACGACAACATCGTTTACAACGAGGGAGGGTTTTAACCCGACAGTTGATTCCACGATCCTGGATATGATCCTTTCACTGTCCCTGAACTCACCGACAGCAGGAATTCCAAGGCACGATATTACCTCTCCCTTAGCTTTCATCAAAAGCGGTTTCAAAATATCTTCCATGTTTTCCTTGAATATTTCTTCACCATTCTCCAGTATGTTCGTAGGGCCTCCTGTTCTCTCTGAAACGAGCCTTCCATCCTCAGTCACAAGGACAGCTTGTGTTTTGGTCCCACCACCATCCACACCGAGGAAATATCTCACGGGGTCTTTCTACCACCTTTCCGATGGGAATTTATAAAGGACACCTTGCACTCGATCTTCACAAGTATTATTATATTAACACGTTTCAAGGGGATGAGAGAATGTACGAATACGAGAAGAGAAGAATGGATTTCACGAGTGGGTATTTTCTGAGAGGAAGGAGATACAGGTGCTCTATCATAAAATTTCCAACTCTGTACCACTCACCTGCGAAAGGAACTGAGATCGTGGAACTCTACCTCTTCAGGCCGAGAAGAGGAAAATCAAGTGGAAGTGCCCTCATACTGCACGGTCTTGGCAGCAGAAACATACCATTCTTTTTGAAAATGGGAGCGCACCTGTCGGCCGCGGGTATAACCACGGGTATACTGATATTACCTTACAATTACACAAGGACTAAGGACAGATCCATGAGTGGGAAAGATTTTTTGGAGATACATACGGAGAACGCTGTGAGAGCATGGGATCACGCTGTCGTTGATACTCTGAGCACAGTGGATCTTCTAGAATCGATGAGGGTTTGGTCAGATAACAACGTCTTGATAGGGTACTGTCTCGGAGGGATGGTCGCCGTTATCGTGGCTGCCCTGGATCGAATGAAGAGGTTTTCCCGCCTCGTACTGATGACAACCGGGGGTGGATGGCATCACATGATATGGAAGAGTCCCATATCAGGTTTCGTAAAAAGGAGACTTCCTTGGGATCGAGAGGAAATGAAGAGGCTATACGAGAGACTTCTACCCATCTTGAGAACTAAGAGCTCTCACGAAATACTGAATGAGAACGTACCAACCTTCATGAAGTACGACCCCCTCGTCTTTGCCCACAGCTTGGATCCAAACAGAGTGAGATTCATCGATGCCCTGTTTGATAGAGCACTTCCCT
Organism: uncultured Thermotoga sp.; assembly: GCA_964486555.1. GTDB lineage: Bacteria > Thermotogota > Thermotogae > Thermotogales > Thermotogaceae > 4484-232. The sequence continues at coordinate 841 of CAZANP010000025.1, read as the reverse complement.
ACTCTTCAAGGAAGGATCTATGGAGGGAACTTGGAAAACCAAGGAAACGTGTGATACCCATAGGTCATGTGACATGGCTTCCATTCGAATACATCTTTGCGAAATGGATCATATACTTGATGGGTCTCAAAGTTCTTCCACCTAAGGAAATTCTTGAAGAACCGTTAATTCTTCAGGAACCTGAGGATACGGAGAACCATAAGAGTTCTGGTAGCTAGAGCCGTTACATGGCCTCCTGCCAGGATCTTCCGCCTTGGTTTTCCCAAAGCTTTCCATAAACTTTCAGCAGATTCTTTTGGTATGACGTGATCAAAAGCAGCCTGAAAGAATATTATCTTTTCCGCTTTCACGAATGGTGCGAATTTTGCGGGATCGAATTTGACACATGGTGGGGTATTTGAGTTTAAAAGTTCCTTCAAGCTGGAAAACGCTGGAATGTTTTCGAGTGCTCTGTAGCAACTATCTTTATCTCTGAAACAGATTTTTTCACCTTTTGAAACTCTCTCTCTGAAATACTTCCCAACAGGGCTTTCCCAGTATATTCTGTGAGGGTTTCCACCCGTTGCTATCAGTATTAACTTTTTGACCCTTTCATCAAAAGCACTCACCAGCGTTGCGAGCATCCCACCCAGACTGTAACCCATGAGGGTAACGTTATCTATAAGTTCTTTCTTTTCCACCACATCTAGAACGTTTCTAATATCCAAGACCGCGTGTTGCCACCTTTCAAGAAGTCCTTTGGAGTCGGGCTCCATGAAAGCCATACCACTTTCAAAACCTGTAGGGGTCCTGGTAAAGTTGTAGGGGATGATGGGGAGGAAAACCGCTGTTCCCAGAAAAG
>CAZANP010000024.1:0-26034 GCA_964486555.1 uncultured Thermotoga sp. | reverse complement strand
ATGACGGGAGGAAGGGGTTTCATCGCTCTTGCCATTCAAGCTTTTGGAGGAAGGTCGGTTTACCTCTCCTCCCTACTGGCATTTCTCTTCGGGATGACGGAGATAGTGAGTTACAACCTCCAGGTTTTTGGTTTTTCGGTCGAAGCGGTTAAGATGATCCCGTTCGTCCTCACGATGCTCTTACTCGTGATTTTCTCGAAAATCAAAAGTCAAAACTCCTTGTAAGCACTCTTGGGAGCCCCACAAACGGGACACTTTTCAGGGGGTTCACCTATTACAGTATGTCCACAAACAGGACAGATGTATATCTTATCCTCTGGATAATCTTTTCCCTCCCCAACTATCTCTTTCGCCTTTTTGTACATCTCCGCATGAATCTTCTCAGCTTCCCAAGCGTAGTGTGTGCTTCTCTCGGCTCCCTTCTCTCCCTGGAACTTCGCAGTGTTGTTGAAAACAGGATACATCTCTTCTATCTCGTAAGTTTCACCGTCTATTCCCTGTTGGATGTTCCCGAGGGTATCCTTTATCATTCCAAGTTCTCTGAAGTGATTCTTGGCATGGACGAATTCAGCGTAAGCTATCGCTCTGAACAACCTTGCCAAGTTTTTGAATCCTTTCTTTTCTGCTTCTTCTGCGAATATGAGGTATTTCACGTGAGCCATGCTCTCACCCGCGAAAGCTTCCTGAAGAGCTTTCTTCGTCATCTCTTTCATATTCACACCTCCAAATTTGTGATTTCATTAACATTCTATCATATATGAAATAATGATTTCAATATAGAAAAAATATCAGAAGTTAGTCTTATAATCATTTCTGTTCAATTCCTTGTATTTTGAAGCGAAAGAGGCTATTAATAGTTCTGAATCGATTTTTTCAGGAAAATCTTCAGATCACTCTTATAAAATTTCATTCTTTCGATAAACACATGAAAAGAAACGATGATAGCATCCTAAAAAAGCGTTTCGGGGGGAATGGCATGACCGCTGAAGAAGTTCTGAAAAAGGTGAAAGAGGAAGGAATAAAGTTCATAAGACTTCAGTTCACGGACATAAATGGAACCATAAAGAACGTTGAGATACCTTCTGAAGAGTTGGAAACAGCTTTTGAAAAAGGGATTATGTTTGATGGCTCATCCATCGAAGGTTTTGTAAGGATAGAAGAATCCGATATGTACTTGAAACCCGATCCAGATACCTTCGCTGTACTTCCCTGGACGAGTGAAAATATAAAGAGCGCAAGACTCATATGTGACGTCTACACACCCGATGGTAAGCCCTTCGAAGGCGATCCAAGATACAGACTCAAGGTTGTGAAGGAGAAGGCAGAAAAAATGGGATTCTCTGTCTTTGCAGGACCCGAACTCGAGTTCTTCATAATTCCAGCGGACGATGAGGGAAAACCCATTCTGAGATTCCTCGACAGTGGTAGTTACTTTGATCTATTACCTCTCAGCAAAGCGGAAGAGTTGAGAAGAGACACCGCAGTGGCTTTGAGAAAGATGGGGATACTGGTTGAAGCCTCGCACCATGAAGTTGCACCCTCACAGCACGAGGTCGATTTCAAGTATTCCGATATTCTGAAAACGGCGGACAACACTCAGACTGTGAAACTCGTTATAAAGACGATGGCCATATTCCACGGTTTTCATGCGACGTTCATGCCAAAACCATTCTTCGGTGTGAATGGATCCGGTATGCACGTTCATATGAGCCTGTTTAAAGATGGTAAAAACGCCTTTTACGATCCGAACGATCCTTTGGGTCTTTCCGATACTTTGAGAAAATTCGTGGGAGGCCTTATGAAACATGCAAGGGCTATAACCGCAATAACGAATCCGACCATAAACAGTTACAAGAGATTGGTACCAGGTTACGAGGCACCTGTGAACATAGCTTGGTCTGTGGGTAACAGGAGTGCTATGATAAGAGTTCCGAAGGCAAGGGGAGAGAGAACGAGGATAGAGTACAGAGCTCCCGATCCGTCGTGCAACATATACCTGGCATTTGCGGTGATGGTATCCGCTGGCCTCCATGGTATAGAAGAGGGAATCGAACCTCCTCCACCTGTGGAGGAGAACATATACAGGATGCCGGCAGAGAGGAAAAAGGAATTGAAGATAATGCCACTTCCTGGAAGTTTGAAAGAAGCTATTGAAGAGATGGAAAAAGATCCTCTCATAAAGGAAGTTCTAGGAGATCATATATATGAAAAGTTCCTTGAGACGAAGGAAAGGGAGTGGAGAGAATTCACGGTACACGTTACAGACTGGGAATTGAAAAAATATATATACTTGTGATTCTGATTCCCATTTCCCTTTTTTCTGTGAGCCTTGAGAAGACAGGTATCGCTCACCTCGATTGTTCCCCTCTCAGGGGGACCTACAGTGAGGGTTATATAACCCTTGTTGATTCCCTTTCCAGAAAAGTCGTTCTGGTTGATGTGGATAAGAAACAGGTGGTTCTCACACTTGAAGATTTCCTCTATCCCGTATGGGCTCTTTTCCATGCGAACAAAATCTACGTGACGGACCTCTTCACAGGTGAATTTTTGGAGTTCGATCTTTTGGGTAGAAAAAGAAGGAGTATATACCTAGGGAACGACCCAAGTGTTTTCGTTTACAGCAGGGGAAAGTTCTACATTTCCCTCTTTTCAAACGGCACGCTGATCGCATTGGATGAAAGAAATTTCAGAATCGTGGAACGTTATAGAATCGGGATTCCTTCATCTTATTTCTACATAAGAGATGACGAGATAATCTACATGTGTTATTGGAGAAAAAGAAACGATCCGGCGGTTGTCAGAATAAAAGGAAGGCAGATGAAGAAGATCTACCTCGATCTCGAAAGACCTCTCAGATACATAGAGGGTGCAACTGGAGAGTACTTTCTGGATTATAAGAATGGAAAGCTAGTTAAGCTGGTGAGAGGTGAAGTTGTTTGGAATGTTAACCTGCCGGATCTTTCGTACAGTCTCTCCTTCTTTGGAAAGGATCTTGCGATCTCCAGCCTCGTTGAACCCGTTGTGAGCGTTGTCGATAGAAATGGAAAAGTGAAAAAACTCAAAGTTCCACATCCCGTCTTGGACTTAGAAGAGATAGGGGAGCATCTCGTCGCCATCTCGAACTCAGAGAATGAGGTATACCTACTGAGCGACAGGGGAGTTATCCTCAGAGAGAAGACAGGGAAATACCCTTTGAAAATTTTCAAACTTGGAAAGAAAGAGTTTGCGATACTGTGTTCTGACTCACAAGAGCTACGATTCTATAAGATCAAGTAGACAAAAATCCCCCGTCCACAGGTACTAAAGCTCCATGGACGTAACTTGAAACATCACTTGCAAGGATAACAACGACTCTGGCCACTTCATCCGGCATGCCGAATCTTCCTAAAGGAAGTCTACTTTTAAAGTCCATTGCGATCTTCATGAGGTCAACATCGAACTTCAAAGCACCTTTCTTCTTCAGTTCCTTGACTCTCTCCGTCTCTATCCCACCCGGTATCACGGCGTTCACTCTGAAACCTTGTTTTCCGTATTCTCGAGCCAGAGCTCTTGTTAAAGCGATGACTCCCATCTTACTGATATCGTAATGGACCAGGTTCTTTGCAAAGGGAAGTATAGCCTCTATCGAACCCACATTTATTATCACTCCACCCTTCTTTCTCCTTCTTCTTATCATCTCTTGGGACATCCACAGAGCCGAATACAGGTTGACTCTCATCGTTTTTTCGAGAAAATCTTCATCCAGTTCCAGAAAATCTCTGAACGAGTATACTCCCGCGTTGTTAACCAATATATCGGGCTCTTCCCCTTCTAGACTTTTCCAGAGATTTTCTATATCTTCTCTCTTTGAAAGATCGACCCTGTAAGTTTTGACACCGACTTTGAATTTCAAGATCTCTTCTTTTGTCTGTTCCAATCCCTCTTCGTTTATATCAACCAGTACAAGGTCTGCACCAGCTTCTCCAAACCTTATCGAAATGGCTTTTCCTATACCAACAGCTGCCCCCGTCACAAGGGCTGTTTTTCCCTTTAGAGATATAAGATCCACCAGTGATTTCATCTCTTTTTTCATGGAGTTCCCTCCTTAAACTTTTAACTTCACATGGGAAGGGTAAGTGAACAACCCTACACCTGGTCCAAGGTGAGAAGCTAAGGTTAAAGACTCGACGTCGAATAGATGGCATTCCTTTAAATGCATCCTTTCAACGAGTTCGTCCATGAAGGTCTCCGCGTTCTTTCTGGATTCTATATGAGCCACTATCGCTGAGATATCATAATTTACTCTCTCTTTCACACTGTTTATGATGAAATCAAAAGCCTTTTTCATTCCCCTGACGCTTTTCAGAAACTCAAGAGCTCCCGCCTTCACTCTTATTACGGGACTCACTTTCAGAACACTTCCAACTAACGCTTTGAAACCAGAAAGCCTACCCCCCCTTATCAGGAATTCCACACTTTCGAGGGCTATGATGGTTTCTATCCTATGCTTCAACTCATTTAGATCTCTCAGTATCTCTTCCAAAGATGCTCCCTCTTCCAAAAGTTGAAATACCCTACAAACCAGAATACCAGGAGCAAAGCCAGCATTCTCTGAATCAATCACTGATATTTTCCCTTTAAATTTACTAGAAGCTATCACAGCGCTCTGGTAAGTACCGCTCAGTTTGGATGATAGATGGATGGATAGAACGTGGTCATATTCCTCCTTCTTCAATAAATGTTCATAAACCCTTTCAAAATCGAAAGGTGTGGGCTGGGAGGTTTTCGGGAAGATGTTTTTAGATCTCATCGTTTTGAAAAGCCATTCTAAGGATCTTTCACCATCTTTGAAACGTTCTTCTCCCAAAGTCACATAAATCGGTACTTTAAAAACCTTTTCAGATACGAAGGGAGGAACTTCAACGGCGCTATCGACGACCACCGCTATTCTCACGTGATCACTTCCTCGCTTTCCTCGATCTCTACAGGATTGAAGCATCTGACGAAGTGACCAGGCTCGATCTCTACCATATCGGGAAGAGTTTCTCTACATTTCCCTATTCTTCTTGGACATCTTGGAAGGAAAGGACAAACGGGTGGTATGTTCACCATACGTGGAGGTTGTCCTGGAATCGGCTCCAATCTGTCGAGTTTCTTATCCACCCTGGGAATACTTCTCAAAAGCATTTTCGTGTAAGGATGTCTTGGCCTGTAAAAGATGTCTTCTGCAGATCCCATCTCCATCTGTTTTCCCCCGTACATCACCATTATTCTGTTGGCCATTTCAGCTATGACTCCCAGATCGTGCGTTATGAATATGAGGCCCATTTTGAAATCTTTTTGAAGTTCCTTCATCAGTTCGAGAATCTGGGCCTGGATGGTGACATCCAAAGCTGTTGTCGGCTCGTCTGCTATCAGTATCTTGGGATTACAGGAAAGTGCTATCGCTATAACCACTCTCTGCCTCATACCTCCACTGAATTCGAAAGGGTAACTGTTCATTCTCTTTTCCGCTTCCGGAATACCAACTCTTTCGAGCATTTCCACCGCTCTCATGTAAGCTTTCCTCTTGTCCACACCTGTGTGTTGTATAATCGTTTCCATCAGCTGGTCTCCAATTGTGTATAGAGGATTCAGAGAGGACATGGGATCCTGGAAAATCATGCTGATCTCTTTTCCCCTTATCCTGTACATCTCCCTTTCTGGAAGCTTCAGTATATCCGTTCCGTTGTACAACACTTCTCCCCCTACGATTTTTCCAGGGGGTTTTATCAATCTCATAATGGATTTCACCGTAACACTCTTACCACTTCCTGTTTCCCCAACGATACCCAAAACTTCATTTGGGAAGAGTTCAAAGGAAACGCCATCGACCGCCTTCACAACACCTTCTTCCATGTAAAAGTAAGTTTTCAAATCCCTCACTTTCAGGATCGGTTCCAATTCTATCTCCTCCCTCGCGATTCATTTCAATATTTTTCCTTCACCAGTTACAGGATCGTAAACAAAAATGGCATCGAAAGCCTTCCCTCTTTTCACAAGGAAATATATTGGTAGTATTGAGAAACCATTTTCAAAGTATTCTCTTCCTTTCCCTGATGTGAAAATCTCAACGGCTTTCTCCACGATGGGCTCTCTCGTCACCTCACTGCTCGATGCAGAGATATAGACGTTTTCCATATCACCGAACACCTCATGGAACGTACTCCAGGCTTTCTCCTTCACTCTTTCACTCCAATCCAGGTGAAAGATCTCCTCGTTCGGTGGTATCACAACCTTATTCGCCTCGAATATCACCACACCTTTTCCTTTATCACCCACCAGATCATATCTTATCCTTTTGCCGTTCAGAATTTTTGTCACCGTTTTCTTAAGATGTTCATCAACGTATATTCTCAAAGTTTCCACCTTGGATTTGAAAAGAACGATTACTATACCACTAGCTATCATCAACAGTACCAGAAGAAAGTTCTTCAACTTCAAGTTTCAAGCACCTCACAGCTCACCTGGAAAATGACAGGCCACGAAATGCCCAGGTTCTACCTCTTTGAGTTCTGGCTCTTTCTCAGAACATATCTTCTCAGCTATGGGGCATCTTGTATGGAATCTACAACCACTCGGTGGATTTATGGGACTTGGCACGTCCCCTTTAAGTATTATTCTCTTTCTCCTCTTGTTCGGATCAGGTATGGGTATTGCCGACATGAGAGCTTTCGTGTAAGGATGAAGGGGGTTTTCAAAGAGGGTCTTTTTGTCCGCCAATTCCACGATTTTCCCAAGGTACATCACCGCTATTCGATCGCTTATATGTTTCACAACAGCAAGATCGTGTGATATGAAGATGTAAGTTAGCTTGTGTTCATTTTGAAGATCTTCCATGAGGTTTATTATCTGACTCCTTATGGAGACATCGAGGGCGGCGACGGCTTCATCAGCTATCATGAGCTTTGGTGAGAGAGCCATAGCTCTTGCTATTCCTATTCTTTGTCTTTGACCCCCACTGAACTCATGAGGGAATCTGTACATGTGATCAGGTATTATCCCCACATCCTTCAGAATTTCCCTCACCATCTCTTCTGCTTCTTTTCCATCAGCTAACTTGTGAGCCTTTATCCCTTCCCCAACGATATTCTTCACCCTCAACCTTGGATTCAACGAGCTGTAAGGATCCTGGAAAACTATTTGCATATTCCTTCTGAAATTTTTTCTCTTTTCCTGGATATCGGAAAGAAGGTATTTTATGAACTTATCACCTGAACCTTTGGCGTCCTCGAAAAATATTCTTGCATATTTCTCATCGACACTTTCAAGATCCTTAAGCAGCGAATCCACACTGCCGTAATCCTTAAGAAGTTTTCTGAATCTGTTGATGTACGTTTTCTTTATGTAGGAAGATGCCTTGAACCTCGACATGAAATAGTACGTAGTATCTTCATCCTCGACGATGATCCTTCCAGAAGTGGGTTCGTAGAGTCTTAAGATCGTCATACCAACGGTCGTTTTTCCACACCCAGATTCTCCAACCAGTCCTAAAGTTTCCCCTTCGTAGACATCGAACGATACACCATCCACCGCCTTGACCCATCCAACTATCCTTTTGAAGACGCCCGCTCTTATGGGAAAATGTTTGACAAGATTTTCAACTCTTAGAAGGACCTTTTTGGCCACGATTCTCCACCTCTCCCTCAAACCTTCTCCGCTTCTATCTTTTTAGTCTCATCCACTTTCTTCCAGAAGTAACACCTGACCTTATGACCTTTTTCAACCTCAACGAGCTCTGGCTCACTCACGTCACATTTTCCTTTTTCAAAGAACTCGCATCTTGGGTGAAATCTACAACCGCTAGGGAAATTCAATGGATCTGGGACAACACCTGGTATACTCTTGAGCTTTTCTTGCTCTATATCGAGTCTTGGGATGGAGGTTAACAGTCCGTAGGTGTACGGATGTTTGGGATCATTGAAAAGGGTTTTGACATCCGCATATTCCACGACCTTTCCAGCATACATGACCACGACTCTATCGGCTGTCTCCGCGATCACTCCCATATCGTGCGTTATCAGGATTATCGCCATACCGTATTCTTTCTGAAGTTCTTTCATCAGTTCAAGGATCTGAGCTTGGATGGTAACATCAAGAGCCGTTGTGGGCTCATCCGCTATCAGAAGACTCGGCCTGCAGGATAGAGCCATGGCGATCATGGCTCTCTGTCTCATACCACCAGAGAGTTGATGAGGGTATTCATCGATTCTCTTTTCCGGTTCAGGTATACCGACTTTTCTAAGGAGATCTATCGCCATCTTTCTGGCTTTGTGTTCGTCGACGTTTTGATGGAGAGTGATGGCCTCTATTATCTGATCTCCTATAGTATAGACTGGATTCAAAGCTACCATCGGTTCCTGGAATATCATGGCAATTTCGTTTCCTCTGATTCTTCTCATTTCGTCTTCCGGCAGTTCCAACAGATTCTTACCTTTGAAGATCACCTCACCATCAACGATCCTTCCCTTTTCATCCAGAAGTCTCATTATCGAAAGGGAAGTCACGCTCTTTCCACATCCAGATTCTCCGACTATCCCAAGTGTCTCCCCTTCGTAAACCTCAAAATCCACTCCATCAACGGCCTTCACCACGCCATCTTCTGTATAGAAATAGGTCTTCAGATTCCTAACGATGAGTAATGGTTCGGGCATCGTTTTCCCTCCTTCAACCTTTGAGCCTCGGGTCGAAAACGTCTCTCAGGGCATCCCCAACCAGATTCCACGCCAAAACGAACAGTACCATGGCGGTTCCTGGATAAACGATGGCGTACCAGTGTTCCCCTATCTCAAGCATCCAATCACGAGCGTAACTCAGAAGTGCACCCCAATCTGCGTAACCCTGTGGGGCTCCTAATCCAAGAAAACTGAGAGCGGCAGCCGTTATGACCAGAGAGCCCATCCTCATGGATGCTTGAATCACAACGGGGAATATCGTGTTGGGAAGTATGTGTTTTGTTATTATGAAGACATCACGGACTCCCAAAGCTTTTGCTGCGAGAACGAATTGCTCTTCCTTGACCTGAAGGATGTTCCCTCTGATGAGTCTTGCAGATCCCATCCATCCAAAGACGATCAATGCTATCATAACTTTATCCAATCCAACCCCGAGGATTGTCGTTAACACAATAGCTGCAACCAGGAAAGGTATCGAGAGGAAAACGTCGGTTATCCTCATGAGGACTTCGTCCACCCATCCTCCGAAATAACCCGATATCGAACCTATCGTTATTCCTATCAAAGTGGATATGACCGTAACGATCATTCCCACCTTGAAAGCGGTTCTTGTACCCCAGACCACACCGTAGAATATGTCTCTTCCACCGATTATTCCGAATGGATGATAATCTATGCACCTTATAGGCTCTCTACCCAACTTCTGTGGATCGACATCCTTTTTAGTCGTGGGAGGAATAGGTTCTTGTTTCCAGCTCACCACTGGCATGATGTAGGGATCAGGTAGCTTCATACTCGGGTTGAACGAATTCACAGGTGGTGCTAAAAGAGGCGCGAAGATCGCGACCAAAATGAAGAATATCAGTAGCGAAAAGCCCAAAATCGCCGAGGGATTTCTAAAAAGCCTTCTAAAAATTCTTTTCGTTTCCTGCCTCACACTACCACCTCTCAACCCAATCTTATTCTGGGATCTATGGTTGCATACAGAACATCTATGATCAAATTACCCAGAACGAGTATTGTGGAGTAGAAAAGAGCACTCGCCATTATGGATGCGTAATCCAACTGAAGAGCAGCTGAGGCTGTAAAACTTCCCATACCGGTTCTGTTGAAAACCATCTCCACTATGACGGTACCAGCGAAGAGGTTTATAACCATCGCACCCCCAACTGTCGTAACTGGGATGAGAGCGTTTCTCCTTGCATGTTTGTTTATGACCACCTTTTCGGGAAGCCCTTTTGCCCTTGCAGTTCTAACGAATTCCTTGTTCAAAACCTCCAGCATGCTCGACCTGGTTATTCTCAAAAGGTACGCCCACCACAACCAAGATAGAGTCATTATAGGTCCTATCAGATGTCTTAAAGCATCCCAGAAAACATCTAATCTACCGTTTAAAAGGGCATCTATGGTCAGAAGATGTGTGTATCTATGAAATTCTGGAGATCTCACGATCTCCTCAGCCCAATTGCTCAGATTTCCTGGTGGGAGCCAGTTCAACATGCTGTAGAAGATCATGAGAACCAAGAGGCCAAAAACGAAATCGGGGAAAGACCAACCAACGACGGCGAATATCCTTATGAAATGATCCAAAAATCTATCTCTGTTGACCGCGGCAAGGACTCCAAGCCATATTCCAACGACCACGACAGGGAATATAGCATAAAGAGCGAGTTCCACGGTGTATGGCAACCTCTCCAGTATGGCATCTTTCACCGGTTCTTTACCGACAAGAGACCAACCAAAATCTCCTTTAAGAACGTTTCTGAGCCACTTCGTGTACCTCACTATCATGGGATCGTTCAATCCGTATTTTTCTTTCAAAGCCTCCAAAGCCTCTTCCGTCGCTTTATCTAATATGTTGGGGTTGACGTACGCGGCGAGGAGCTTATCCGGTCCCAGAACCTGCATCATGGAGAATATGATCAGACTGACCCCGAAAAGGATCAAAGGAAGCAAAAGGAGTCTTCTTATGATGTATGCTGTCAAGAGGCCGTCACCTCCCGAATCGTGGGTCTGAAGAAATTCTACCACATTAGATTATCAGAGGGTAGAGCGGTGAATGCGAGGGATTGGTGGTGTTCGTCTTTCATTGCCTGGTATCCGCTCCTCGATCATCGATCACCAGAGATGCTAAAATATCATTCGAATCAAAAATGAGGAGGGAAAAGGTTTGATCCTTTTCGGAACAGGTGGAGTTAGGGGAAAGATGAGGCCAGGTGAATTCGATGAGAAACTCGTCTTGAAGGTAACGCAAGCAGTATCCGATTGGATGAAAGATGAGGGAAAGAGAAGTGTAGTTGTTGCCTACGACACGAGGAGAAAATCGAGAGATTTTGCAAGGCTAGCATCATTCAAATTCAAAGAAAACGGTATGGACGTGTTCCTGTTTAAAGAACCCGTTCCAACTCCTCTTCTTTCCTTCGCCGTCAGGTACATGGAAGCGGATGCTGGAATCGTGATGACGGCGAGTCACAATCCACCCGAGTACAATGGCTACAAAGTCTACAATGAAGAAGGAGTTCAGATACTGCCGGAGACTGCAGATAAAATAAGAAGCCACATGGAGAAACTGGGAGCCGTTGAGAAATTCAGTGAATATGAACTCAACATTGTACCTGACGATGTCATCGAGGGTTATTTAGAAAGGGTAAAAAAGTTGGTAGAGCCACTCATTTCAAAACCCTTAGAAATAGTCTATTCCCCTCTTCATGGTACTGGCTTGAAGATGGTATCGGAAGCTCTGAAACGAGTGGGTGTGAATGTCACCCTTGTGAGAGAACAGACAAGTTGGGATGGTAGCTTCTCAACGGTTCGTGTGCCGAATCCTGAAGAGGATGATGCCCTCGAACTCGTTAAAAAGTACATGGACCGTGAGGGAATTCCCTATGGAATAGCAACGGACCCAGATTGCGATAGAGTCGGTTTGATCGTGAAAGAAGGCGAGAAATTCGTGAAACTCACTGGAAATCAGATAGGTGTCCTTCTTCTTCATTACATGTCATGTAAGATGGAAGATTGGCTAAAAAAGCAGAAAAAACCTTATATCGTCAAGACGATAGTTACGACCGATATGGTCCGCCCAATGTGTGATGAAAGAGGAATTCATCTTTTTGAAACACCAACAGGCTTCAAATTCATAGGAGATGTTATCGTCAGAGAAGAGAAAAAGGGAAATAATGGATTTCTTCTCGCTTTCGAGGAAAGTTATGGATTTTTAGCTGGGAACTTCGTTAAGGATAAGGACGGGGTGATAGCTTCGTGTCTCATAGCTGGACTTCTCTCGGAAGAAGAAAGTCCGTTATCGCTGCTCAATGAACTTTACAGAAGGTACGGCTTTTACATGGAGAAACTCCTGGGGGTTGAACTTTCGAGTGTTGAGAAAGCGCAGGAAATATACAGATATTTGAAGGAGCATACCCCTTCAACCTTTGGGAAACTCGTAATTAGAGATATCGCAGATTTTTCGAAGGGAATCAATCATGTGAGGCCCAACGAGACATTGAAGTTGATCTTCGACGAAGGTACCGTATATGTGAGACCATCTGGAACAGAACCGAAGTTAAAATTCTATCTACACGTTTCTGAAGAGACAAAGGAAAAGGCTGTAAAGTGCCTTGAATTACTTGAAAACAGCGTTGAGGAGTTTCTCAATAACTTTCAGTCGAATTGAGGAACGTATACCTCTTCAAAGTCTCCAGGGAGGTTCTCCTGTGCTTTTGCAAGGAAGACTATTTCAACACCGTCCTTTTCGTATCTCATATCCAGTATCCTGTATTTTGAAATCATCTCCATTTCCTTTCCCATATCCTCGTACTTCAGGAAAACGGTGTACTTTTTCATTTTAACCATGATGATTTCCTGACATTCTTTGAGAGACATCTCCACAACTTTCGAATAAGCATCTATTAGACCTCTCACACCGAGTTTTTTTCCTCCGAAATATCGTACGACCAGAGCCACCACGTTGACCAGATCCCTTTTTCTGAGAACGTTCAATATGGGAAGACCCGCACTTCCTCTGGGTTCACCGGCATCTGTTGAGAATTCCACGACACTGCCTTCCTTCAGAATTCGGTAGGCATAGCAGTTGTGAGTCGCGTCTTTTCTGATATTTTCTCTCAGAAAAGTCTTCACTTCTTCCAGATTACTCACAGGAGAAACGTAAGATATGAACAGAGATCTTCTGATATTCAACCTCGCAGAGCATGTTTCTTTCAACGTTTTGAACTTCTCCAAATCTCCACCTCCGTTTCCAGAACCACATCGTAATTTCTCTTCACCTCTCGTCTCACAAGATCTATGAGTTTCAATATATCCTCAAACTTTGCACCACCTATGTTAACTATGAAACCTGCATGCTTTCTAGATATCTCAGCTCCACCGATCCTGTAACCCTTCAACCCCAGAGATTCTATAGCCTTTCCAACGTAGAAATCCTTTCGAGGCCTTTTGAATATACTGCCCGCACTTGGGAGATCCAGGGGTTGTTTTTCTATTCTCCTCCTCAAGAAGTCAATCATCCTGCCCTGCACCCTTTGAGGGTCATCTCTTTTCAACTTCAAAACAGCCTTTAAAGCTATCAGTTTCTCCTTCTTCAGAAGGCTCTCTCTGTATCCAAAAGAAAGTTCGACTCCTGAGATCCAGCGGTTTTCTTTTCCATCGAATACAAGCACCTCTTTCACAACCTCACCTATCTCACCACCGTAAGCTCCCGCGTTCATGTAGATGGCTCCCCCTAAACTCCCAGGGATTCCATACGCGAATTCGAGTCCTGATAACCCCTCAAGAGCACACAGCCTGCAGAGTCTTTTCAAACTGATTCCGCACTCTGCAACGACTTCCGAGCCTTTAAAATGGATAGAAGTCAACCTTTCTGTCTTCAAAACCGCTCCAGGATGCTCTCCATCCTCCACTATCAGATTGGTCCCAAATCCCATTATTCTCCATGGTATATCACATTCATTCAAAAACCTTATACTTTCCACAAAAGATTCCTGATCGCTTGGAAAAACGAGGTAGTCTACAGGACCTCCTAGCTTCATACTCGTGTGGTTTGCAAGGGGTTCTTTCAACCTAACATCGGCACCCAATTCTAACAACTTTTCGAAAATCTCCATGATCCCCATCACCTCGATCTTTGGTATTTTAGCATCTGATATAATCTTCTGGGAGGTGTTTTGTTTGAAGAACATAATGGATATGAGTTATGAAGAGCTAAAAAAAGAGATCACGGAAGTTCTTGGTTGGGAAAGGTACAGAGTCGATCAGATTCTCGATTGGATCTACGATAAGAAAGTGATAGTGTTTGAAAAAATGACCAATCTCTCGAAGGAACAAAGGAAGATTTTGTCTGAGAACTACATTATAGATTTTCCTGAACTTGTGGAGAAGAAGGTTTCTAAGATAGATGGAACAACGAAATTTCTCTGGAAATTGAAAGATGGAAATACCGTGGAATCGGTCCTTCTCTTCCATCCAGGTAGAGTGACCGCCTGTATATCCACACAAGTTGGGTGTCCCGTGAAATGCATTTTTTGTGCTACTGGAATGAGCGGTTTCAAGAGAAACCTATCCGCTGGTGAAATCGTGTCTCAAATTCTCGCAATGGAGAAGGAAACAGGTGTAAAAGTTGGAAATGTGGTGTACATGGGGATGGGAGAACCTTTTTTGAACTATGATGAGGTTGTAAAAAGCATCAGAATGCTGAACCATCCTAAGATGAAAAACATCGGTATAAGGAGAATAACTGTATCGACTGTTGGGATACCTGAGAAGATCTTAAAATTCGCCAATGAAAGTTTAGACGTGGTTCTAGCCCTTTCACTGCACGCACCGAGTAATTTCAAGCGAGATCAGCTCGTACCTTTGAATAGAAAGTATTCCATAGAAGAGATATTGAATGCCGTCAAAGCCTATCAGATGAAAACAGGAAGACGTGTGACTGTGGAATACGTCATGATAAGGGAAGTGAACGATCATCCCTCAGACGCTGAAAAATTGGCTGATATATTGAAGGATTTGAAAGTCTTTGTGAATTTGATACCGATAAATCCCGTGAATCGATCTTTCAGGAGACCTTCCAAAGAAAGACTTCTGATGTTCAAAAGAATACTCAACAAAAGGGGTATAGAAGCTGAGATAAGAATGGAAAAGGGAACTGATATAGAGGCTGCGTGTGGCCAGCTTAGGATGCGAAAGTTGGGATTGAGAGCATGAAAGGTTTTCTTCTCGTACTAGCAGGTCTAGTACTTGGAGGTGTGTCTTTTTTGATATTGATGCATCTCAGCATAGAAATGGTTGGAACAACCACCGTTCCAAATGTTGTGGGACTGACACCTGAAAAAGCCAAGGAAGTCCTGAACCATTCCCATTTATCCTGCGAGATAATCGGTTCGGGAAAGGTCTTAAGGACACATCCAAAAGCGGGAGAGAGGGTCAAGGAAAACAGAGTAGTAAAACTGTACTGCGAAGAGCAAAAAAAGATGCGAGTGCCAAATTTGATGGGTGTCCAATTGAACATGGCAGAGAGAATTCTGAAGGAATACGGGTACAATATCCAGAAGGTTTTTTTCCCTTTCAAAGGATCCGATGGAAGGGTCATGGGAATGTTTCCAGAACCTGGAAGTTCATTCTCGGGTACGGTAACGCTGCTGGTGGATGAAGGAGAGCCGAAAATTTTCGAGAGATTAAGAGATTTCAGAGGGATGAATCTTGAGGGAACTGGTTTAAAAATCGATGTTTTGAAAGTGGGACAAGGAAGAAGAGTGAAAGACCAGTATCCAAAACCCGGTGTGATATCTTCCTGGGTGATCTTCATACTCGGGAGGTGATGTATTGCGAAAATTTGGTACAGTTGTGAGTTTTCACTCGAATTTCGTCATGGTGGAAGATGAGGAGACTCAAGAGAGAATCCTATGCAAGTTGAGGGGAAAATTCAGGCTGCAAGGTCTGAAGATATTCGTGGGAGATAGAGTTGAATACACACAGGATGGAACCGGTTCAGGAGTCATAGAGAACGTCCTCCACAGAAAGAATCTCCTTCCCAAACCCAGAATAGCGAATGTCGACCAAGTTGTTCTGGTGACCTCTTTGAAAAAACCAGAGGTATCTCCTTTCATTCTCGATCGATTCCTGGTTCTCACTGAAAAAAACGAATTACCGGTGATCATCGTATTCAACAAAATAGATCTTTACGGGGAGGAAGAATGGCGAAAACTCTCAGAGTTGGAGAGAGTATACTCTAAGCATTACGGGACGCTGCGCACCAGTGTTGTGACTGGTGAGGGTCTTGAAGATTTAAAAGAAACGTTCAAGGGGAAGATATCCACAATGGCAGGTGTTTCTGGTGTTGGGAAGAGCAGTTTACTGAACGCTATAAACCCTGGGTTGAAGCTTAAAGTAGGAGAGATTTCTGAAAAGCTCGGTAGAGGGAAACACACGACCTCGACCACACAGCTTCTGAAATTCGATTTTGGGGGGTACGTGGCAGATACTCCAGGATTTGCCAATCTAGATATATCGGATATAGATCCTGAGGATCTGAAGGAATTCTTCGTGGAATTTCAGGATTATAAAGGTATGTGCGCTTTCTCGGATTGTAATCACATCAACGAGCCTGGATGTGCGGTGATAGAAGCTGTGAAAAACGGTGAGATACCGAAAAGTAGATACGAGAGTTATATCCTCATGTTCAAAGAATTGGAGGAAGTGAAAAAGGGAGGAAAGAAAGGATGGTCAAAATAAGCGCATCGATTCTGGCATGTGATCTTGGGAATCTCGAGAGAGAGATAAAGAAAGTGGAACACATGGTGGATTTCATTCACATAGATGTTATGGACGGTCATTTTGTCCCAAACATCACCTTCGGTGTGCCCATACTGAGTGCTGTGAGGAGAATAACCGATATTCCCATAGACGTGCACCTTATGATAACCAATCCCGAGGATTTCGTCGACATCTTCATTGAAGAGGGAGCGGATATAATATCTGTACACTTTGAAACCACCTTTCATCTTCACAGGTTGATACATAGAATAAAGGATAAGGGAGTCAAAGCTTTCGTGGCTCTTAACCCTCACACTCCCCCTGAGATACTATCGGAAGTGGTGACAGATATAGATGGGGTACTTATCATGAGTGTGAATCCAGGTTTCTCTGGACAGCGTTTTATCGCAAGGAGTATAGAGAAAATTAGAAAAGTTCACAATATGTCAAGGGACATGGGAGTTGACCTCGAGATAATGGTGGATGGTGGTGTTAACGAACAAAACGCTGAAATACTCATTAAAAACGGTGCGACTATCCTAGTCATGGGATACGGAATTTTTAAATCGGAGAATCCCGAATGGATCAAGAATCTTTTGATGGACCAAAAAGGAATATCTGATTCTCACTGATTTTCTTGACCCTTCTCATCTTATCTTTTTTAACGACTCTAAGACGATCCTCTATATTGCTCTTTCCTGCTATAACGTCGAGCACTTCTTTTGCTCTCTCTACAACGGCTTCAGGAAGTCCCGCAATTTGGGCAACCTCTATACCATAGCTTCTATCCGCCACGCCATCTATCACCTTGTGTAGGAAGATCACCTTCCCTTTTATCTCCTTAACATCTATCGTTTTGTTGAGAACCGAATCGTAGATGTTGGCAAGTTCGGTGAGTTCCGTGAAGTGAGTCGCGAATATCGTCTTGCATTTTATTTTCTCAAGGATGTATTCGGAGACTGCCCATGCAATACTTATACCGTCAAAAGTGCTGGTTCCTCTTCCCACCTCGTCGAGAAGCACCAGACTATCCTTAGTTGCTTTGAAAAGGATCAGTGCCATCTCGCTCATTTCAACCAGAAAAGTGCTCCTACCTCCTGGAAGATCGTCCCGTGCTCCCATTCTGGTGAAAATTCTGTCGAATATGGGAAGAGATGCTTTCTCCGCTGGAACAAAAGACCCCATTTGGGCCATGACTGCGATCATACCTATCTGCCTTATGAAAGTCGATTTACCACTCATGTTTGGACCCGTAAGAACCACGAACCTGTTATCATCATCCATAACTATATCGTTGGGAACGAAGTTCTTCACGAATCTTTCGACAACGGGATGTCTGGATCTCAGAAGAACTATCCTACCATCCGTGTTGAAGCTGGGTCTTGTGTAATTGTAAAGGAGAGCATCGTATGCTAATGTGGTGAAAACATCGAGTTCTGCCAGATTCGAAGCCAATTCATATATCTCACCAGATTTTTCCCTCACTTTTTCACATATCTCTTCAAAGAGGGCTTTCTCTATCTCTTCCACCTTTTCCTTTGCGGAAGTTATCTTGAGTTCAAATTCTTTAAGCTCCGGCGTGACGTATCTCTCCGCATTGACCAAGGTTTGTTTCCTCTGATAATCCTCTGGGACTTTCTCGATGTTAGCTTTGGAAACTTCTATGTAATAACCAAAAACTTGATTATATCCTACTTTCAAACTCGATATGCCGGTTCTTCTTCTCTCTTTCTCTTGAAACTCCTGAAGTTTTTCCTCGACTCTATCGAGCATGTCTCTGTACTCGTCCAGCTCTTTCGAAAAGCCTTTTTTTATGACCTTCCCATCGCCAGGTTGCCCGGTTGGATCCTCTTCGAGGGATCTTTCGAGAAATTCCCTCAAATCGTTCAATAACGGCATTCCCTTGAACTTGTCCCAAGCCTCTTCATTCGTTTTCAAAGAATCTATTATGCTTGGTAAGATCCTTAAGGTTTCTCTGAGATTCGCAAGATCTCTCGGAGAGACTTTCCTGTACTTGACTCTTGTCAGTATTCTTTCGACATCGCAGACTATTCTTAAGTATTCTCTTATCTCATTCAAGAGCAGATTGTCTTTCTTGAAAATCTCCACAGTATCCAGACGCTCTTCTATTTTTTCCTTGTCTCTCAATGGATTCAACATCCATTTTCGAAGAAGTCGAGCTCCCAAAGCGGTTCTCGCCTTATTCAGAATATCGAACAGATTCTTTCCCTTCTCACCTGGTACCAGCGCCAAATTCTCCACAGTAACAGAGTCTAGAAACATCACATCCTTTTCTCTCAGAACTTTCGGCTTTTTTAAACTCACCTCCGATGACATCATGGCGTATTTCACGTATCTGAGAAGAGAAGTGAGAGCCACCTTTCCTTCCTCGGAGAGTTCCAGATGATGAATGTCCTCTATACCGTACGTTTCTTTTATCTCCTTATCCACATTTTCTTTCGAGAAATACCAATCCTCCAGCTTTTCGATAAAAGTATCGGGGAATTTTTCAGATATATCAAGATGTATCTCTTCATGGCATAAGATCTGCGAAACGTTCATAGTTTTTAAAAAATCCAAGGCATCACTCAGATTTTCGTGATCTTTCACCAAGATATCACCCGTTGAAACATCCGCCAAAACGGTACTTATACTGCTGCCACCGCAGTAGATACATGCCATGAAATTATTGGTCTCCGGTGATAGGAATTCATCTTCGACAAGGGCCCCCGGTGTTACGATCCTTGTAACTTCTCTTTTCACAAGGCCCTTGGCTTTCGAAGGATCTTCAACTTGATCACATATGGCAACTTTGTATCCCGCATCCACGAGTTTTTTCAAGTAATTGTCTAAAGCATGGTATGGTATCCCTGCCATAGGGGCGTCCTGTCTTTTTGTCAAAACTATATTCAACACTCTGGAAACGATCTTGGCGTCATCGAAGAACGTCTCGTAAAAATCTCCTAATCTAAAAAGAAGGATCGCGTCCTTATACCTTTCCTTCAGATCCATGTACTGCTGCATCATGGGAGTGAGTTTCACGGGTATCACCCCTGACCGTGTCACACGAGTAATTATCACCGAAGATCTATTTTTTCTCAGATTCTATCACCTTATCTATTAAACCGTATTCCAGCGCTTCATAGGCGTTCATGAAGAAATCTCTGTCAGTATCCTTCTCTATCTTCTCTATTGGCTGGCCAGTGTGCTTGCTCAGGATTCTGTTTATCAGGTCCTTTATCCTCAAAAGCTCTTTCGTTATTATCTCAACGTCTTTGGCAGGCCCTTCGGCCCCTCCAAGGGGCTGATGTATCATGAGTCTTGAGTGAGGCAGTGCATACCTCTTTCCTTTCGTACCAGCTGAAAGAAGCACTGCCGCTATGGATGCAGCTTGTCCAACACATATGGTCACCACATCACATCTTATGTACTGCATCGTATCGTATATTGCAAGACCGGCTGTTACAGAACCTCCCGGTGAATTTATGTAAAGGTGAATGTCCTTATCGGGATCCTGAGCTTCTAGGAATAGAAGTTGAGCGACGACCAGGTTAGCTGTATGATCATCGACGGGGCCACCTAGAAAGATGATCCTGTCTTTCAAAAGTCTTGAATATATGTCATACGCTCTCTCGTACCTTCCCGTCGTTTCTATAACTATAGGAACATACTGGCCTTTCATTCTTTATCACCCTCTTCCTCGGAAGACTTCGGCTCGATCTCCACTATTTTCACCTTTTCGAGGAGAAAATCTGCTACTTTCCTCTTCAAAATGGCCCATTCGAGATCTTCCCTTATATCTTCCTTACTTTTGACGATGGCTTTTGCCCTCTCTTTCGAAATTCCCCAGAAAGGTGCCAAAAGCTCTGCCTCTTTTTCCAACTCTTCTTCAGTCACCTTTATGTTCTCATCCTCGGAGATCTTTTCGATAGCTAGTGACCTTTTGAAATCTCTCAAGAAGATCTCCCGCAGATCCTCTTTCAGCTTTTCCTCATCACCTTCGTGCTTCTTAATAGCTTTTTCGTACTCTCCTTTCTCCTTCATCCTCAATATGGCCCTTTCGACAAAATAATCGAGAGTTTTGTCAGATATATCTAGATTCGTTACCTCCGGCAGTTTTTCGAGAACCTGCTCTCTCAGATTCTCCTTCATTTCAACATCGTAAATCTCCTTCCCTTCCTTCGTCAGGTGTTCTTTAAGCTGTTCCAGAGTTTCGAATTCGTTGCTCACGGTTCTTGCGAGTTCATCGGATATATCCATGAGGGTTCTGCTATAGACCTGGAGAATCTCCACTTCATAGTCGTATTTTTTATCCTTGAACTCTCTGCTGAATTTCACGACATCTCCTTTTTTCTTTCCCAATATCTCTTTAACAAAGGGCCTGTCATCATCTTCTTTCAGAATGTACTCATACTCCTTCTCATCCAATACTTTATCCCCTAGGCTGACTCTCATCTTCACCCTGACCAGATCTCCGTGTTCAGCTTCTCCATCTTTTGGTTCAACGAGAGCGTGTTTTTCTCTGAGTTCTTCCAGCCTCTTTTCGACGTATTTCTCTATCACACTGTCCTCTTTAACCTTTTCAACCTCTATTTTTGAAAAATCCTCAAAACTCACTCTTGGTTTTTCGTGGACTTCTATCTTCACGATCAGATTACCGTCTTTGAACTCATAATCCTTCATTATGGGAGAGATGAAGAGTTTTTCCTTTTCCATCTTCTCCAGAATCTTATCTGCTGCTTCGTCCAGAACGTACCCGTTGAATTCTTCACCGAGTCGCATCTTGAAAATAGTCTTCGGAACCTTTCCTTTTCTGAAACCTGGTACGGTCATGGATCTGTTGAGACGCGCTGTGACGACATCTTCGAATGAAGAAACCTCCTTCTCATCGAACACGAACTCGTACAGTACAACGTTTTTATCTCTTTCTATCTCCTTTTTTTCCACCTGATTTTCCCTCCTTTTCTCGTATCTCGCCTCGGAAAGATTTTACCACAGAGATTTTTCACACGATGGTAAAATAAAGGGAAACTCTCATACCAACCATGCCGAAGGGGGTAAACCGAACATGGAAAGGTTCAGGTACGGTAAGATCTTCCTCCTGGGATTCGGTTTCTTTGGCATAAGTGTTCTATGGGCCCTTTACAACGCATACGTCCCGATATTTTTAAAGGATTTCGCTCTGTCTTACCTGGTTATAGGTTTCATAATGACGATAGACAACATCTTCGCAATAGTGATGCTTCCTTACATAGGAGCTCTCAGCGATCAAACCAGAACCAGGATAGGAAGGAGGATGCCATACATTCTCACCGGAGCCCCCATGGGGGCACTCTTTTTCGCCTTAATTCCAGTTGCAAGGAATCTACACTCTCTGCTTTTCATGATGACGACCATCATAATCATGAATTTTGCCATGGCTCTCTTCAGATCTCCTGTGATAGCCTTGATGCCGGATATCACACCTTCACGGTACAGAAGCCAGGCTAACGGGATAATAAACTTCATGGGAGGGCTGGGAGCACTTCTCGTTTACTTCATTGGTAAACCGCTCTATGACAGAAATTACGCACTACCCTTTTATCTTGGCGCATTGATTATGTTTCTGTCATCTCTTCTTGTTGTCATCTTCATAAAGGAACCCGAAGTGTACAGAAGGAAAGAGTCCTATACGAAAAGAGAAAGGCTTATAAGACGAAGCTTCGGAGAGCTTCTGGAAAATCTTAAAGACGTTTTTGTCTCCAAGGAAAAGAGTCTTCTTTTCATGCTACTTTCCATACTCTTTTGGTTCATTGCTTTCAACGCGATAGAGACGTTTTTCACGAGTTATGCGAAATTCGAGATAGGAATAAAAGAGAGCACCGGAGCCCTCGTTTTGGGGTTTTTCTCCCTGGCTTTCATGATATTCTCCATTCCGGCAGGTTTCATAGGATCCAAGATCGGCCGGAGAAGAACTATGACCCTTGGATTGATAACGATAATCGTTATTGTGATCCTCACCCTCTTTTTTGGTATGAGAGTTTCGGCAATTTCTGAAGGAAGCGAATTGGAACTCGCCAGAAGCAGATTCGTGAAAACCCTGTTCTTATTGTTCTCAATAGGTGGAATGGGATGGGCCATGGTCAACGTGAACTCCCTTCCAACCATAGTCGATATGACGGAAGACAAGAAAGTTGGTGGATACACAGGACTCTACTATTTCTTCTCGATGGCTGCAAACATATTCGCACCACCCCTCGCCGGTCTTTTGATAGATATATTTGGATACAATTCTCTCATGGTACTCTCAGCTACTTTCTTCTTCCTCTCCACCGTCACCCTTCAGTTCGTCAGAAAGGGTGATGTTAAATGAGAAAGCAGAAAATCTGTATAAAATTGCGAAAGAAGAAAATATAAGGTGATATTTCCTGGTATTTAGGATTAACACGTGATTTTTGATGTTTTCATTCGATGATCGCTTTGTTATAATCGTTCTCGGTAACGTTCATTAATTCACTTTGAGGAGTGACATCATGCTAGAATGGGAAAATCCCGAAATCGTTGAGATAAACAGAGAAGAACCCCATTGTACTTTCATCCCTTACTTTAATCTCCTAACTGCCGATTGGGAGTACCCAAAGGATTGCATACTCCTCTCTGGAAAGTGGAAATTTCATCTTTCTAAAAATCCCGATGAAAGGCCAAAGGATTTTTACAGAGAAGATTTCAATGATGGAGAGTGGGATGAAATAGAAGTTCCAAGCAACTGGGAGATGCTGGGATACGACAAACCCATTTACACGAACATAGTTTATCCCTTCGATCCAGATCCACCACGTGTTCCAAAGGATTACAATCCAGTCGGTTCGTACAGAAAGAAGTTTATTGCACCTGAAGATTGGTCTGACAAGGAGATATTCGTGCACTTTGAAGGCGTTAGATCCGCTTTCTATCTCTGGGTGAATGGTGAGAGAGTTGGTTTCAGCAAAGGAAGCTGTACACCTGCTGAGTTCAACATAACACGTTTCGTAAAACCAGGTGAAAACATCCTGGCGGTTGAAGTCTACAAGTGGAGCGATGGGAGTTATCTTGAAGATCAGGATATGTGGTGGTTCGCTGGGATATACAGGGATGTCTTCGTGTACGCCACTCCGAAAGTTCGGATAAGAGATGCTTTTGCGTGGTGCGATTTCGATGAGGATTATAAGGATGCTTGGCTCTATCTGAACGTCTCTGTGAAGAACCATCTGGATAAAGGAATTAAGAACCTCCTTTTGGAGGTGTCTTTGATCGATCCAGATAAGAACACCATCGTTTTCAAAGAATCGAAGGGAATAGAATCCATAGCTTCCAACGAGGAGATTGAGGTGAATTTCAAAGAGTTCGTGGAAAACCCTGAAAAATGGTCTGCGGAAACTCCAAAACTCTACGTTTTGAAGTTGATTTTGAAAGATTCCGATGGGAACCATATCGAAACACAGAGGATAAACTTTGGATTCAGAAAGATCGAAATAAAGAACTCGAAGATCCTGATCAACGGCGTCCCCATATACATAAAGGGTGTCAACAGGCACGAATTCGACCCAGATAGAGGACATGCGATCACTGTGGAGAGGATGATACAGGATATAAAGCTGATGAAAAGGTACAACATAAATGCTGTTAGAACCTCTCACTACCCAAATCAGACAAAATGGTACGATCTGTGTGACTTCTATGGTCTTTACGTTCTCGATGAAGCCAACATAGAATCGCACGGTATCGGTTACGATCCTGAAGTAACACTGGCAAACAGGCCAGAATGGGAAAAAGCACATCTTGATAGAGTGATGAGGATGGTCGAAAGGGATAAGAACCACCCTTCGGTCATAATCTGGTCCCTTGGAAACGAAGCGGGGGATGGTAGAAACTTTGAGATCGCAAGTAATTGGGTGAAGAGAAGGGATGCTACAAGGCCCGTTCATTATGAGAGGGCAGAAGAGAGATATCACGTAGATATTGTGTCGGTAATGTATCCACCTTTTGAAAAACTGATCGAATACGCAAGAAGAAAAGAAGAAAGGCCTCTGATAATGTGTGAGTACGCACACGCTATGGGAAACAGCGTTGGTAATTTGAAGGATTACTGGGATATCATAAAGAAATACGAGAATCTTCGAGGTGGTTTCATCTGGGATTGGGTCGATCAGGGTATTAGAAAGAAGGATGAAAGAGGAAGGGAATTTTGGGCCTACGGTGGAGATTTTGGAGACGAACCCAACGATGGGAACTTCTGCTGTAACGGCCTGGTATTGCCGAATAGAACTCCCGAACCCGAACTCGAAGAGGTGAAGAAGGTTTATCAGTACGTGAATGTGGAACCTCTTGATCTAGAGAAAGGGAAGTTCCTTGTTAAGAACGAATACGACTTCCTGAACCTGAATTTTCTCAATTTGAAATGGAAACTGACTGAAAACGGTAGAGTCATTGATGAAGGGGAGTTACCAGAGCTTGATGTTTCTCCTCACGAAGAGACGGTCATCGAAATACCCTATCGAAAGCCTAACCTGAAACCTGGTGCTGAGTATCATATGGAAATATCGTTTTCTCTCTCAAAGGACACCCTCTGGGCAGATAAAGGATACGTCGTGGCGTGGGAACAATTCAAATTGCCCTTCGAAGTACCAAAACCTCCCACATTCTCTCTCTCAAAGGTTCCAGAACTTGAAATAGAGGAACAACACAATTTCTTCTTTATAAAAGGAAAGGACTTCCTACTGAAGATCGGAAGAAACACAGGCCTGATAGAATCCCTTCTTTTCAAGGGGAGAGAGTTGATCATAGACGAGTTCAAGCCGAATTTCTGGAGGGTTCCAACAGATAACGATATCGGAAACGGTATGCCTGAAAGGTTGAAGATATGGAAGGAATCCAGTTACAGGAGAAGATTGGAGTACATACACTACAAGAGGATAGATCCAAAGACGGTGAGGTTCTATTCAAAGTTTTACTTTCCTGGAAATACGAAACTGTTCCTAACCTACACAATCTATGGGAACGGCGAAATAATCGTGGATTACTCCCTCTTCCCTGGGAAAGATCTCCCTGAAATACCAAGGATAGGTATGCAGGCAAAGATTTCCAAAGATTTGAATCGTATGATCTGGTATGGAAAAGGGCCTCATGAAACCTATTGGGACAGAAAAACAGGAGCAAAGGTTGGATTATATGAAGGGCTTGTGAAGGATCAGATCCATATGTACACCAGACCCCAGGAAACGGGGAACAAAACGGATGTAAGGTGGGTGTTTTTCTCAGATGGAGATATAGGGCTCTTTGCCGGAGGTTTCCCAACAATAGATACGAGTGCCTGGCCTTTCAGTATGGAAGATCTTGAAAGAGCAAACCATATAAACGAATTGCCCGAGAGAGATTTCATAACGGTCAACATAGATTACAGGCAGATGGGAGTTGGAGGGGATGACAGCTGGGGAGCCCTTCCACATCCTGAGTACATCCTTTGGTGTAAACCCTACAACTATCATTTCAGGATGAGACCTATACAGAAAGAGGAACTGGAAGAAACTGTAGAGTACTTGCCACCTGTTGAGAAGAATTT
>CAZANP010000023.1:12560-26505 GCA_964486555.1 uncultured Thermotoga sp. | reverse complement strand
CCAAATCTGTACTGGGAGGGTGAAATATGGTAGTGGGGCTTTACAAGAAAGTATCAAAAGAGTGCTTGGAAGGGATTGGAATATGGGAAAAAGAATGGAAAGAGAGCATAAAACTCGAAATCGTAGATACTCTGGGAAGAGATGTTGATGTGCTATGGATACACGATACAACGAAGATTGCTATTGATGATTTGAAAGATTGGGTGGAAAAAGGAGGGAAACTCCTCTTAACTATGAAAGCCGTCGAATTGATCGAGCATTTGAAATCTGAAGAGAAGATATCGAAAGAGAAGGAGAAAGTTTCTCTGGATTCGATGAAGAGAGATATCAGGGGGTTTCAAAGTTACGATAACCATCCCATTTTCAAAGATCTCCATGGAGGGACTTACATCGCATCCTTGGATGCTTTAGATGACAAAGCGTATAGCTACGTGTACCTGGGGCAAGATGCGGAGGTAATAGGTGTTGATAAGAGGTACATAAGTATACTTCCTGAGAGAAAACTTGTATGGGGATACAGACTGAAAAAAGGGTACATTCTATGCATAGGTGCTTACATCTTCTGGGAGAAGTATCGTGAAAATCCCTGGAAAGATTATTTCTCGATATTCTTTAGAAACGTGTTCGAATACTTGAAAAACCCGGTGGAAGCTCCCGTATGGCCACATGGAAAATTCATGTTTGAAAGAGGAAAGTTCCCGTGTCCAGATTTCGAGTTCCATATACCCAATACCCTTTCATCTTGCGACCTGAAGATATCTTCAACAAAGAACGACGAATTCATACTGCCTGGTGAAAGAGCGGTTGTTATCGGTAGAGAAAAAGGGAGAATAGAAGAGGTGTGGATACATCCTGTGAAAGTTCTGAAAGAGATGAAGATGAGGATAGATGGTGCCAGGACCGAAAAACTCGTGAAGGAAACGATCATAAGGCCAGAATACGTGGAGATCTTGGGAGATAATTTCAGATACTACGTTATGACCTCCTTGAGAGATCCGGCCGTTTACTTTCACATCGATTTTTTGGATGATGATGTACATTTATTGGATATAGATTTTTCTATTCCTTTCAGAATCATGTGGCCTTTTGATGAGAACTACCTTCATAGAGTTTTGATCGATACGAGGGAAAACGTGGTCTCGGTTATGGATTGGAAAGAAAGGTATCAAGCTTTTTACATTTTTTCTGAAAAACCTATAAAAAGGAAAATGATCACTAGAGATAAAAAGATATACCTCCATTTTCGATTCCCGGTCAAAAACAGTATCACTCTGGCGGTCGTTGGAAAGATGAGAGAAGATCTGGCGGTTGATAGAATCCTCGATCTCGAGTATCAAAACAAGGCTCTGAAAAGATTCTTCGAGGATGTTTTAAAAAGGGTGGATGTGAAAACAGACGATAAAATCCTTGAAGAAAGCTTGAAATGGGCAAAGATCGGTTTGAGTAGATTCCTCGTGAGGACACCTGGATTAGGGAAAGGATTAGTGGCAGGTTATGGGAAATCCCTCTCTGGATGGTTTGAAGGAAGACCTGGATATGCCTGGTACTTTGGAAGAGATAGTGAGTGGGTGTCCCTGGCTCTTTTGGATTTAGGGGATTTCCAAGCTGTGAGGGATAACCTCCTTCTTTTAATGAAATATCAGGGACCAGATGGGAAGATATATCACGAACTCACAACCAGTGGTTCCGTTCATTACGACGCCTCCGACTCGACTCCTCTTTTCATTCTAACTTTCGCAAGGTATGTAAAGTACACAGGTGATGTCAACTTTGCGAAAAGATATTGGAATAGCCTCATGAAAGCAATAGAATACGTTTCATCAACCGATAAAAACGATGATGGTTTGGTTGAGAACGAGCGTGTTGGACATGGATGGATAGAAGGAGGAAAGATCGGGGTATCTCATACAACTTCGTACACAAACGCCATCTGGATAAAAGCGTTGGAAGAGATCATCGAAGTTGGAAATTTTTTGGGAAAGGATATGAGAAAGCAGAGAGAAATTTTAAAGAGAGCAAGAAAAGCTTTTGAAAGATTCTGGGACCCAGAGAAAAGATATTACTGCGTGGGACTCGATGGATCAGGAAAGAAGATACCGTATGAAACGGTACTACCCTCCGTTGGTATGATGTTAAACGTAATACCTGAGAATAGAAGAGAAAAAATGCTTGAGGATTTTGCAAGTAATGAGTTCACAACAGATTGGGGAGTCAGGTTGGTTAAGGAATCATCGGAAGTATTCGATCCTCGAGGTTACCACGAAGGAAGTGTGTGGCCGTTATTCACAGGATGGGTATCTCTTGCAGAGTATGAAAGCTGGTGTTCGATAAATGGATACGTTCACATGATGAGCAACGCTTTGGACTACAGAAATTGGACCAAAGGATACATTTCGGAGGTACTTCATGGGAAGGTCTACAAACCAGCAGGGATTTGTCCTTTTCAAGCATGGTCTCAATCCATGGTTGTACAACCTTTCGTCGAAGGGATGCTAGGGTACAAGCCTGATGTTCTAAAAAAGAGAGTAAATCTGAATTTGAGGATACCTTCTAACATCAACCGTTTAAGAGTATCGTCACTTCCTTTTTCTACAGGTTCAGTGAGTGTCATTTACAAGAGAGAGGGAGAAAACGTGCTTGTAATGATTTTGAAGAAATACGATGAGAGTATCACCTTGAAGGTGAGTGTTGGGATACCCCTTCTGTCAGAAGTGAAATCTGTATTTGTCTGTGGCGGAGATACCGAATTTTCATGCTATGAAAAGGGAGATAGAAAAGTTGTTGAAATTCCTGAGCAGATTTTGAAAGATTCTCTGACCCTTCATCTGAGACTGAAGAATTTTTCGGATGTGAAACCTCCTATGTGTGTTCCTAAACCTTTTTCAAAATCCAGAGGTACAAGGATCGTGAGATTCATAAAAGAAGGTGAAAAGTTGAAAGTGATCTATGAGGGAAAGATCCCTCCTGAGGTTATAGGAGATGGTATATACCTTGTGAAGCGAGATCAAGATAATTCGAAGTAGGTCTCATTCTGAATCACTCTGGTATCGCTTGTTAAAAAGATCACCTGTCTTCTCTCTGAAATCTCTTTGAGGAAATCCATCATGATTCCAATCATTCTATCATCGAGATTCACGAATGGATTGTCGAGTATCAAAGGAAGATCAAGTTCCAATAGATCGTGGATGGATATCTTGTAAAGAAGTGACAGTATGTTCAGAAAAGCTCCACCCAGTATCTCGGATGGTCTGAATACCCTGTTCGATATGAAAACTCGCAAACTCAAATCGCTTTCTACGATGAAGTTATCTATATCGCTAGAAAATCTGCTGGAATTTCTCAGAATCGATCCTGCCAGATCGTCCTTGTAGGCAGAGATGATCTCTTCTCTGATGCTTTTCAAAAAACTCTCGACGTAAGGGTAAGCGGATATCCTGGCTTCCAGTCTTGAAAGTTCCTTTCTTTTCTCCTCCAATTTCAGAAACAGGTCTTCTGGCGTTTCGAGATTCGGTACTTTCAAACTTTCGAGTTTCTCTCTTTCCCTCTTTATGATTTTTTCGAGCTTTATGATCTCTTCACTTTTTCCCCTTGTTTCCAATTCTTTCAGCATCATCTCGTATTTTTCAACATCTTTCCTTTTCCGCGCTATCGATTCCTCAATTCGGTTCAAATCCTCCAATTCTTTGAGAATTCTTTTAACATCGTCTATGCTCTCACATCCGTTGTCTTCCAATATCTTATCCCTCTGTTTAACGAATTCTTCCAAATGAGTTCTCAGACTTCTCTCACGATTTGTGAGGTTTTCCAGCTTCATTTCCGCATCTTTCAATTTCATGATGCTACCCTTCACCTTATTCAAATCCTCCTCAGCTTTAGCTAAGACGCTTTCAACATCTTCTGACTCTTCATACCCCAAATCTTTGAGAATGCTCAAAATTTCCTTATCGATCCTTTCCAATTTGGGAGAAGAGATGATCATCTTCTCCAGTTTTTCTCTGAGTTCGTTGATGCTTTCAAAACCCGTTATACCCTCTATTCCCTTCAATTCTTTGAAAACATCCTTTCTTCTCCTCTCCAGATTCCTTATGGCTATGTTCGATTCTATTATCTCTTCTTCCACACTGTCGGCTTTTATCCTGTCGAGTCTGGTAGCGAAAATGTAAACGACGGAGAGGAAAGCCAGTGCAACACTTCCTATGTGAAAATACTTTGAAAGCATCATACCGAGAATTAGAGAGATTCCAGCTCCGGCCAAAAAGAATAAGCTCTTTATGAGATCCTTCTTCGCTTTTTTCCTTATATCTCTGAAATTCTTTTCAAGTGACTCGAGCCTATAGCGCTCTTTCTCCAATTCTTCACTTATTTCGGATAGAACATCTTCCACTTTCGAGAGGGTTTGATCGATGGAAATTCTTCTTTCTCTCTTCTTCATATCTAGTAATAAACGAGCATTTCTCAATCTCAATTCAACTTCTGCTATACTCCTATCCCCTGCTCTTCTCAGGAAATCCTCATGGAACATCCTCAATTCTTTTATCTCCGCTATGAGATCGTTTTTCCTTTCCATCAGCTCATTCAACTCTTCGTTTAACTCCGATATCCTCTCGTCCAGAACGAGTGCTTCCTTCAGATTTTCGACATTCAACTTCATCAGATACGATTTTTTGCTCTTTTCTTCTTCAAGATAATTCACTTCTTCTCTAAGCTCCTTTAATTTATCTCTTATTTCCCTTACTTTTCTTTCTTGTTCTTCTTCAAACTTTTTTTTCATATTTTCATATTCTTTCAAAAGATCATTTAATCTTTTCTCCTGAAGTATTCTTTCTTTCCTTAAAGCCAACACCTCTCTTTTCTTTTCTCTCCACATTTTCAATTTTTTCTCTATTTCATCGATCTCTTCCACGACTCTCTTTTTCCGGACTACAAAAACATCTGGTCCCTGTTTTAAAGCCTTTTCCACATCTTTGACCAGCTCTCCACCTGCGTACTTTTCTCTAAGAAGTAAGATTATTCTCCTATCGGCTGGCTTTTCCATTCTGCCATCGTAAGTTTCGGGAAGGAAGGAGGAAAGGTCAAAAAGGTCCCTTTCGATCAAATAGGATCTTTGGGGAAGATCTAAATCTATGACCTCTTTGCCCTCTTCTGTTTCGACAAAGAGCCTACCTCTAAAGACGTTGTGATACCAAGGCCTGTATCTTTCCATTTCCTCAACCCTGGCACCACTGAGGATGTACCGAATGAAATTTGCCAGAGTTGTTTTGCCTGCGTTGTTTGGTCCATATATCAAATTCAATTTTTTCCCGAACTCTATCTCGAAATCCTTGAATTTTCCAAAGCCTTCTATCTCCACTTTCTCTATTCTCAATCTGATCACTCTCCTTGAAGCAACTCCAGAGCCACGACCTTTTCGACTCTTTTTTCCAATCTCTCCAAGTATCTTTGGAAATGAACTGGTGATTCGGGTATTTCATCGTAAAGAACTCTCACGTTCTTCAAATATCTCATTTTCTCAATCTCAGACGAGGTGAGAAAGGTGTTCAGGACGAAGAGATCTTTCTCGTTTATGAGATCTAAAGGAGGTTTTTCGAATTCTTCTATAACATGAAGCTTTAAAGAGGGAAAATCCAAATCAACAGTGGAAAAACTTCCGTCCTCATACACCACACACTTTGGTGAATTGTTTATTGGGCATGAGGAGAAATCTATCGGTATCTCGACTCCCTCTATCACCACACTGCCACTCTTGACAACGAGCCAATCCTGTTCGCTGTGAAAAAAAACGTTGGGAGGAAGATTCAAGGCCCCATCCAGTTCTTGATCCATTATCACTACCTTTCTATACTTTGGAAACACTTCGTTTATGAAGGTTTCGATATCTTCAGGTAAGGCACTTTCCCCAAACAGATTCACAAACAGGAATGTATGATCATTGAACAGAGAGAAAGCGAAGGATATGAAAGATCTCTTGACGTTCTCGATAACGTTCATGAAGAATATCTCCTCATTTTCATAATTTTTCACCTTTATATCTTTCAAAATCGCTACCTTCAAACAATCCACCTCCTACTTGGAAGTGGTATTTGAGCTATTTTTAACTTTCACTTTTTTAATCCGTCACTTATGAATCAAAAGGGTGTTACCTTTCTGATTTACGATCTCTGAAAGAATCCCCCCTATCCCCCCCTTGGATGGACCCGATGAAGTTAGAGAGGAGGGCCCCACCCCCTCCTCTCTTCATTTTTTAGGAACGTAGAGGCTAAGATCCTTTTCAAGGTTGTTTATCCTGGATGTTCTGAGATGAACGACTTTAGTGGGATGGTACCTCCCCCCACTGACTCCGAATACTAAAGCGTAAACTCTGCCTGGTATACCCACAACTATCGTGGAATCCGGTGGGATAACGATCGTGTACTCTGTTTCTATTTTAGGTTTTTTAAAATAGTAGAATCTGTATGGAGAAAGGCCCGGTTTCAAATCCTTCGAGAAAAGGATCGTGTTTCCTTTCTTGACGGTTATCCACACTGGATCGTAACCTATAACGAAGAACTTTATGTATCCAGTCGTTGGATCGTTGTTCATCTCCGTGAAGATAGCTTCCAGATCGACCACAGCGTTTTTAAAATAATTGACGGCGTTCACATATCTATCGAAAAGCGAGTTTGGAGCCAGCATATTTTCCAGTTTTGAAATTCTATCGGAATTGGTAGATATTTTCTCACTAAGAGCACTTTTTATAACTCTCAATTCTTTCACGATTTTCCTCTCCATAACGAAGGCGGAAATGGAAAAAACCATGGCCAGAACCATGGAAACGAGCAGTAAAAACGCCAGAAAGGTCGTAATGAAATTTCCTTTTCCCATGTTTTCCCTCCATTCAGATTAGCTCCTTCAACAAGTTGAATATACTTGATTTCCCCCTGTCTTTCAAAATTCTTTTGACCTTTTGAACGGTGTTGTCTACCTTCTTAGGAGACACTCCCACATTTTCGCTTATATCTTTGTAAGAGTAACCGTTCAACCACATGGAGAATATCTCCTTTTCTTCCTCGTTCAAAAACTTCATCACTTCTTCTATCAGATACTCCACAATCGCTTTTCTTGAGGTTGTTAACTCGTAATCCGATAGGAAATACGATGATTCCCCTTCACCATCTTCTGTGAACGCATCGACACTCATAGCTTCTGAGAGGATCTTATTCTTTTTTCTATTTAAATAAGTTAGAAAAGATTGTATTTCTGCTTCTATACTTCTCCACGCAAAAGAGGTGAAACCACTTTTCTCTTTATTATAGTAAAAAACCGCTTTTATCAATCCAACCAAACCATTCTGAACGATATCATCTTTTTCTGCCCAAGGGGCATAGTACTTCGAAGATATCTTCAAAACCATGGGATAGTACTTTTCTATTATCATTTCGAGGGCATCTTTTAAACCACTTTGGGCAAGATCCACAAGTTGCTCCACACTTTTCCCTCTGAGTCTGTATTTTATCATCAAGACACCTCATTATCGGAGATCTTCAAGAACATAATAACACAAAAGGAACGACCCTGACGGATCGTTCCTTCGAATCGCTAGTGAAAAGGTCAGCCTAGAGATCTTGGATCCAAAGCGTCTCTCAAGGCATCACCGACGAAGTTGAAGGCCAGAACCGTGACGAATATGAATATACCAGGTATCAAGAGCCAGGGTGATTTCGTCATTATGGTGACATCCTGTGCCTGAGCGAGCATCAGTCCCCAACTGGCATCAGGTTCTCTTATTCCAAGGCCGAGATAACTGAGACTCGCTTCTCCAAGGATGTAACCGGGGATAGCAAGAGTTGCAGCGACTATCAAATAGCTCATGGTGTTGGGGAGGACATGCTTGAAGAGGACTTTCCTGTTTGGAAGACCTATAGCGATGGCTGCTTCCACGAATTCCCTCTGTTTTATAGATAGAACCATACCTCTGATAACCCTGGATCTCCCAGCCCATCCAATGAATGAAAGTATGAAGACAAGGAGGATGTATATCTGTGTTGAGGGAATGTCAAGTGGTAGTAGGGACCTTAAAAGGATCAGAAGGTAGAAACCTGGTATCGACATTATTATCTCGGCTATCCTCATCATAATTTCATCAACGAATCCTCCATAGAATCCAGATATTCCCCCAAACACTAGAGCTAGAGCGAATGTTATGGCCATTCCTATCAAACCTATGGAGAGGGATATTCTGGAGGCAAAGACTATCCTGGACCAAAGATCTCTTCCATACTTGTCTGCTCCCATTATGTACAGCCTTACGTATTCGTTGTTGTCGTAGTTTTCGACACCGAAAAGGTGAAGCTTCGATGGTATGAGCCAGAGAAAGTATCCCATTCTGTGCTTTTTATCCGCTCCCCAGGTTTTCACGAACCATCTAACCGGATATGTCTTGTAATCGAAATCTATCACTTTCCCTTCCACGTAATCCATATCTTCTCCTTTTTTGACAATAATCGCTTCTAACCTCTCTTTTATGATAATTTCATCGATATCTTTTTCCGATTTTATGTTCAACTTGTACCCGTATTTTCCAAAATAAACTTCCTTTGCAACAGGGGATACCGTGACCGCTTCACTTCCACCTTTTTCGAGAGTTTCCTCATTGTATCCAAAAAGGAAGTAATCGACAACTTTGGAATCGGACGAGACGAGTTTCTCTCTACCGTCCTTCAATTTCACATAATGTTCTTCTGTAATCATGAACTTGAATCCGGTGACACCATCTTTTCCTATCTCAAAAATCTTCTTCTGACCGAAGGAATCCACAACCAATCTATTTGGAAAGAGCATCTCATAGTATTCTCTCGTGAAAGTAGTTTTGTTCACAAAACTTATAACCGGCAGAACGTAAGGTTTCACCTTTTTCCCTTTGTAAACTCTATGGATTTTCGTTGGAGGCGCGAAAGCATGTTTCAAAGATTGCTCGTAGGGATGGTAAGGAGCAAGAAAATCTGCAAATATCGCCATGAGATAGAGTATTATCAGGACGATGAGACCACCAACACCAAGATGGTGCTTTTTGAAAGCTCTCCAGATTAGCTGTCCTC
The DNA here is from genome assembly GCA_964486555.1 of uncultured Thermotoga sp. GTDB lineage: Bacteria > Thermotogota > Thermotogae > Thermotogales > Thermotogaceae > 4484-232. The sequence goes on along the minus strand of CAZANP010000023.1, from coordinate 17,431 downwards.
TGGTCAAATATTCTTCTTTAAATTCTATTTCCTCTTCTTCCATTTCTGGCGCACTTTCTACAGCACCTTCCAGTTTCTTTTCTTCCTCCATCCCACCACTCCTTTTCACTCGAATCTGACCCTTGGATCGACCAGTGCCAGGAGAATATCGGCTATGAGGTTACCTACTATCAACATAACAGCCCCCAGGATCGATGCTGCCATGACGACGTAAATGTCCTGTTGAAGAAGTGCCTGGTAGACGAGCCTCCCCATCCCAGGCCATGCGAAGATGTTTTCTATGATTATTGCCCCTCCAAGAAGCCCCGATATACTGTATCCAAGAAGGGTTATCATAGGATTGATGGCGTTTCTCATGGCGTGTTTGTATATGACCATCCTTTCTGGAAGTCCTTTGGCCCTTGCGAACGTCACATAATCTTCATTCAATACATCTAAAAGACTTCCTCTCATATACCTCATCAAAACGGCGAAAGTACCGAATCCAAGAGCAAAACTTGGCAGTATCAGGTGCCATGCAAGATCCTTGAACCTTTCCCAGGAAGTCATCTGAGAATGTTCAACTGATACCATTCCCGCTATAGGGAACCAACCGGTTTTCGCCGCTATGTAAAGCAGAAGGAGTCCTAAAAAGAATCCCGGAATAGCTATACCACTGAAAGCGACAACGGTGAGGAGCTTATCCCATATGGAATATTTTTTCAAAGCAGAGAAAGTTCCAACGATAACCCCGAGAATCCAAGCGAAGGAGAGGGACGTTATCGAAAGAATCAAAGTAGCAAAGACCCTCTCCCATATCAGGGAAGAGACGGGTCTTCTGTAATAGAAGGAATAGCCGAAGTTACCTTTTATGACATTTTTCAACCATATAACGTATTGAACCATCACAGGTTTATCAAGCCCCAGTTCCTTCTTCATCTGCTCCAGGAATTTCTCAGAAACGGAAGGATCCAACCTGTACTGATCGAGAAAGTCACCGGGAGCTGCTTGCATTATGAGGAAAACTATGAGAGATATTATGAATATTTCGGGTATAGCTATAACGAAACGTCTTGCAATGTATTTAAGCAATTCGTATCACCTCTTACATAAAGTGAGGGGGAGCTCCCCCTCACTCTGTTTCTTTCCAGACCCAATCTTGGTTCCAGCCCCACATACCACCGAAAGCGGTGGGCTCGAGGTTGTGTAGCTTGTTGGAATAAGCGTACAGGTAGAGCTGCTGTGTTGTATATATGAGAGGTAGATTCTCAGAGACGAGTCTCTGGAAGGTTCTGAACATATCCACAACTTTCTCCTGATCGAGGATCTTTATGTTTTCAACAAAGATCTTGTCGATTTCTTTTTCCCAATCAGGCGAGTAATAATCGTTGGGATCGACGAATTCCTTGACATCTGGATGGAAATTCCAGAAGTGGAGTGCTCCTTTGATTCTCCAGACATTTGCTCCACCCTGGGGCTCATCGGATCCTGTCAATCCTATGATGACCGCTTCCCAGTCACCGTTAACAACCAGTTTCTGGACCAGCGTGTTGAAATCTATGGGCGCGAAGGTTACATCCATACCGAGCTTCTTCAGAGCGTCAGTCAGAATGTTTCCTATACCTTCACGTATCTGGTTTCCAGCGTTCGTTGTGAGTATGAATTTCACAGGATTACCATCTTTATCAAGGAGTTGTCCGTTCTCGTCCCATTTGAACCCGCCGAGTTTCAACATGAGTTTTGCAAGATCAAGGTCATACGGATATTTTCTCAAAACACTTTCATCGTAGTACACTTTTGCAGCTTCACTTATAGGCCCCCACTGTGAAACCGCAAGTCCGTTGTAGAGAGTATCTATTATCGCTTCCTTATCTATAGCATGGGCAACGGCTCTTCTGAAGTACTTGTTCCTGAACCATTTTCTTTTCACAGGATCTGGACAGTTCCAGTTGAAAGTGACGAATTGAGTTCCAAAATTTGGGCCACCCATTCCAACGATCCAGCCTTTTTCCTCCGCTTTTTCTTTGATTTCTGCGTATTCTGTACCTCTGGGATAATAAACATCGACTTCACCGTTTTCGAAGGCGAGCTTCTGTGCATCCTGTGTGGGTATTATCTTGAATATTATTCCATCAAGGTATGGAAGCTGCACTCCGTTCTTATCCTTCTTCCAGTAGTACGGATTTCTCTCAAATTTCACATATTGGTCGGGAACGTACTCGACAGGAATGTAAGGACCAAGCCCCACAATTTCATGCTTGTTGATGGCGTCAACACCCCAGAGTTCTTTGAACTTCTTCTCCTTGACGTACGGCTCTGCTATGTGCTTCGGCCAGAGGACGAGTCCTCCAATATATCTCACGGCCAACCTGTAAACTTCTTTGAAGGATGTTTTAACGGTATAATCATCGATCTTTTCTGCTTTCGGCCAGTTATCAGCAAACAGGTCCTGCATATCGTTTGGTATATCCGGATTGAAGTAAACATCGTTTATCGTGAAGACAACATCATCTGCTGTGAATGGTGTGCCATCACTCCATTTGACACCTCTTCTGAGATGCCATGTTATTACCATGCTTCCATCGTCTTTGACCTCGATCTCCCACTTCTCAGCGAGTGCTGGATAGATCCTCGCGTAGTTATCCATTTCTATGAGTGATCCAGCGAATCTGTAAATTATGTCGGTTGAGCTTGTCTCTTGAGCCACGATGCGGTTACACGTTCTGGGACCTGAAAGTGTTGGAACTATCAAATATCCGCCCTTTTTTCCTGTTGCGTCTGCTCCCAGATACTTTTCACTGTAAGCAAACGGTGAGAGTTCTGCCAGAGCAAAGAATGCGAATGATACTAAAACCGCCAGGATGAGGAACTTTCTCATTCCTTAACACCTCCTTCTTTTGCCACCAGGTGACATGCAACCCGGTGGTTTTTAGAAACCTCCACAAGAGGAGGATATTCCCTCTCGCATATTTCCATTTTGTAAGGACACCTTGGATGAAAGAAACAACCGCTCGGTCTGTTTATGGGACTCGGCACTCCTCCTGTTAGTATTATCCTTTTTCTCCTCTTCTCCACCTCAGGATCCGGTATTGGGACAGCGGATAACAGCGCCTTTGTATAGGGATGAAGGGGATTTTCAAAGATCTCCTCCGTTTCACCCATCTCCACGATTCTTCCAAGATACATTATACCGACCTCATGACTGATGAATCTTACGAGCCCCAGATCATGTGATATGAAAAGATACGAAAAATGCTTCTCTTCCTGGAATTTGAGGAACAGGTTTATTATCTGAGCCTGCACAGAAACGTCCAAGGCAGATGTTGGTTCATCCAATATTAAAAGATCTGGATCAATCGATATCGCCCTTGCTATTGCGATTCTTTGTCTTTGACCCCCGCTGAACTGATGAGGATACCTATCGAGGTGATATGGTTTTAAACCGATACTCACCAGGATATCTTTCGCCATCTCGTACGCTTCCTGTTTCGAATCAGCGAGCCCATGGAAGAGAATGGGTTCTGTTATTATCTCACCAACGGTCATTCTGGGATTCAAAGAACTCATCGGATCCTGGAATACTATCTGCATTCTTCTCCTGAAGGGAAGGAGTTCTCTGTAACCAAGCTTTGATATGTCGCTCCCATCAAAAAGAATTCTACCATCTGTGGGATCAGTCAATCTGAGAACAGTTCGTGCGGTCGTTGTTTTACCGCATCCAGATTCTCCAACCAACGCAAAGGTCTTACCTTTTTTTATTTCAAAAGAAATATCATCAACAGCTTTTACGTATCCAACAGTCCTTTTTACTAAAAATCCTTTTCTTATAGGAAAGTATTTTTTCAGATTCTCAACTCTCATTATTACATTATCGATGGCGGATCCCCCCATTACGGCAGTACTTCGAATCCATGCCTTCTGAGTTTTTCCACGATTTCCTCACGTGTTAAAAAATTGTCGTCGTATTCTATACCGGCAACTCCCGCTTCAACGACGATATCCACATTGAGAACACCTTCTATGCTTTTTATTATTCTTTCAACTTCTTCCACCGTATCCTGATGGAGATTCTTGATCATGAAATATTGAAGTCTCTTCAAATACAAGCACCTCCTTCTAGGATATCTCCTTCTCTAATGAGTCTCCCATTCTTTGCCTCTGAAAAAGACAAGACTTTTTTTCCAGGGAATTGAATCTTACCAAGAAGGATTTTACCATCTCCTGTTTTAATCCAAGCTCCTTTCTCCTCTATTTCCGAGATCTTTCCCGGTACATCTTCATCGTCGTTCCTCTTCATGTCTTTAACTTCGAAGAGTTTAACTATCTGATTTTTGAAAAGAGCTCTAGCTCCTGGTACAGGATCGTAAGCTCTTATTTTGTTCTTCACTTTCTCAGATGTTTCAGAAAAATTCACAAAAGTATCCTCTTTTTTTATCTTGGGAGCGTAAGTCGCCTTACTGTCATCCTGAGGAATGAAAACTACCTTGTTATCAGAGAGGAGCTTCAAAAACTCATCGACTGCTTCTTTTGCGAGATCTATGAGTTTTACGTACACATCTCCGAAAGTTTCAAAATCTCCAATTTCTAGGGTTTTTTGAAGTGCTATTGGGCCTGCATCCAACTCTTTCACCATCTTGAAAACAGTGATACCCGTTTTCCTCTCTCCGTTCTCTATCGCCCTTTGGATTGGAGCAGCTCCTCTGTATCTCGGAAGAAGAGAAGCGTGAACGTTGTACGCTCCAAACTTTGGTATTCTCAATACAGTTTCCTTTAGAATCTTACCATAAGCGGCTATCAGCAAAACATCGGGATCTTTTGACCTGATGAATTCCACAGCTTCCTCTTCATTTATGGTGGACGGTTGAATCAATGGAATTCCGTATTTCTCCGCC
>CAZANP010000023.1:2048-12460 GCA_964486555.1 uncultured Thermotoga sp. | reverse complement strand
TTCCTCTTCATTTATGGTGGACGGTTGAATCAATGGAATTCCGTATTTCTCCGCCACCACTTTAACGGGAGGTACAAGCACCTTTTTGCCTCTTCCCCCTTTTCTATCAGGTTGTGTAACGACTCCCACGATGTTCCAGGAATGGACCAGATGTTCTAATATATGAGAGGCAAAATCAGGTGTTCCCACGAATACTATTTTCAAGGTCCTTTCACCCTACTTTCGACTGTATCCAACACCTCTTTCTTTCCTTTTAGAATCATCTCGACTATATTACTGTTGTACTTTTCGTCGATTATCTCCAGATTTTCTCTATAGCTGTACACGATTCCAACTTTTGAAATGGGTATGATGAATTTTCTCTTCTCTTCTCCTGAAAACAACTCTCTCTCCAATCTCTTCACCAAAGTATTCAACCCTTCCTTTTTAAGAGCGGAAATGAAAACAGCGTCGGGATACTCCAGACTCAGTTTCTCTATTCTATCACGTGTACACATGTCTACCTTGTTGAACACCAGTATCTTCTTTATGCTATCAGCCTTTATCTCTCTTAAGACGTCATAGCAAGCTTTCAGTTTGTTCTCCATGTGGACATCTGAGGCATCAACCAAAACGAGAATAAGGTCTGAGAAAGCTATCTCTTCAAGAGTTGCATGGAATGCTGCTACGATACTGTGCGGAAGTTTCCTTATGAATCCAACCGTATCGCTTATCAAGATCACTCTCCCGTTTGGAAGCTTTAACCTTCTGGTGGTGGGTTCAAGCGTTGCGAAGAGCTTATCGGCTATCAGGACCTCGGTATCCGTCAGAACCTTCAGGAGAGTTGACTTTCCGGCGTTTGTATAGCCGGCTATCGATACGTGGGGAATACCACTTTTCAATCTTCTTTTCCTTTGAACATCCCTTTCGACTTTTATCTCCTCAAGTTTCTTCCTGAGGACCGAGATTCTATCTTTTATTCTCCTTCTCTCCTGCTCTAGAAGTTGTTCACCTGGACCTCTTGTACCTATACCTCCCCCCAATCTTGAGAGTTCTTCACCTTTTCCCACGATTCTCGGAAGTTTGTATTCAAGCTGGGCCATTTCAACCTGAATCTTTCCTTCTTCACTTGTCGCATGATGTGCGAATATCTCCAATATGATCTGTGTTCTATCCAAAACTTTCGCCCCGGCGATATCCTCTATGTTTCTTGCTTGTATAGGATTCAACTCTCCATCTGCGACTATCAAATCAGCTTTCATCAACTCTTTCAGATTCTTCAATTTTTCAATTTTTCCCTTTCCCAGATAGTACCTTGGATCAGGTTTTTTCCTTTTCTGTACGACCCAATCCAAAACCTCGATATCCAATGTTTCGCACAGGTTTTCGAGCTCTTCCAAAGATTCATCGACACATACATGGTCATCTGAATCTATGCCGATCAGAATCGCTTTTCTACCAGAAAAATCATTCTTCTCCATCATCTCCCTTTTTCTCCCCCTCTTTCTCTTCCTCCCCTTCCTCTTTAGGTTTCATTAACCTGACATAGGAAGAAGGGATTATGGTACTTATGGCATGTTTGTAAATAAGACTCTGCTGATTCCCACTTTCCAGTAGAACAGTGTAACTATCGAATGATCTTATGAATCCTTTCGTTTGAAATCCGTTTACAAGGTACACTTTTACCTCTATTTTGTTGACTCTGAGGTGGTTCAAGAACCTATCCTGAAGGTTAAACTTTTCCGCCACTTTGTATCCCCCCATGAAAGAATTTTTCAATGCATTCAAATTATAGTATATCTCCAGAATCCCCTAAGCCCGTGCATCAGGGCTTTGGGGAACCTTTCAAGTGCCATTCCATACACAATCATCATGATTTCTCTTATTGAAATCTCGATATACTCAAATTTTTGGCCTTTCAATTGTGATCGAATCTATTATACAACGTTATCAGTCTATATTATGGTTCTCGATATCACAAAATCGCGTCGATCATCAATACTCGTATTATACTCATAATACCGAGATCAATGAACTCGATATTTCCGAGGAGGGAAAGATGTGAAGATCATTTTTGAAGGGAAACCTCTCAGAACCTTTCACATGAATATCGTCTTCTCCGTTGGTTGGAGGAACGAGCCATCCAAATACAAAGGAATTGTGAGAGACACTTTGGAAAATCTCGCGGATGAGATATTTAAAGCTGTGCCCAGGTGGTACGAAGTCAAAAAGAGTGTGGAAGCGGAATTTTCTTTTGTGCAAATATGGGGAACCTCAGATGAGATCGACGATCTCAAAAAAGGTTTGGAAAAAAGTTTTTTAACATTCCCTCCTCCCTTCATCGAAATAGGTGGAGGGGTTCTTTTCTCCGTTATGACCGGTGGGGTGAAGAAAACTTCTCTGGAGCAACTGAGAAAAATCAAGGTACCTTCTCCCCTGAAACCTCAAAAATTGTTTTCAAGACCGAGGAACTTCGTGAAACTCTCGGGAATCACACGTCTTGAATCTCTGTTTTTAAAAGAATTTTTAGGTGAGAGAGAAAAAGAGGTATTCCTGGAGATCTCAAAAGGTGTTGACAGGCTTTTTCTGGGAAGAATAACGGGTGAAATGCCATCTTATAAAGATATGGAGGAGTTTTCAGGTTTTTTCAAAGCGAATATTTTGAAAAGATTGGAAAGTACATCAGAGACAGCGGATCTTCTAACTTACATGAACGTTTTCTCAAAAGAAAGGGTCTCTATAGATGATATACTTGACAGGTTAGAAAAATTGGAATTTTTTAAATTTCTGGATATATTGAAGAGGATATATTGAGAGGTGTTGAGATGAACTTTGAAAGATCGGAATTTGTGGATAGAGTCAGGATCTTCGTAAAAGCAGGTGACGGTGGAAATGGATGTGTGAGTTTCAGAAGGGAAAAGTATGTTCCCAAGGGTGGGCCAGATGGAGGAGATGGTGGAGACGGTGGGTTCGTGATATTGAGAGCGAATCCGAACATCTCCACCCTCTTATCATTTGTTGGAAAGAAAAAGTTCATAGCTGAAAACGGGAAAAATGGTAAAGGGAAGAAAATGAAGGGAAGAAACGGCAAGGATCTAATACTGGACGTTCCCGTTGGAACCATCGTGAAGGATCTTGAAACGGGGGAAGTGTTGGCAGATATGGATACACCCTGGAAAATGGTGTGTGTTGCAAGAGGTGGAAGAGGCGGTAGGGGAAATCATCATTTTAAAACACCAACTAGGAGAGCTCCTAGGATTTTCGAGAAAGGCGAAAAAGGTGAAAGAAGATGGCTGGAGCTCGAGTTGAAGATACTCGCAGATGCCGCTTTAGTTGGATATCCTAACGTGGGGAAATCTTCCCTCATAGCCAGAATGAGTAATGCCAGGCCGAAGATAGCAAATTATCCCTTCACAACGCTCATACCCAACTTGGGAGTTGTTAGATTGGACACGGATAAGGAGTACATCGTAGCGGATATCCCAGGTTTGATAGAAGGTGCAAGTGAGGGAGCAGGGCTTGGTAACGTTTTTTTAAGGCATGTGGAGAGGTGTTCCGTTATTCTCCATGTCATCGATATAAGTGGGTTTGAAGGAAGAGATCCAGTTGAGGATTACAGGGTGATAAAGGAAGAGATGAAGAGATATGCAAAAAGCCTCTTAGAGAAACCCGAGATAGTGGTGGCCAACAAGGTAGATTTGGTTCAGAGTAGAGAGAATCTCATTGAGAAGATCGAAATTTTGAAAAGAATATCCGGCACAGAGGTTTTACCAACATCAGCTGTCACCGGAGAGGGTATAAAAGAGTTAATGTGGAAGGTTTGGGAATTCGTTGAAAACAGCAGAAAGAAACTTCAGCCCGTTGCAACTGAAAAGTTCAAGAAACCTTCTGCGGTGTGGAGAAGGTTACCTGAGAAAATTTCCATCCATGTTAGGAAGCTAGGAGAAGGAGAATACGAGGTCTTTGGGGAGGATATACAGAGATGGCTCGAAAGATACGATATCTCGGAGAGAGATGCGAGGATCATGCTTCTGGAAAAGTTGGAAAAAAACGGCCTTTCAAAAATCCTCAAGGATGCGGGGGTAAAAGATGGTGATACTGTCTACATTGGGGATTTCACCTTCGAATACAAAGATTGAGAGATTGGGAATATTCGGTGGTAGTTTCAATCCCCCTCACAACGGACACATAATAATAGCGAACTACGCTCTGGAAATACTGAAACTGGATCTTCTACTGGTGGTTCCCACATTCTGTCCCGCTCACAAACCTGTCTCTTCCCTTGCACCTTTTGAAAAAAGATATGAATGGCTTCGAAAGATTTTCAGAGGTAACGAAAAAATATTTGTGAGTTCTTTTGAAAGAGATAGAGGAGGGGTTTCCTACTCGATATACACTGTTGATCACTTTTCAAGACACTATTCCACCAAACCGTATTTTCTGGTGGGAGAAGATGTTCTATCTTACATAGAAAGGTGGTACAGGTACGAGGAACTATTGAAAAAGGTGCATCTTGTAGTGTATCCGAGATACTGTGGAAAGCCTTACCACGAACGTGCAAGGAAAATTCTAGGGGATCTGTTCGATGACATCATCTTTCTGGAAACACCACTTGTTCAGATATCCTCAACCGATATAAGAAAACGGGTAAGAGAAGGCTTATCAGTGAGTGGTATGATCCCAGAAGTGATAATGGAAGAAGTGAAGGAGGTGTACAGGAATCTGGAAGAAGATAAACGTTAAGAAAAGGGTACTACCGGGAAACGTTGGACTTGCTCCCATGGCCGGAATAACGGATAAAGCCTTTAGAACTATTTGCAGAGAATTTGGGGCTTCTTTCTCGTACTCAGAAATGATCAGCGCAGATGGTTATATAAGAGGATCTTCGAAAACGAGGGATCTCTTACCATACGATGAGGACCTCACGGCTGTTCAGATATTCGGATCGGACCCCTTTGTACTATCGGAAGCGGCTGCTGAGCTCTCCGAGCAGTTCGACTGGATAGATTTGAACGCTGGATGCCCTGTGAAGAAGGTTATCAGGAAAGGAGCAGGGGGAGCTCTCATAAGAGATTTGAAAGAATTAAAAAAGATTGTGAGAGAACTGAGGAGGAATGTAAAAGGTGTTTTTTCGGTCAAAACAAGGCTCGGTTGGGAAAGAAATGATTTCGAAAGGATATACAGTATACTATCAGAGGAAGATGTCGATCTTATAGCCGTTCACGCAAGAACTGTACGTCAAGGTTTTGAAGGTAAGGCCATTTGGGAAGATCTCAGCTCTCTGAATTTCGATGGTCCCCCTGTTCTCATAAGCGGAGATATTCTATCTCCTGAAGATGCGAAGAAGGTTCTGATGATGACGAATTGCCAAGGTGTCATCGTTGCAAGAGGAGCTGTTGGAAGGCCGTGGATATTCAAGCAGATCAGGGATCTCTTTGTCAAAGGAGTATACGAAGTTCCGTCTCTTGAGGAAATCAAAGATGTCGCCTTGAGACACTTGGATCTTTTGAAGCATTACAAAGGTGAGAAGAAAGCGGTTAAAGAGTTCAGGAAATTCATAATAGGTTACACAAGGGACACACCAAACAGCAGAAAGTTCAGAAGAAAAATCATGGAGATCGAAGATTTCAACTTGCTAAAAAAGTTGCTGGATGTTTTTTTCAGAGAACGCTGTATAATCTAAGCGTAAAAGCCCGGGGAGGGGTCTCATGCCATTCTATCGTTATGTGGCCTTTGACGGCTCAGGAAGGAAGATAAAAGGAATAATGGAAGCGGAGAGCGAGTTGAGAGCGGCGAACGTTCTGGGAGAAAGAGGGTTGGCTGTTGTCTCTTTGAAAGAAGTTAGGAGAAGGAAGACCTTTGTGCTCTTTCCAATATCCATAAGGGAATTGGCTTCGTTCTCCAGACAACTCGCCACGATGATATCCGCTGGCGTTAGGATAAAAGAGGCTTTAACGATTCTAGCAAGGCAGGAGATGTTTTCAAGGAGATTCAGAAAAGTTCTCTTAGAGACCATAATAGATTTGGAAACCGGATCTTCCCTTGCAGAAGCTCTATCGAATAGAAGAGTTTTTGACCCCGTGTTCATAAACCTCGTTGCCGCAGGAGAAGAAGGAGGTGTCTTGGATAAATCGATGGAAAAAGCAGCTGAATTCTATGAGAGCTCCAAAAGGCTTCAAGATGAGATAAAATCCGCCATGGCTTACCCCACTTTCGTTCTGGTGTTCGCTATAATCATCGTCATGGTGATCAGTTTTTACATCTTGCCTAACCTAATAGAGGCCTTTGGAGGAGAAGTCCCTTTATCTCCCACCGTTTCGTTTCTCATGAACGTGAACAGAAATTTGAAAACGAATTGGCCTGTTGTATCGATTGTTGCAGGTCTTGTGATAATAGGATTCGTGATTCTAATGAAATCAAAGGCTGGTGTTTACATAAAAGACACCTTGTCTCTTCTGTTTCCTCCCGCCTTGAAGATAAGGAAATCCATGGGGCTTGAAAGATTCACAAGAACTCTGGGTGTCCTCATCGGAAGCGGTGTCAGACTAACGGATGCCATAGAGATGTCTGCAAAAGCTTCCAACAATCTGACCATAATCTCAAAAGCTGAACAAATAATAGACAGTGTCAGAAAGGGTGAATCGTTGAGAAATGCGTTCGCTGAGAGTAACGTTTTTCCTCAACTCATCTACGAAATGGTTGGAACAGGTGAAGAGACTGGAAAGCTGGATGAGGTTCTTCAGAAAGTGGCCGATTTCTATGAAGATGTTGTGAGAAACAGTATCAAAAGGTTGATATCACTCGTAGAACCGATGATGATAGCAGGGGTTGGAGGATTCATTGCTTTCCTGGCTTACACTATGTACACAACCATATTCCAGATGGAGCAGATGATCGGAAGGTGATCGTATTGAACTTTTTGGAGATTCTGATATCATTGGTTCTCATCGTTCTGATAGGATTTTTCGCGATTATTGCGATTCCTTCCATCACATACGATGATATAAAAGATAGATACAATCCCTACATCTTAAGAGCCATGATAGAAAAGAATGTGAGAGAGACAAGGGAAAACAAAGGAATTCTTGTGATAAAGAAGGATGCAATGTTATTAATCGAACCTTCTAAAATTGATAAAATTTCTTTGAAAAATTTCGAGATAGAGAAGATCATCTGTTCTCAGTCGACAAGGCAGATCATAAGGTTCATAAATGGGGAGATATCTCTGGCAGGAAGTATACTGGGAAAGGATTGGAGATTAACCATCGAGCCAGTTACAGGTAGAATAAGAGTCCATGTACCTCAGGTGAGGTGAAGTGATGTGCAGATTTTCTACAACAACATCACGGTCTTGGATATTGGAGTCAGAAGATTGGAAGCTCTGAGAGCTAAGAAAGTGGGGGCGAAGATCAGAATATTGCAAAGGGATTTTCTCTTGCCAGAATTCGAGGAAAAGAGAGAAAAAAAGTTGAAGGAGCTCTCGAAAAAATACGCCGTCGATGTTGAGGATCTGGTGATTTACAGTTTTCCCATAGAGAACATTCTTTTTATGAATTTGAACGTCCCACCGAAGATGGACAAAAGGATGATAAAAAATTTCGCCTTGATCGAAATATCGCGAAATCTGAACCTAAGGCCTGAAGAGATAGTCGTGGATATTCTGGAAATCTTCGAAGGGAAAGCGTTACTCGTCGTATCAAAAAGGGAGCATATCGTTCAGTATGTGAACAAATTCGTTGCTTTGGGATTCTATGAACCAGATATCCTCATACCGGACGTTTTCAAGTATTTGGAGTTTTCCACTAACACGGTGGGAAGAAGATGTTTGATAATATATAACTTCTTCGAGGATTATTACTCCATAATCCTCTCCATAGGCTCTTACGTTGTGGCTATCAGGATCGTTTTATCCAATCTGTGGGATTACATGGAGATGATGAGGGAATCCATAGGCATACCTCCTGTGGATCTCGTTTCGATGAGGAATTTAAAAGATTCACCTGAAGTGGAGAAATTCTTTCTGACCAACTTCGAGGACATTTTAATAGAACTTGAGAGGGAGATAAGAGTGACATCTGAAACGGCTATAAGTTCTGTGAGTATTGATGAGATAGATAGATTCGAATTTCTAGTGGATCCCCCTGTTCTGAGCGATGTTTTGAGTAAGGCACTTTCAGGTAGCTCAACCTTCTCAAGCAAGGATTTTGAGGTCATAAAACCTCCAGAGTCGGTGGAAACATTAGGAGGGTTGGGGTTACTTTTGAGAGGAGGAAGAGAACTTGGAAAAGTTAAATCTATACACTTATAAAAGAAGAAAACTGAAATGGAGCACTTTCATAATACTGATGATCTTCATGGTCCTGCCAGGACTCTCTGTAAAATTCTATCTCGAAATGATGAAGAAAGAAACCTTGGAAAACATCACGATTCAACACAGCAAAGTGATCACAAGATTTTCTATAAATCTCACGTACAGTAAAAAAAATAATCTGGAGGAACTGGCAAGAGCCGATACCACCCTTTCAAGTATGATAACTGCTCTAACTGGCAAATACGAAAAGCTCGTGACGTTTTACAAAGACTGGGTGAATTCCAAAAGATTTCTACATGTTCTGTACAGAAACTGGTCGAACGATGTTCAGAAAGGTTGGTTGATATTGAAAGATCTGGCATACGATAGCGATTCTGCCACTCTCTCCATATACGAAGTCTATTCAACAAAGAGGACGGAATCTCCGGTGGACAAAATTTCGAAAGATCTAGAACAGTTCTACGAGATGAAAAATGAAGTGCTGTTTGATTCTTCAATACTCATGGATCTCAGGGTTAGAAAAGTGAGATTAACGGCTCGTCAACAGGAGAGGTGAAAAGATTATGGGGTGAATAGGAAGCTGGGGTTGTTCATAGCTGTTATAGCTTTTTTGTTTCTGATACTCGGAGTGGATCTTCCTGATTACCTGCTTTTCGTCCGAAGCATGAAAATAACGAAAGAAAGGTTGGAAGAGCTCAGCAGAAATTATGAGATCTACCTTAAGAAGTTGAGGGAGTATGAAGAAGCGTTAGACAGAGTGAAGGAGAAAGAGAAATTCATTCTCCCAGCGGGAATTTCTGTCTCTGAAAATGGGAATACTCTGAACTTGAGTGGCGCAATGCTGGGGAAGGATTTGGAGAGTTTCATAAGGTATGTTTTCGAGAGAAAGGATATAGCGATAAAAAAGATAACGATCATCAACGAGAGAGGTTTCCCCATATACATCGAGGGGGCGATAGTTCCTACCACCGGTCCCATAAAGTTCACGATGATCTTGGAGAAGGTCAGGTGATCTCATGTCAACTAGAACAGTTGTTCTTCTAATAATAATGGGTGGTGTATGGGGTGTTGCTCTGTTTTTCCTTCTTTACCAACCATCTCCTAAGAAAGCTGCCGTCGTATCTTTTAGATCAAAGAACGTTCTGAGCAGGTTAACTAAAATCAGGATACCTTCTGATATCATGGAAGAGTGGGAAATACTGACGAATGAAGAAGCTTCTGAGATTGAATTGTTTGAGCCGGCGAAGATAAATTTCAATGTGAACCTCGCCAACGAAAGCATACTGGTTGGAGCTCCTAGACTTCAAAAGTACGAGTTTTTGGGATTTATAAAAACTAAAAGAGATCTTGTCGTTTTCTTGAAATCAGGAGGTAAAATAGAAGAGAAACGTTTGAAGGATCTGATTGATGGTAGGTATCTGGTTGTTCATATATCCAGTTTGGGGGTTTTAACCGTTGACCTTCAAAGAGGGGGTTTCTACGCTATAAGGCCTTGAGGAGAAGAGGTGAGAGAAATGAGGAAATTTCTCTTTGTACTTTTGATGGTCTTTACAATCGTTTCTTTCTCTACGAAACTAATCAGTATCTATCCGGAAGTCTCGGAAAATCAGGTGAGAGTTGTTGCGGTTTTTGATGGAAGAATAAAAGATGTGGAGACCGACTGGAATCTTTCAAAAACGGTCTTCAGTGTGTTCGTACCCAATGTTGACATAACCTCCTCCATGTTTTTCATACCTGTGAGTGTGGGACCAGTTGAAGCTGTAAGGGTCATAAATGTGGGAAAGGGGATAATGATAACGACCCATCTTCTGATACCTGGAAAAGCCTCTCTTAATACTTCAGGGAGTAAACTGATAATAGAGTTTCCAAGAAGTAAGGAGCGGATGGATGTTGCCTTCACCAAAGACATGACGTTTGAGAGCATGGTCAAGTACCTGGCTGAAAGGTTGAATTTGAATGTTGTGGTATCAGGAGATCTGGGAAGGTTGAACCTCAAATTGAACGATGTCACACCAGAAGACGCTCTGAGAGATCTTTTCTTTGCCATAGGTGATGTTGCCTATTCATACTTTCCCGACGGTACCATGTACGTTGGAAAGTTTGAAGAAGTTTCTAAAAGGTT
>CAZANP010000023.1:0-1948 GCA_964486555.1 uncultured Thermotoga sp. | reverse complement strand
TGGGACTCACTCCCGGTGATGTTCTGGAAATGAACGTTTTAAAGGACGAAGTGAAGTTAGTTAAAGATTTCCTATCGGGTTTCTTCGGTATATCTCCTGATAGAGTTCAGACTATAGATGTTAATGAGAAATACTCTAAGATCGTTTTAAGGCTTCAAAAAGAACTTATAGACCCCATAAAAGAAGCTCTGAAGAGTTTCCTGAAAGTCAGAAGAACCGAGAGAAAGAAGGAAATAATCTTTTTAGAGAAAGAGTTGGATCCAAAGATAGTAAGTGCCATGAACATAATGTTCAACGTTAATGTAAGAGCTCTGGGTAAGGTTCTGATAATAGAAGGTCTCAAGAAGGATGTAAAAGAGGCAAAGGATTTCGTTGAGGAAATAACGGAAGAAATCGTTTACTACGGCTACGTTGAAGCTACTGTGGACGATGCTGTATTTTCAGAGCTTAAGAAATTGATCGAGATGGAGACGGAGGTCACACTAACTGACAACCTGAAGAATCTTGGAATGATTCTGATGAAGTCCGAGAAGGAAAACGAGCTCAACAGAGCAAAAACGATTATCACCAACGTTCTGAAAAAATTTGAAGAAATGAAGAAGAAGAGTAAAAAAGAGATATTGATAAAATTCGTTCCCAAGAAAGAGGGACTCGCCGGAGAAGATGTCAAGAAGATTCTATCGTTAATGCACAACATCTCTGTGGAACTTACAGGAGTTGGATACGTTCTGATGGGAGAGAAAAGTTCTCTCGAAGAAGCCATGAGAACTTTGGATTACCTTTCGGGTTTGATAAAAGAAGAGAAAGTGGATCTTATAAAAATCATGCCCGAGTTAAAGGTTGAAAACATATCCTCGATCCTTCAGAACGTCTTCAAATTGAAAACGTTCGTGAGTGATGGAATTCTGGTTCTGTATGGGAAAGAAGAAGATATCGAAAGGGCCAAATCCTTCTATAAGGAGCTTCAAAAACTGATACCCAAACCTGTTATAAAGAGAGAAATCGTGAAGATCCTGAATATCCCCACTGATTTCCCCGTGGGAGATTTCAAAAACATGATAAGTCTGGCGGTCCCTGATGTGAAAGTTGTGGGGATTCCAGGTTTCAGTATGATCGTTGTCAAGGGGCCCGAAGAAGAGATCGATAAAACGGAAAGATTCTTCAGAATCACTCTGAGTAAATTCAAAGAATTGATCGAAGAGAAGAAGAAATTGGATGAGGAGAAAAGGAAAGAAGAGATCAAAAAATACGTTAAACTCACGTTCAGCGTTCCAAAGAAATTTCCGTTTGATGACTTCAACACGTTCATGGGCGTCATGATACCAGAATCGAAAAACACCTATTTGGAAAGCATCGATTTGGTCGTCGTCGAAATACCTGAAGGTTTTGAAGAGGTTACAAAGGAGTACTTTGATTTCTTCCTTAAAAAATTCCTTCAGAAGGTGGAAGAGGAAAAACCGAAAGAAGAGCCTGTCGTTACCAAAAGAAAAATACTGGAATTTCCACCCATCGTTCCTGCCGATGAATTCGTGAACCTTTCGAAGCTCTTTGCCCCCTCAGCAGAGATAGCTGTGTTCTCAAAATTGGGATACCTTGTGATCATTGGAAGAGAAGAAGACATAGAAACTGTGGAAGAGTTGCTAAAGCTCTGTGTGGATAAGTTCAAGAGGATTGAGGAAGAAAAAAGAAAAATTGCTGAAAAGGAGAAAAAACCAGAGAAACCCGAATACGTAAAAGTTACAGACGGAAAATTCAGTGTGACAGCCGACAATGTTAACTTAGGAGAGTTAATAAAGGAAATTGCCGATAAGCTCAACATATCCATCGTCTTCGTCAACGTGCCAACAGAGAGTGTCAGTATGAGGATCAGCAACATAACCTGGGAAGACTTCAAAAGGATCATCTCTAAAAATTATGGATACATATTCGAAGAGGATCCATCGGGAGT
>CAZANP010000022.1:0-26668 GCA_964486555.1 uncultured Thermotoga sp. | reverse complement strand
GAGAAAAACACCTGCATGACAACGGTTCTCATCACGGAAATGGTGAGACTCTTTCCTCCTTGACCTATTCCTTGAAACATAGAAGAAGTGAACATGCCGAAGGGAACACCAGGTAGAAAAAGACTCATGATTCTCAATGTTCTGACGAGATCTTCAAACATCACGGAAGCTGCTTTAGAATAAGTGAAAGCGAGTGCGATCTGAGGAGCAAAAAGAATGATGGCTAACATAGCAGAAGATCCTATGAGAAAGCCAAATTTTATAGCGAAGAGATATGCCTCCTCGAGTCTTTTGCCGTTTCGCTCACCATATGCTGCTCCCGTGACTGACGTAACCGCCATTGCTATACCTATGAGAGGAACCGTACCGAAATTTATGATCCTCCAGGAGCTCGTGAAAACAGCAACACCAGTATCGCCACCTGCCTTCACTATGAAGGTGTTGAGGGCGAATACGGCAACGGACATGGATATCTGTGAAAGAGAAGCGGGGATACCAACTTTCAGTATGTCAACGAGTATTTTTGAGTCGTATCGAAATCCCCTAAATTTCAAAGAAACGTACGTGTCCTTCTTGAAGAAAAGCCAATAAGAGATAAAAATTGCGGATACTGCCACCGATATGACAGTTGCGTAAGCTGCTCCACTTATACCAAGGTCAAAGCCATATATAAACAATGGATCCAGAGCCATGTTGAGAACAGATCCCAGGGTTATAGCGTACATGGATCTTTTCGTATCTCCTTCTCCTCTCAATATACCGTTTGCAACGTTGTTAAACATGAAAAGCGGTATGAAAAGCAGGATTATTCTGGAATATTTCAATGAAAGTTCGAGAGTCTCACCACTCGTACCTATCGATTTGAGGACGGAACGTATGATGAATAGCGAAACGATGGTTGAAAGGATTCCTATACTTATGGAAAGAATCACAGCTTGAACTGCGGCGTTGTCCACTTCCTTTTTGTTTTTCTCACCGATTTTCCTTGAAATGACGGAGCTCGCGCCAACTCCTATACCGGAAGCGAGGGAAATTATGATCATGAATATGGGAAAGAAAAGACCAATAGCTGCAAGAGAATTGGGGCCTAGACCTGCAACCCAGATACCGTCGACAAGGTTGTATAGAGTCTGAACGAACATGGCTGTCATTAAGGGCAAGGAGAGTTTAACGATGGCTTTCTTCGGATTTCCTAGGAGGATTTGAACTCCTTTTGTAACATTCGTTGATATCTTTTTCATATCACTTCTCCTTTGCCTCTTCAACCTCAGAACTCCCGGATCATGGTTTCCCTTGCCACCTTCAGCACGATATCAGCCCAGAGGTCCAGAACATCTATCCCACGATCTGCTACCACAGGAAGTTCAGTGCAACCAAGAAGAATTTCCAGCCCTTCTTTTAAAGATTTTGACAGTTCTTTCCAATGTTTCTTCGCATCATCTATTTCTCCACTCTTAACGGAATATATCACCTTCATCGTTGTGTTCAACATGTGATCATCGGGATCAACGACCTCGATTCCAATCTTTTCTCCCCTTATCCTGTAGATACCTGATCTTATCGTTCCTTCAGTTGCAAGAAGCAGAATTTTATTTATCCCACGCTTTTTCAGGATCTTTAGACCTTCCTCTACAAGATCAACTATGGGGACACTGGATCTCCTTCTCATGTCTTCAATGTAGTAATGAGCTGTGTTGCAGGAGATGAAAATGACATCCACACCTGCTTTTGTCAGTCTATCAACTGAATCCAGAAGGTATGGAAGAGGGGATTCTCCTTTTCCAAGAATGTGAGCTGTTCTATCAGGTACTTTGCTGTTGAAATCCACGATGATTCTTATATGATCTTGATCTTTCTCTGCAGGTGTTTTCTCCACGATTCTTCTCAAAAACTCAACTGTCGAAAGTGGACCCATGCCTCCTATGATACCTACGATCATGCCGACGCCTCCTGTTACATGAACACATCTTTCAAAATGGATTCTTTAGTTTCCTCCCACCAACCATCTTCTCTGGTACACCAAGCTGGCAGTGGGAACCGGACAGTGAGAGGTGTTCTCAAAAAGGGTTGATCCACTATGACTTCTCCTTGTCTTAAAATGGATGCCTTTCTTCTCTGGGATTCCGTGAGGTGGAAGTACTCTGGTTTCATGAGCTCTGCTCCTTTTTGTCTACCGACTATAACGGTTGCCGCCTGTGTTATGACTCTATAATCCACCTCAGATGCCGTTTGTTCCGCTCCTATCAAGATCACTCTGAAGGATCTACCTCTCTCTGACACATCCCTGAAGATCGAACCAAGGGCTCCTCCACCATGTCTTGGAGCATACTTGTTGAGTTCGTCCAGGAAGATGAAGACCGGATCTTCGAACATCTTCTCTTCCTTCTCCCTCATAACGTCAGATAGAATCGCGCCGACGACGAAGGCTTGTGCTCTCGGTTTCAACTTGGATATATCTATGACGGTTACTCCTCCCGGTCTGTTCCAGGATATACTGTATGAAGGTTTTTCATCGAAAATATCTGGTTGTACCCAGAGGCAATCAAATCCTTGCTTTTGAGCATTTTTCAACCTTCTGATAACAAGACCTATGGTTTGTCTTTGAACGTCTTCAGATTTCAAAAATTTCCTCAAATCACTCTCATCATCTTTCATACTATCTATGAGCTCACCAAGGGAAAGGGGAAGGAAGTTCTTAACGAAACCATCTCCTTTCGCCTTGACCATCTCTCTTGCCTTTTCTACCATATTTTTCCCTCTATCGATCCCCTTGTAGTACCCGATCAATTCTTCAAGTCTGTTTTGAAGGAATTCCTGTATGGCACCCACCGCAAGCTGCAAATTGGGATTCTTTTCCATCTCATCTGGATCGAACATGAGCTCGAGCAGATTGAGATCGACGATATCGAATACATCCCAACCGTAACTCTTCACCTTTCCATCCATCCTCTTGTTTATATGAGGTTCTCTGGAAGTTGGCTCTTTCCGTGGGGCATAGAACCAAACGTTCTTGAAAGGAGAGGGATCTATTCCCATACCTTTGTACATCTTCTCCCATTCCAGCTTCGTCCTCTCTCCTTCGTTCTCCTTCCATTCTTTGTTCCATCTGTCTATGAACATCAAGCTTTCTCCTTTTACGTTGAAAACGATGTAACGAGCCCTCTTGAGGAGGTTCATCAAGTGGCTATTACCTTTTTTCGCAGAATCTATCATGGACTTTATCAGGAACGTCGTGTAAGATGTCTTTGCAGCAACTCCAGATTGTCCTGAAACGTTTATATGGGCTCCGTTATCCCCCAGGATGTATCTCACATCCACATATGCTGGTTTCCCATTTTTCAAAACACCAACAGGTAGTGCGGTTTCTTTCTTTCTGAGTTCATCGAAACCGAGGGCCACATCCACCTCATCGCCCTCAACGAGCTCAACAGTGGTACCAGCTGGAGGAGGAACTTCAGGTGCTCCCTCTACAAGTTCTCCATCTTCAACTGTCATAGTTCTGGTTGTGAGAACCTTTGCTATGTATATAGGGAGCACAGGTTTTATACCCTTTAAAACCACATCCTCTTCATACCCTCCTGATAACTCTCCATCCCATCTCGTCACGATTTCAGAAACTATCCCGTAGTACACGAGTTCTCCATAACTTCCATAGCTGAAATGAACCTTCACGATATCCTCTATCTGAACCATTTGAGATGGGTCTTTGCTTTCTTTTAAAAACAACCTGACATAGAATTCGTAAGGTGTTGATTGAATCAACCCGGTGACGACACCTATCTTCAAGAGGAACCACCCCCAATCTCTTCCAGTATCATCTGCCTTTCGAACATCCTTTTGTAGAGTCCGTTGTTTTTCATCAGCTCTTCATGTGAGCCACTCTCAACGAGTCTTCCGTCATCGAGTACATAGATCCTATCGGCTCTAACGAGAACTTTCAATCTATGGGTTATAACTATCAACAGCTTGTCCTTCAGCTTATCCCTTATGGTTCTTATTATCTTTTCCTCCGTTTCAGGATCAACTGAAGATAGACAATCATCGAATATGAAAACATCGGCATCTCTCAGCAACGCTCTTGCTATGGTAACTCTCTGCTTTTGACCTCCTGATAAGGTCACACCTCTTTCTCCAACTTTCGTTTCCAAGCCTTTTGGAAATTTTTGAACATCTTCCCAAACGGCAGAGAGCTTCAATGCTTCTATTATCTCCTCATCTTCTTTCTCGTTTCCACCAAGCATCAAGTTGTTTTTTATTGTATCCGAAAAGAGGAAGGGATCCTGAGGAACGTAGGCAATCCTGTCTCGTACGTCTTTGGAGGGTATATCGTTTATATCCACCCCGTTTATGAAAATCTTTCCTCTTTCAACGGGATAAAGTTTTGCTATGAGTTTTGCAACTGTACTCTTTCCGCTACCAACTGTTCCTACTATTCCAACCATTTCTCCCTTTCTGAAAACCATGTTTATTCCTTTAAGGACCTCTCTCTCGTTCTGGGGATAGGAATACGTGAGATCTTCTATCACTATCTCTTCAACCTTCTTAACATGAACGGGTTTTTTCGGTTCTTCAACCTCTGGAATTGCGTTCAGTATAAGGCCCAGTCTTTTCAAAGAGGCCTTTCCTCTCTGGACAATGTTCATGAGCCATCCATAGGCCATCATGGGCCAGATGAGCATTCCTATGTACGTGTTGAAAGCGATGAATTCACCGAGCGTTATAGAACCCTTTATGACCATCCTACCTCCTATGAAGAGCGATAGAAGGAATGCAGAAGATGCCACAAGCTGTACCATAGGACCGAATATTCCCCATATTCTCACAACCTTTATGTTCTCTGTAAGGTTTCTCTTTGCTTTTTCCGAAAAGAGCTTATCCATGTTTTCAAACACCGAAAAACTCTTCACTATTCTCGTTCCAGATACCGTCTCTTCTGTGAAACCAGATAGAGCCGAGAAAGAACTTTGAACTCTCTCGAATCTTTTGTGTATGTGTGTTCCAAAGTACCTTGCCAGAGGGATGAGAAAGAGAAGTGGGATCAGGGCGATAACAGTTAGCTTCCAATTCACTTTGGTTCCCATGAAATACACTGTAAGACCCGTCATGAAGACCGCATCAACGCTCACAACGACAGCTGGCCCCATCATCATCCTGACGGATCTCAGATCGTTGGTGAATCTGGCCATTATATCCCCGCTTTTCATCCTATCGAAGAAACCTGGGGTTAAGCTCACGACTTTTGAAAACAGTGTGTTCAAAGTTTCGTACTCGAATTTTCTCGCAGATCTCACTATGAATAGACGCCAGACGAATCTGAAGAGAAACATTCCAATGGCAAGTAATACTATCTTCAAGACGGCTTCCCCAACGAATCCAGGTGTGGCTAAATTCTCGTTCAGAGAGTCCACTATGTTGCTTATGACTCCCGGTATGAGAAGCTGAAAGACATCGACTACAATGAGAGCCAGTACACCGAAAACGTAATTCAACCAGTTGTCTTTGAAGAATCCCTTTACAAGCTTGTACTCATTTCTACCTGAGGAATTCATATATCCTTCTCATCCCCTCTTTAAGTGTATCCAAAGACGTGGCAAAAGACAACCTGGCAAAACCAGGATATTCGAAGGAACTTCCTGGAACGAGAGCCACTTTCTTTTCAAGAAGAAGGTCATTACAAAAGATTGTGTCATCGTAGGGCGTTCTGAAGAAGAAATAAAAAGCACCTTTTGGTTCCACAAAATCCAGGCCTGCTCTTTTCAATCCTTCAGAAACCACATCTTTCCTTCTCCTGAACTCCTCTTTCATGTAACTTATATCCACTTCAAACGCCTTTAAGACAGCTCTCTGGGTTATGGAATTAACGTTTGATGTTGTATGAGATTGTATCTTGGCTATCGCTTCGGAGATCCTTTTGGGTGCAATGACATAACCTATTCTCCATCCCGTCATGGCATGAGATTTTGAAAAACCGTTGACAACTATCAGCCTATCTCTGTTGAAAAACTCGAAGGTGGAATGATACGTACTTTCATAAACCAGCTCGCTGTATATCTCATCGCTCAGGACAAAGAGTCCGTACTTATCGGCCAATTTCGATATATCCCGAAGCACATCGGGAGGATAAACGGCCCCCGTTGGGTTGTTCGGAGAGTTGAGGATGATCGCCTTGGTCTTTCTGGATATATTCTTCTCTATCTCATCAACGTCTGGAATGAAACCATTTTCAAAACGGGTTTCGACTTTCACCGGTTTTCCACCACAGAGTAACACTTGTGGAACGTAGCTTACCCATGCGGGTGTCAGTATTATCACTTCGTCTCCATCATCCAAGATTGAAAAGAGGGTGTTGTATATCCCTTGCTTTGCACCGTTTGTGATGACGATCTCATCATGTGAAATCTTCATCTTGTATTTTCTTCCGTAAAACTCCGCTATTTTCTCTCGAAGTTCTATTATTCCCCTTGCATCGGTGTATTTGGTATAACCTTCATCCATGGCTTTCTTAGCCTCTTCCAATATGGGCTCTGGCGTTTTGAAATCTGGTTCTCCTGCTGTGAGGTTCACAACATCGATCCCTTTTCTGATCATCTCCTTCGCCTTCGAATTCACTTCCATTGTTTTGGAAGGTGGGACCACCGTGATCTTTTTCGAGATCATTCACATCCCCTCCCGAATTGTACGTATGTAAAGTGATCCGTTTTTCATTTGAAAAAATCGATTCGGAACGATTATATCACGGTGATAGAGATGAAAACTTTCCATTGAAGTGAAAAAGTATTTTCTTTTCCTCAAACGAGTATCATGAAAAACGCTTCCTCCTACCTATTACTCTATGGTATATTCATATCCAAATGAGGAGGTGATTTTTTTGTTAAGGACTCACACGTGTGGGGAGTTAAGAAAAGCTGACGTGGGGAAAAAAGTAAAGCTGTGTGGATGGGTTCACAGGATAAGGGATCTTGGGGGTATAAAGTTCGTCGTTCTGAGGGACAGATACGGCCAGACCCAAGTGGTTGTGTCACCGGATTCCCCTTACTATGAAACTGTTGAAGGGTTGAAGAGGGAATACGTGGTGTTAGTCGAAGGAACCGTGAGAGAGAGACCAAAAGATGCTGTGAATCCTTCCCTTCCAACGGGCGAGATAGAAGTGGAAGTGAGTAGAATTGAGATCCTTTCGGAAGCGAAGGACCTCCCATTCTATCCCGATGAATCCCCTTCCAACGAAGAGTTAAGACTGAGATACAGGTACATAGATTTGAGGAGAGAGAGAATGAAAAGGAATATCCTGCTAAGGCATGAAATTGTGAAAACTGTCAGGAATTATCTTGACAACCAAGGTTTCGTGGAAATTGAGACACCTAATCTGACAAAGAGTACCCCGGAAGGGGCGAGGGATTTCCTTGTCCCATCCAGATTGAAGCCAGGAAGGTTTTATGCACTTCCTCAGTCTCCTCAGCTCTTCAAGCAGATACTCATGGTCTCTGGATTCGATAAGTACTACCAAATTGCAAGATGTTTCAGAGATGAAGATTTGAGAGCGGATAGACAGCCAGAATTCACACAGATAGATATAGAGATGTCCTTCGTCGAGAGGGAGGATGTTTTGAATCTTGTTGAAGGGATGATCAAAGAAGTTTTTGAAAAAGTTCTGAACGTAGATGTGGAGGTTCCCTTCGACAGATTGACTTACGAGGAAGCTATGGAAAGATTCGGTTCCGATAAGCCAGATCGAAGATACGGTATGGAGCTTCAGGATTTAACAGATTACTTCAAGGGAACAGATTTCTCCCTGATAAAGAGAACGTTGGATAGAGGAGGAGTTGTTAAAGGATTCGTGGTCGAAAACTTTGCAAGGAAGATGAGTAGAAGAGTTGGAGAGGAGTTCGGTGAATTTGTGAAAAAATTCGGTTTGGGGGGTATCATGTGGTTCAAATTGGAAAATGGTGTGACGTCTCCCATGAAGAAGCATCTTGGGGGTATATTTGAAAAAATTGCAGAAGGTCTTAAAATGAATGAAGGGGATGTTCTTCTGTTTTCGTTCGGTGAAGATAGAGATCCTTTGAACGAAGGTCTGGGGAATCTCAGATTGAAAATAGGGAAAGAACACTTCCCTGAAAAGGCACAAGGATTTGATATACTTTGGATAGTGGACTTCCCATTCTTCGAATGGAGCGATGAGGAAAAAAGATTCGTGGCAAGGCACCATCCGTTCACAATGCCAGTCCTGGAGGATATCGAGAGATACAAAGATGAACCAGAGAAGATCAGAGCGTTATCTTACGATATCGTCGTTAATGGATACGAGTTGGGTGGAGGAAGTATAAGGATACACAACAGGAGAATCCAAGAGAAGATCTTCGAAATGCTCGGAATAAGCAAGGAAGAAGCTTTAGAAAAATTCGGTTTTCTCCTGGAAGCTTTCGAATATGGTGCACCGCCTCATGGAGGAATAGCTCTTGGATTGGACAGATTCGTTGCGATATTGGCGGGAGAGGAATCCATAAGGGATGTTATAGCTTTCCCAAAAACAGGGAGTGGGGTTTGCTTGATGACGGGTGCTCCATCGGAGGTCAGGGATACACAGTTGAAGGAGCTTAAAATAAAGCTTGTTGAGGAGGTGCCGAACGATGAATGATATGAAAATCAATTTCACGCAGGAAGAAGGGAAGCTCATCGTCAGTGTTAGCGGAGATATCGATGCGTACCATTCGGGTGATTTCAAAAAAACCATCAGGGAAAAGTTGGAATCGGTGGATGCCGATACAGTTGTGCTCGATATGTCCAACGTTGCCTACATAGACAGCGCGGGGCTGGGGAGTTTGGTCGCTCTTTTGAAGGATGTGAGAACTAAAGGCAAAGAATTCGTTCTGGCTTCTTTAAAACCCAACGTTAAAAGGATCTTTGAGATGACCAGGCTCGATAGGGTTTTCAAGATTGTTGACACTCTGGAGGAGGTTTGATATGGAAGAGTTCCATGTTGCCATAGACGGACCCGCTGGATCCGGTAAAACCACTGTGTCTAAACTCTTATCTAAAAAACTTGGATTCGATTACCTTGATACAGGTGCTATGTATAGAGCCATAGGGGTTTACCTGAATTCTTTAAATTTGAAACCAGATGATGTGAATGAGATAGAAAAAGCATTGGGAAAGGTGAGATTGGAGTACAGGGATGGAAGAATCTATCTGAATGGAGAGGACGTCGAAAAATTCATAAGAACTCCTCAAGCTGGTATTCTAGCTTCAAATTTTGCTAAATTACCTGTGGTTCGAAGGTATCTAACAGAAATGCAAAGAAGAATCTGCAGGGGAAGAAAGATAATAGTCGATGGAAGAGACATCGGAACGGTTGTTCTTCCAAACGCTCATCTTAAGATCTTCTTGACGGCATCTTTTGAAGAGAGGGTAAGAAGAAGGATGAAGGAGCTGAAAGAGAAGGGTATGAATGTAACCAGAGAGGAGATAGAAGAAGAGGTTAGGAAGAGAGACACGCAGGATTCGGAGAGAGAGACAGCTCCTCTCAGACGAGCCGAAGACGCCATTGAAATCGACACGACGAATCTCACGATAGAAGAAGTTGTGTCACGAATAGAGAATATGATATTGGAGAAACTTGGGAGGAAAGTTTCGTGAGAATCGTCGTCGCTGAGGATGTTGGTTTTTGTTTTGGAGTGAAGAAAGCAGTTGAACGTGTTAAAGAGCTTCTTTTGAAAGGGGAGAAGGTATATACAGATGGTGATATAGTACACAATCCGCTGGTTATGAAAGAACTGGAAGAACTTGGGTTGAAGAAGATAAATGATATACCTGAGGATTCAAAAAATTCCATTTTCGTTGTTAGAGCCCATGGGCTTCCCCCTATTAAAATCAATCACTATAAAAAACATTTCAAAGAGGTAGTGGATCTCACGTGCCCAATCGTTAAAGCTCTTTTCAAAAAAGCAAAAGATGCCTCGGAAGAAGGGAAAGTGGTCGTCTTCGGGAAGAAGGATCATCCGGAGATGAAAGCACTCTCTGGATATGTTCCTCATGCTTTGATAACACTCTCTCCAACTCCTTTAAAAGAAGAGATCATGTACTTCATGGCGCAAACGACCGCTTCCTTGGAATCTTTCAAGGAGTTCGTGGCAGAGGAGATCAAAATGAGTGATTTCGCAAGGGTAGAGATTTTCAACACGATATGTGATGTCACGTTGAAGAGAGAAAGAATAGCGAAGGAGATGTCCCGAACTTGTGATATCGTTTTTGTTGTGGGAGGAAAACACAGCTCAAACACGGGGAAGCTCTTTCAAATAGCCGCCAGCAAGGGTAACGCCGTTTGGATCGAGAAACCGGAGGATATTGAGAGAATCCCAGAGGTGGAGTGTGTGGGGGTCATAAGTGGAACATCAACTCCTTTGCACATTGTCCAGAATGTCGTCAAAAAATTGAAAGTGTTGGGAGGGAAAGAAGATGAGTGAGGAAAAAGATTTTGAAAACATGGAAGAAGCCCTAGCTTTTTTAGACACCAGAGATCACAAGATTGGAGAAAAAGTTCTGGGAGAAGTTATTTCAGTACGGGAAGATGGCCTCATAGTTGATTTTGGTGGAAAGAGTGAAGGGTGGGTTCCTGAAAGCGAACTTATAAAATCCTTGAAATCTTACCGTACAGGCTTAAAGTTGGAACTTCAAATAATCAAAATAAATGATGAAGAAGGAACGATCGTTCTTTCAGAGAGGAGACCGAAATATTCTGAAATAGTGAGAGAAATCGAAGAGAAGTTTGAGAAAAACGAAGCAATATTCACTGGAAGGATCACAGAACAGATCAAAGGGGGTTACAGAGTACTCGTGGGAGGGGTTGTGGAAGCGTTTCTACCAGGATCGCATTCGTTGATAAAGAGTGGGGAGAGTTATCCAAGAGGCGAAATCGAATTCATGGTTATAAACTTCGAAAGGAGGGGAAGAAGGACCAACATAGTCGTTTCAAGGCGTGCTATTTTGGATAAGAAAATCGAAGAATTCTTTAAAGAGAAAAAGGTTGGAGATATAATCGAAGGAACTGTTGAAAGAATCATGCAAAATGGTATCGTTGTCAGAATAAACGATGTGATAACCGGTTTCATCCCAAGATCGGAGATAAGCTATGATCCTTCCATAACCCCGAAAGAAGTCGTTGAATCGAGGCAGAATATTGCCGCAAAGATCATGGAGATCGATCCTGAAAGCAGAAGAGTCATTCTGAGTTTGAAAGCTCTGATGCCGGATCCGTGGGAAAGCGTGGAGAGGAAATACCCTGTTGGAAGTACGGTTACGGGGGTTGTGAAATCGATCCATCCCTTCGGTTTCTTCGTGAATCTAGAGCCTGGTGTTGACGGGCTTGTCCCATACTCGGAGGTTTTCTGGGGAAGAGGAAGGAAAAACCTCAGAGATGTCGTGAAAGTTGGAGATATTGTGAAAGTAGAAGTTATAAACCTGGACAAGGAAAATAGAAAGATCACTCTGAGCTACAAAAAAGCTAAAGGAGATCCATGGGAGACAGTTCCTGAAAAGTATCCTGTCGGTAACGTGGTTGTCGGTAAAGTGGCGAAGATTCTGCCAACAGGTGCCATCGTAGAGATCGAAGATGGTGTGAGCGGGTTCGTCCCCATATCGGAAATATCGTGGAATTACATAGAGAAACCAGAGGAAGTTTTGAGAGAGGGAAGAAAGATCAAGGTCAAGATACTCGGTATAGATACGGAAAACAGAAGGATGAGATTGAGTGTGAGAGAGACGACAGAGAATCCATGGAAGAGAGTCATGGAAGAGCTGGATAAAGGATCGGTGATCAAAGGCAAGGTCAAGAAGGTTATGAAATCGGGAGTTCTTCTTGAAGTCAGGGATTACAACGTGGACGCTTTCCTCCCATCCTCTCACTACGAGGAAGAGCCAAAGGTAGGGGAAGAGATAGAAGCGATGGTGCTCAGGGTACTCGAAGACAGAAGAGGAAACAGAATGATCGTCAGTGTGAAAGAACTGATCGAGCGACGGAACTACGAAGATTACAAGAGACAGGTTGAAGCTGAGAAAGTGGAAAGAACACTAGGTGAGGTGATAAAGGGGAGGTAAAATGGCAACAGTTCTAATCGTGGGAAAACCCAACGTTGGTAAGTCAACACTGTTTAATAGGTTGATAAGGAAAAGGAAAGCGATCGTTGAAGACGATCCAGGTGTCACGAGAGATTCCATTCAGGACAGAGTCGAATGGAGAGGTAAGTTTTTTACCTTGGTTGACACTTGTGGTATCTTCGAAAATCCCGAAGGAATAGTTGAGAAAAGAATGAAAGAGATGACTCTGGAAATGCTGAAAGAAGGAGATCTTCTATTGTTCGTCGTGGATGGTAGAAAAGGTCTCACAAGTGAAGACCACCATCTTGCAGATTTTGTGAGGAAAAGTGGAGCAGATGTTATACTGGTTGCCAACAAAGTGGAGGACAAGAAGAAATATGAAAATGAGGTAAAACCAGAGCTCTACTCACTCGGCTTTGGAGAACCCATTCCTGTATCCTCTGAGCACTCGTTGAACATCGACACACTTTTGGAGAAGATCGTAGAGAAGCTGGAATCTAAAGGATTAGAGTTGAAGGAAGAAAAGCGAGAAGAAGCGATAAAAGTTGCAATAATAGGAAAACCCAACGTTGGGAAATCTTCCCTTTTCAACGCCATACTCGGTATGGAAAGAACCCTTGTGACGCCACTACCTGGAACAACTAGGGATGCTGTGGATGAAGAAGTAGAGATAGATGGAAAAAGGTACATTTTCATAGACACGGCGGGTATGAGAAGAAGGTCCAAAATTGAACCCAAAACTCTTGAAAGGTATGGAACGTACAGAACCGTCGAAGCTATAGAGAAGGCGGATGTCGTCGTTCTGGTTCTGGATGCAACAGAAGGTATATCAAGACAGGAACAGAGGTTAGCGGGTCTTGTGGAACGTAGAGGTAAAGCCATCGTCACGGTTTTTAACAAATGGGATTTGGTGGAGCACAGAGAAAGAAGAAAAGAAGAGTATCTTCAGTTATTCAAGGAGAAACTGTACTTCGTTGACTTCAGTCCTCTGGTTTTCGTCTCGGCACTCGAAGGTTGGGGTGTGGAGAAGGTCATGGAATACATCGAGGTGTCTTTTAAATCTTACACAACGAAAATACCCACAAGCTCTTTGAACGCCGCTCTGGAAAAACTTTTTCTGATCTCCCCCCCTCCATCTAAAGGGGGAAGAAAAGTCAGGATATATTTTGGACTCCAGGTTGATGTGAAACCCCCAGTTTTTCTCTTCTTCACTAACAGACCTGATGATATTCCTAAAAGCTATCAGAACTCGATAAAAAGAGCAATCAGAACGTATGTACACCCTTTCACAGGATCACCCATCTTCTTGAAATTCAAAAAGAGCAGGTGATAGTATGGAGTGGATCCTGTTTCCACTCGTTGGGTATCTTGTGGGTTCCATTCCTTTCAGTTACCTTCTGCCAAAGTTCAAAGGAGTTGACGTCAGAAGAGTTGGAAGTGGCAACATAGGGGGGACGAATGCTTTAAGAGCAGCAGGACCCCTCATAGGGTGGATCTGCATGGTTCTGGATGGTTTGAAAAGCTTCATTCCCACCCTCACAGTTCTCCTTGCGACAGGGAACATGAAATTAGCGGCAGCCGTCGCCATCGCATCTGTCATAGGTCATGACTTTCCCATCTATATGAAATTCAAAGGGGGAAAGGGGGTAGCATCCACAGTTGGTGTGATATTCGCCGTTTTCTGGCCGGCGGGTTTCTTCTTTCTTGGAGTGTGGTTTCTGATCGTTTTGTTGACGAAAATCGTGTCTCTGGCCTCTTTGATAGCTTTATTTGCAAGTGGAGTATTCGCCTTTCTTAAAGGGCAGGACGTCGCCCTTTTGATCTTGATATTGGCCACATTGGCATTTTTGAGACATTCTGAAAACGTTGAGAGATTGATAAAAGGGCAAGAGAGAAAAACGGACGTTCTAGGCTTTTTGAAAAGGAGGAAAAGTGGTTGAGAAGGAAAATCCCTCTGATACTGTTCCTCTCGATGGTACTGTGTGTTCACTCCTTATCTCAGGTCGAAGAAGAAGCGAGGAAGAGCTTTTCAAAAGCGTTTTTACTGTGGCTTTCGGGAGACGCAAAAGAAGCCAAGGAGTTGCTTGAAGATACTCTCTCAGGACCCATATATGCAGAGGATATCCCGGAATTTTGGTATTTAAGGGCTAAGATAGATATAGACCTTCTTAACGTTCAAAAAGCTTATAACGATTTAAAAAACCTTCTCATAATAACGCCAGGAAGATTCGAAGTGTTCACCTTGGTCAAAGAGATCGATTATCTTTTGGGAGAAGTGAAGCCAAGTGAGGTGAAGGTAACAGACTCTTTCGAGATCGTGGGATTTTCAGAAGGAATAGAGTATTTTTACACCCCAACCGATGTGAGTTGCTGGGGTGACAGACTGTACGTTCTGGACACCGCAAATTCCAGAGTGATTGTCTATAGAGGAAAAAAGCTGGATGAGATAATCGACCTTCCCTTCGAACCCCGAAACATCGAAATATCACCTGGAGGTGAATTGTTCCTCAGCTCAAAAGAGGGTAAGTTATATCACTACGAAAAGGGGAATTTCGAGGAAATAGGAAGTTTAAGAAATCCCATACTGGCAGGGTTCACAAGATCTGGGAACCTGGTTGGTTATGACATAGACAGCGTGTTTGTGTATGATGGAAAGCTTCATTTTTTCAAGATTCCAGGACACAACCTTGTAACGGATGCAGAAGTCAGGAGAAATACCGTATATCTTTTCAATGTCAGAAGAAATTCGATAATATCCTACGATATCTCCAACGGAAAAGTTGAAGAGATACCACTACCTGTTCCAACTAGATCCTTCGAAATCTATCCCGAAGGAAAGTTCATACTTTTTGGAGAAGATGGTGCCATCTATATATTCGATGGAAGGAATATATCGAAAGTTATGGAATCGAATGATTGGGTGGTGAATATAGAATACAGCTATCCCCTCCTCTTTCTTCTCGACTGGAAGAAAAACGAAGTAGTGGTGAAGATAATGAAAGCTGATGAGCCGATCTTTGTGAGAATAGATACCATGAAGATGGATGAAGAAAGGCTTTATCTTTTCGTGAGGTTCGAAAGCCTTTATGGCGATCCCATTCATCTAGCACACATGTACGCTTTCGTCAGAGAAGCTGGTGGTAGGATCCTCTTCAATGTGAAACTGTCTGAAGAAAAGATGGTTTTTTATACCAGTGATGAAAATTTCCTAACGGAGAGGATCAAAAAGGTAAGAAGGGGGAAGGTTTATTCCGTTGTGATTCCTTCAGAAAGCTTTTATGATAAAACCTGTTTGGTAACTTTGAGATCTAAGGGTGTGAAGGTATGGACTGAGGAGAGCGCTTCTGAAGATTTAAAAACAATTTGCTACATTTCCGGGGGAGGTATAGGATCTCCAAACTTTGAAAAATATCCTGTTTGGGTTTTTTCCTTCAAATATGTGAAACCCACAACGAGTGAGATCATACCTATTTCTGTGGAAATGGTCATAGGGGATGGTGTATATTCGGATACGGTTTACATAACCAGGTGGGTGATAGAGCTTGGACTACAGAAAGCTTTTTGAAAAAGGGTACGAATATTCCCAGAAAGATGACCTGGAAAAAGCGGAAGAATTTTACATAAAATCTCTGGAAATAAAGGAAACTCCCGAAACCTGGAATAACCTTGGGAATGTCTATAGGAGGAAGGGATTACTTGGAAAGGCAATGGAAGCTTACAAAAAGGCTATAGAAATTGATCCAAACTATGCTCTTGCGTATTTCAATTTTGGATGTGCTTTGATCGATATGGAAAGGTACGGGGAGGCCTTGATGAGTCTTGAAAAATCAAAACGCCTTGGATTCTCAGATCCAAGGCTTTCTGCGTTGATCTATTTTTGCAGGATAAAACTTGGGGAGAACGTGAAGGAAGATATAATGAAAGAGCCGGAAGAAGTAAAGAAGATATTAAACGAGATTTTAGAGGAGTTGTAATACTATTTCCAGTCAAAGAGAGGAACTATTACTTTAAATTTTCTACTTAATTTCTGAGTTGTATTAAACTCTATTTTGAGTATTCTTATTTGATCTTCTATATCTAAAGTTGTTAAAATAGATTCATAGTCATCTGAGACATCAATGATATTTATATTCTCCTCTTCTACGAAACTCTGTGGAGATGTTTTTAAAGCATCTAATAGCTGTGATGTTTGAATCTCTGAAGTAGTGTTGCTCCATGCTTCATAATTGGCATTCAGCAATTTATCCGTTATGATACCTTGAGCATAGCCCTCCATTGAATTTTTCAGAAGAAAAGATGTTATCATGTAAAGAACAACGAAGAATATCGCTGCAATAACTAACGATATTAATACTTCCATAATTGTGAAACCCTTTTTCATGTATTTCACCACCTCTACATGACTCGGAAACTCAATATAATTATTTCTCTCATTTGAGGTGTTCCAAAAGGAAGAAGCGTGTTATTGTAAAGCCTATCATCGTATACATTGTACTCTTTCCAACCTTGCCAGTCATCATAGGAACCTGTGAAAGTGTATGTTAACTCCCGGGCTGTTATAGATCCAAAAACATGTCGATAACCTTTATTCACATCTGGATGTTGAACAGCAAACTTTCCACCAAAACAGAAGAAATTCCCGAATAATTTCACATTTTTTGTATAGTCCTCTGTTTCCTCATCGTTTTTAGCGATCATAAGTGTTATATCTCTTCTCAATGAAACAACATTCAACATATCTATGGTGTTCGTTTCAGACACAAGTTCATTAAGTATATTTCTCCCTGCTTCACCATGTTCGTTCAGATATTCAGGAATACTTTTACTTTCATCTAGAAGGCCTAACTCATTCAGCTTGTTATATACACCGTCGTAGATCAAATCTCCGTAAATTTCTATTGATCCTCTTGAAACCAGAGTGAATCTTCCCATGATTCTTGCTACATGTTCATCTTTTATGCCATAGCCTATTTCTATCGCTTCACCTTCTCCTTGACTACTACCAGATCCACCATGTATGTTCATGATTAACCCATTGAATTTAAAAGGGATAGGATTGTCATAAACTAAAGACCAATTCTTACCTTTTTTGTTCTTTTCATATATAAAGGCGTCCCAAGGATAAGGTAAAGGATTTCCTTCTTGATCTTTCAAAGATGATTCAGGTATGACAATTATTAACGCCTTATTAGGTTCGTTGCTGGGATATTCTATTTCGATGTAAGAACAAGTGGCATCCTCTGATAAGCCAGGAAACTCTAGATCTTCACCATCCCGAGTTTTGATCTCTTCCACTTTCAAAACATCAAAGTATACTTTCAGTTTTTGACCTTGAAATCTTATCCCATATCCCTGGCTAGGATCAATAGTATCAGGGTCATCAAGTTTCCCGCTATCTTGAGGAAATACTAGAAGAGATGCTTGCTCATCTATTTCTTCATAATATTCTTCCTTCTTTTCAAAATCTAATCTTTTTATCGTTTCCCATTCATCTTTGGAAATAATATCCCCACCAGATGCAAAAGTGAATGGGAAAAGATCCGGAGATAAATCTTCATATTTTATACCCTTATTAATTCTAATAACCTTATTAATTCTATCTATTTCATAATTCCCTGGATATGCATATATGACTTCCTCCACTTGTCCGTCACTGACTTTATAAACCCAGAGAGGCGTGTCATTCGTTTCTAGAGAATAACTGTAATAATAGGGAGTTGAAAACACATCCTCATATTCTCCATCTTCATCAGAGTCAAATTCTATTCGATATGTTGCTTCGTTCCGTGTCCCTGACACTTTATAGATAAGTCCTGTTGTTACGACTCTTCCATTGAAAAATGGACCTGTTCCTATTGCATCTGGGGGTAAAGTACTACCAGGCGGTATTGGAGAGATATCTCCCAATACGTTTAAATTATGTGGATAACCAAAAAATGATGGACCATCGATTCTTTCTCCCCAAGCGTAATAATAATTGGATCCACCTTCTCCAACACCTTCTAGAGAAAAAACAGCCCAGTTGCTATAGTATTTCGGTGTTATGAATCCCCAGGAATAAGATACAAAGTTACCTTTTTCTGAACGTGTGATACATAATAGAAAATTCGAGATATATTTGTGCTGAAACAAACACACTGAAACGTTCTCATATAAGCTATTAATCAAACTCTGAAGATTCGACTTTGGAACATAACAGGTATTCAAATCAAAAGAAGAAATAGCTTCACTCCACGAAATTCCTTCTAATGTTTGATTTGTTGTTACTTTGTCTAGAAAATCCTCAATCCAAGATGGTGAAGCAGCTTCATCAAAAGCAGATAAATCAAAGTTATAATTTCCATTGTTATCTATATTATCTATATAATCACTTCTTATCTTAGAGGCGATCAGAAATAACACATTCCCTGCCGACGCTTTTAAGTTCATCTCTACCTCTCTTAGGTTGATAGATCTAACAAGATTTCCTACTCTTAAAGATACCGCCATGAAAAAGACTGTTAGTACCAAGGTTAAGAAGAGAACTAATAGAACTGAGAAACCTTTTTTCATTTTTATCACCTCACTTTAAGTTAACTATAGGTATTCGAGAATTCAAAGTCAATGTGGCATCTCTGCTGTATTTCACATCAATCGAATAAATCAAAATTCCAGAAGAACAGCTATGGAAAGAAACAGTAGCTTCTATATCAGGTTTTACAAGGACGCGTTCTTTTTCCCAAGACACCGTATCTGGATCTTGAATAGGCTTAAAATCACTTTCCTCAAACACTTTTTCTTTCAATAAAAGGATGCCTTTGGGATATTTTTCATTCTTTACACATACAAGGTATTTAGTTATGCTTGTAGGACTACCTGCAGGTATATCAACTTTGAACATAAAGCCTTTATGATCATCTGTTATTTTGATTGCTTCAGAGTCCATTCCTGCTTTTATTACCTCATTCCGAATAGCATCATCAAGCTTCAACAACTCCTGAATGGTCTCTATTTTTGCAAGTGTACGATTGACTGTTTTCATCATATTGTTAAACATCAATAAAGTTATGATCAGAACAACCGATATTATGGCCATTGTAGTTATCAGTTCCATTAATGAATAACCTTTTCTCTTTTTGTTCAAAAAATTCCCCCCTTCGAATGCAAATTTCATCTGGGTTTTCATAGAAAATTTATACCCATATTTTGGCAAAATTATGTCAAGTATCAGATTATAAAAGTTAGGAATTGATACTTGATTTTTTTGATGAGGTACTATTCTGCTACATGGACAACTTTCCTGCTGACTCTGACGACGAAGAGAAGGATTAACATCATCAGACCGACGAGGGAAAGGGATCCTCCAACGCCAAACCTGTCAGCGAAAAATCCTATTACGGGAGCAAGGCCTGCGGATATCAGGGTTTTCAGCTGCGATTCCACAGATAAGCCAGATGCCATGGTCTTGTGAGAAATTGTCTCGCTAACGTAGGAAACACCTATGGGTCTTCTGAGATTGTGGAGGATGTACAAGGAGAGGAAGAAAATGATGGACAGAATCTCCAGATTGTATAACCTAGAAAGGCCAGCGAATATGATGAATAAAGCACCCACAAGGTACGTTACGTTCAGGGCCACTGTAATATCTGAGAACCTCTTAGAGAACCTCGCAGAATTCCTTGAAGCATAACTTGTAAGAAGGTAGATGACGAAATAGACAAGCCCCACAACGATCGCTGTTCTTCTTTGACCACTCAAAACGAGCATTATGGGAAGGGACAGTGCAAAGCTTTCCAATATGGGCTGGAGGTATTCTTTGGTCGATTTGAAGAACGCATCGAATATGGATGTGTTCAGAATGGCCTTTATGGTTGCAAGATTTCTAAACATCGAAACGAAATCCCTGAGAGTTTCTCTTTTCTTCTTTTTACTCGCTCCTTCTCCTTCAAGGTACTTGGGATACGTTGCAAGGTTTACAAGGTTTGCGATATAAGGAATTATGGCCGCTATGAATACCACTTTGTAACTTCCTGAGTAGAACACGAGAGCAGCTGCTATCAGGGAGTTGAAAGCCGATCCAAGCTGTGACCAGGACCGTGTTCCACCGTAGTACTCAACTTTCTTGTCAAGCATGTTGTTTATCCTCAAGTATTCCAAAATCATCGCTTTGTGCGTTCCTGTTCTGAACGCTTCCCCCATCGCGAACAGAACCATTGCTATAGCGTAAATGAAGAATCTGGGGAAAAAGTAAAATATTAGAAAGGAGAATATATAGGAAAGCATGGAGAAAACCATGGATTTTCTCCTGCCGTAGATATCGGCGATAACACCTGTTGGTATCTCCAGTATGTTAGTTGCTATCTCCCTTATGGAAAACAAAGCTCCTATTTCAAGAAAAGAAAAACCTCTCTCTCTGAAAAAAAGTATTAAGAACGGCTCAAAAAATCTCAAATTCTTCAAAAAACCATACAGAGCGAATCTATAGAATTGTTTATCTTTTCTGTACGCCATTTTTGACACTCCTTAGGGGTATCATCATATAAAATCTTATCACATTATATGGGATAGTAAGCAGACCACGCTTGAGCAAAACATCCTCCTTCCATGTTCACTATTTCGGGGATAACATGATTCATCCCAACGTTCTCCATATCGTGTTTGAACATTTCATCCAAGTTTGAAAAATCCCAATTCATTCCATAAGAGAGAACGGTCCTTTTCAGCAACGCATTGGAAATCCACCAAATCTTCTCTTCTTTTTTTCCATAAAACCCTCCTTCATCTCCCTTCAAAGAGTGCCTCAAACCTTTCTCAGAGATCAAACCAATTTTTTTCAATTCGTTCAAGATACGAATTGCCAGGTTTTTATTTACGAGTCTAAAGAACAATGGGAATATTTGAATGAAAAAACCCGAAAACTTTTTCTCTTCATCGATCATGTAATCCCAAAAAAGTCTTTTCTCTTCATCGAACCAATCTTTCATGAAATTTTCTTTGTAGAACTTCAAGAAATCCAAGGACCACTCCAAAGTTTTCTCATCCTTTAAAAGTTTCGATAAATTTGAGAGAGCCATTAAAGCTCTATACGCTGCCACCGCATTATCCAAGGTCACAACGTGTTCCGATGAGACTTCTTCGAGTTCGACAAAACCAGGCCCTTCAGGGTAAGGGACTTTGAGAAGATTTTTGAAACCTTCCAGGATCATGGGATAATTTTCCTTAACGAAGGTCAGATCCTTCGTTTTCTCATAGTAATCCTCCAGGAGTATGACGAAAAGAGAGGTTTCTATAGGATTTCCTTTATGATAGATCATACCGTTCGTTATCACTTCATGTGGAATTTTCCCTTTCTCTGAATACCTCAGAAGATTCGAAAAGCTCTTTTTGAAAAAATCTACAAGATCCATCTCAAGAAGGCATCTTCCTATAAAGAACGTATCCACGCCGAACCACCACGGAAACTCTGGGAAACCTGCTATCACTCCTTCGCCGTACTCGTTACTCAGAAACATATCGATCAGCATGTTCTTTAACCAAAATCTGGTTCCTTTCTCGTTGTTGGTTAGATGGTAATACTCTTCCTTCCTCATTCTCTCCTCCTCATAGGCTTTCATCACGTTTTTCAGAGGTTCATCTCCTATGTACACCGCCATCTCTGGTAGTATCGCTTTGATCTTGAGGATATTTCCTTTCAGAGAGCAAATGCCCCCAAAGCTTTTGATGAAGAATAGAGTATCGATGTTTCTCAATGCAACAAGGATCTTATCTTCTTTTTCGAAAATTCCTGGAGTGGTTTTCCACCAGCCTAAAGCGCTCGAATACCAGACAGGTGTTTCACATAATCTGAGTTGTATTCCCAACTTTCCCTTGATTTTGATGAAAAACCTTTTTCTGTCTAAAGAAAAGAGAAACTCAACTTCACCATCTTCGAACAGAATTTTCCTTCCTACCATATTCACCATTACTTTTCTGGCAGGTTTTTGAAAATCCAAGCAATCGATTATCTTGAAAGGAGGGAACCAAAGACCAGCCATATCCTCTGGAAGGTGGAAACCTATCTTTGGTATCCTTCCATTTTCGTCGAATATCAAGTACCCTTTCCTTCCAGCCTCGTAATAGAGCATTTTCATCATCCTTTCATACCGGTTATCGCACCACTCTCCACGAAGTATCTCTGGAAAGATAAGAAGACGATCAACATGGGAACGGTCATGAGGAGTGTTGCCGACATCATGAGTTGCCAGAACGTGTAATAGGACGTTCTGAAGAAATTCAAGCCCATAGTGAGGGTGAACATGCTCTTGTCCGATGTTATCAGAAGTGGCCAGAAGAAATCGTTCCAGGTGCCAAGAAACGTGTATATGGCGAGAGCTGCAAGAGCAGGTTTTGAAACGGGAAGGACGATCTGAAAGAATCTTCTGATGAATCCTGCACCATCTATCATCGCTGCTTCTTCGAGCTCTGTGGGGATACTCAGGAAGAACTGCCTCATGAGAAACAATCCGAAGACACCAGTGAGTTTTGGAAGGAAAAGTCCAAGATAAGTGTTAACGAGGTTGTACTTCACCATGAGATTGTAAACGGGAATCACTGTTACATGCATGGGTATCATCATGGTTGCAAGGAAGAGGGTGAATATCAAGTTCTTACCAGGAAATCTCAATCTGGCAAAAGCGTATCCTCCGAGCGTATCGAAGAGAAGATGACCAAGGGTCGTAAGACCGGCGTAGAGTATGGTGTTCAGAGTCCATTTTGCAAAGGGAACAACCTGGAACACCTTTACGTAGTTACTCAGAGTACCTGGAGCTCCAAAAACACGGGGAGGCCATTTGAATATGTTGATCCTGGGGGGCCACTGCATTATGTCAACGCCGACCCTTTCTCCTTTTTCGTTCACGTAGCTCATGGGAGTTACGGAGACAAGAAATGCCCATATGAAAGGTACAAGAGACAATACGGCGTATCCAACAAGAAGTATGTATGCGATGATTCTCGATGGTGTCCACCTTCGTCTCACGCTTTCCCCCCATTCACCAGAATCTTTCTTCCTTCATGATCTTCCTCTGAATGAACGTCACGGTGAATATTATCAGGAAGAATATGAGAGCTATCGCGGAAGCGTATCCCATCTTCCCGTAGCTGAAAGCGTTCTGATATATGTACATTGAAACCGTTATGTTCTCCTGACTTCTTATCAGAAAGTAGATCTGATCGAAAACTTGAAGGGTTCCAATGATTCCCAGTGTAACGACGAATATTATCTGGGGTTTCAAAAGAGGAAGTATTATCTTCCAAAAGCGTGTCCAGCCTTTTGCCCCATCTATTTCGGAAGCCTCGATAATTGAAGAAGGAATGTTCTGAAGGCCAGCAAGGAAAGTCACCATGAAGTATCCCGCCGTTGTCCATATGTTCATAGCCATTATGGCAGGTAAAGCGGTTTTCGTATTCCCAAGCCAATCCACAGGAGGTACGCCGAAAACACCAAGGAGTCTGTTTATCAAACCAGGTTTCGTGTACAGAAGAAGAAAGATCATTGATATAGCAGCAGACGACGTTATCGATGGTATGAAGAACGTGGTTTTGAAAAATTTCACACCTCTTATCTTCTGGTTGGCAGCTATCGCTAGAATGAGTGCAAGAAAAGTCTGAATGGGTGTTACAACAAGGGAAAATACTGCAGAATTTTTCAAAGCTATCCAGAAATACCTATCCTTGAAGAGTTTTTTGAAATTCTCGAAACCAATTATGTGAGGTCTATACACTGTAAAATATCTCTTTCCCGTTTTAAGATACCTTGCCATGAAATCTTTGAGTCTCATATCTTTGTTGAGTTTTCTGTCCAGAAAATCTTTTAAGAGTTTTTCAGAAAGAAAATAATTTTTCAG
The DNA here is from genome assembly GCA_964486555.1 of uncultured Thermotoga sp. Lineage (GTDB taxonomy): Bacteria > Thermotogota > Thermotogae > Thermotogales > Thermotogaceae > 4484-232. Next base: position 2,714 of record CAZANP010000022.1, on the reverse strand, counting down.
AATTTCCTTCTGTTTATTGTCGAGTTCAAAACCGAAGGTGTATTCGATGAAATCCACAGGATCGAATCTTTCTAAAAGTTCTTGGAGAGAGGGTTTCTCCTCATCGAGGAGGACGACAAGGTAATCTTGAAGTGAAAATTCCGGATTGAATATGTAATTGTATTTTTGCTGAAGTAGCGCATCGTAATCTGTGAAACTGTAGTACAACGCCTGAAAGACGGGAACGATTGTGAAAGCGAGTATAGCGATGATTATGGGTGCGGAAAAGAGGTAACCTACTAGAGCTTCCCTCACTCTTCTCCTCACACGTTTCCCCCCAGATTAAATCAAGTGAGGGGGAGACCCCCCCTCACTTCACCCATTCATCGTAGTGCTGGACGATTTCTTTCACTGCATCTTCCACACTCATTTCACCGTTCCAGACCTTCAAGAATCTCGTGTTTATCTCATCTATGAGTTTACTGGATATACCTGATGGTGTTGGAACCTTCCAAGGTATACCGTAGGCGACACCCTTGTAGAAGGCGCCTTTTATCGGATCGTTGAGCTCTTTCTCGGCCAGAGATTTTCTGGATGGTAGAACCCCCAGTCTTTCTGTGAATATCTTCATTCCCTCACTGACAAGGTACTTCAAGGCTATGAAGGCTTCATCCTTATGTTTACACGTTTTGGGTATAGCGTAACAAACCGTGTAGATCATGGTTGCCCTTTCTTTGTACTTCGGAAGCTCCGCAACCCCGTAATCAACGTTGGGGAAGTTATCCCTCAAAAATCCGAGCATCCAGGGTCCTGACATGACCATTGCGACCTTTTCTTTTCCAAAGGCATCACCGAGCCATCCCGCTCCGACATCCTGTGGACTGACCGCAACCTTGTACTTGTTGTGAAGATCAAAGTAGAACTTTATACCCTCTACCGCTTCAGGTTCTCCAAGAGATGTGCTCAGATCTTCGTTAACGATTTTTCCACCGGCTTGGAAGATGAATGGAATAACCCTGTTGAACGCATTCGGATAGAGTGCAAGCCCCCAAACATCGATTTTGCCGTCTCCATCAAGATCTCTCGTTAACTTTTTGGCAGCTTCCAGAAGATCATCCCAGGTCCATGTAGCGTCTGGATATTTCAGCCCCACCTCATCGAACATCTTTTTGTTGTAGAACAGAGCAAGTGTCGAAAAGTCCTTGGCTATACCGTAGATCCTTCCCTTGTACTTGAAAGCGTTCAGAAGCGATGGATAGAAATCTTCAAGATCCAAACCGTGTTTTTTGATGTAGAGGTCGAGTGGTTGGATTATGCCTTTGCTGAAGAACTCCTCGGCCCAATTGACGTCAAGGTAGAATATATCAGGTGCGGTTCCCGCTGAGAGCATCGCTGTTAGTTTCACTCTGTAATCACCAGGAATAGGTTCGTAGACGATCTTGATCTCTCCCTTGTGCATTTCATTGAATTTATCGACCGCTTCCTGAAGGGCTTTCTCTTCAGTTGGAGAAGATGGCCAACCTCCCAATCTGACTACAACTTCGGAGAAACTCAAAACTACCAGAACTACGATCAAGAAGCTCACAAGGAATTTCCTCATACGAACACACCCCCTCTTGAAGTAATGAAATCGATTTCATATTACCCTGATAGTAGATTCCCTTATTACCAATTCCGTGGGCAAAATTACCGAATTCACCTCCTTTCTTTCGATGAGGTTCACTAATAGATCAGCTGCGTTCTCTGCTACTTTCTCTATAGGTTGAGAAACCGTACTGAGGCTTGGCCTGACGTTTCTGGACATGGGTATGTCATCGAAACCCACGATCGATACATCTTTACCCACTTTGAATCCGCTTTCTTCAAATGCCTTCATACCGCCTATGGCCATAGCATCACTCGCGTAGAAGACTGCTTCTATCCTTCCAAACTTTTCCAGCATTTTCTTGGTGAGTTTGTATCCCGATTCCTCACTGAAATCACCGTTCATCACTAAATATTGCTCGAATGGTATTCCCTTCTCTTCAAGGGCTCGAAAGTATCCTTTCAATCTTTGGCGGGAGACGGAGTAATTTGCAGGTCCATTCACAAACAGGATTCTTCTGTGACCGAGTTCGAGAAGGTATTTAACTGCTCTGTACGCTCCCTGTTCGTTATCCGTATCAACGAAGATGTAATCTTCAACTCCGGACGGCCTTCCAATAACCACGAAAGGAAAGGCCTGGTTTTTCAAAAATTTGACCCTCTCATCCCCATCTACGACATCGAGGATCACAAAACCATCGACAAAACGTCTCTTTATGAAATTTTTGTACATATCGATTTCATTTCCCTCAGAAGTTGTGAAAATTACATGATAGCCTCTCTCTTGAGCTCTATGTGCGAAATTTTTCATGAATATGTTGAAATATGGAAAAGTGAATGTGAATTCGGATTCGTGAGGGATGATGACACCAACAAAATACGTCTTGTAGACCCTGAGGCTTCTTGCAGAATGATTCGGGACGTAGCCGAAATTTTCAATGATCTCCAAAACTCTTTTTCTTGTTTCTTCTTTAACATTCGGATAGTTGTTCAAAACCCTTGACACCGTTGCTGTAGAAACCCCCGCTAATTTTGCTATATCTTTGATCCTTAACTTTTTGGTCACAATATACCCCCTTTGAAATCGATTACATAACTATTCTATGACAAAATGTTACTGTGTGTCAAGATCTCTTCAAAAATTTGTTGCA
>CAZANP010000021.1:26682-27939 GCA_964486555.1 uncultured Thermotoga sp. | reverse complement strand
AAAATGGAAAAAGCTATGCTCGATCCGACTTTACCCATGCCAACGATTCCAACTTTCATGGTATCCCTCCAATTAGGTTTATCTTATTAACATTTTATCATACTCGAAAAAGATTTTGAAAATAGAGGATAATTTCTTTAATTTATGAGTGGTATAATTATTGTTGAAACAATTATTGTTTAGACAATAATATTTCGGGAGGAGACGATCATGGAGTTCGTAGACAGGAAAGAAGAGCTTGATCATCTTGAGAGAGAATTCAGAAGATCCGAAGCGAGCTTTGTCGTCATTTACGGTAGAAGACGAATTGGAAAAACCAGGCTTATTAGAGAATTTATCAAAAGAAAAAAACACGTGTATTTCCTTGCCATTCAAACTAGTGATGATGAGAATAGAAAACTCTTTCAGGAAACAGCATATTTCAGTTTGAAGGTGCCATCACTCGATCCATCGAATGATCTTTCATGGAAAGGAATCTTTTGGGAGATCTCGAGAAGTTCTTTGAAAAAACGCCTTGTCGTGGTCATAGACGAATTTCAGTATCTTGTCAAAGGAAATCCTGCATTTCCTTCCATGCTTCAAGCTTTTTGGGATGAATTTTTATCATCTTCAAACATAATGTTGATACTCTGCGGTTCACTTGTAGGGATGATGTACGAGCATGTGCTTTCCTATTCGAGTCCTTTATACGGTAGAAGGACATCACAGATAAAACTTTCACCGATTCCATTCAAGCATTTCAGGGAATTCGCCAAGGAATTAGACGAAAAGGATCTCATATCGTTTTACGCGGTAACAGGAGGTGTCCCAAAATACATCGAGACTCTGGATTTCTCAAAGAATATATTTTGGAACATTCAGGAAAATATTATGAACCCACGAAGCTATCTTTATGAAGAACCGTACTTTCTTCTTTCTAATGAAGTTAAGGAAATTGGTAGTTACTTCACCATACTGAGAAGTATTGCAATGGGGAAGAGGCGTTCTTCGCAAATAGCAGCCGAGCTTGGTGTTAAACAAACCTCACTGGGCTATTATCTCAAAGTTTTATCTGATCTTGACTTGATCGAAAAACGAGTACCTGTTTTTGAAAAGAATCCCCAGAAAAGCAAAAAAGGTCTTTATTTCATAAAAGATCATTTCATAGATTTTTGGTTTAAATTCGTCTATCCTTTTAGAAGTTACATAGAGATAGGAAACACTGAAATCGTCATGAATCATGTCAGGAAGCATTTCATTGAAAAACACGAAAGTTTC
>CAZANP010000021.1:20817-26582 GCA_964486555.1 uncultured Thermotoga sp. | reverse complement strand
AAAAAGGATCGACTCATTCTGATTGAAGGCTTGAAATTATTACGATTATGAACTAATAGAGCTTATTCACAACCGCTTTAGCTGTTTCTTCGCCTGCTTTTACTGCAAGATCTGGTTCAAGGAGGTACAAAAATGCGGATAAGATCTCTATCGCAAAAATTTGGGCTAGAATGGAACGTCCAGCACTCGTTCGAATTGGATTTTCACCAGAGAATGTTTCTATTACCACATCAGATTTCCGAGCCAGTGGAGAATTTGCATGCTCAGTTGTGCATATTACACTCGTTAAAAAGGTTTCCAATAATTAATTCAATTGGATTTCTCAATATGTTTCTGTCGAATCATATACAGCTTTATATAAACCTTAGTATTCCTATGATCGAGGTATTAGCATTGGAATTTTCCCAGTTATTATCACCATTGGTTGTATTTGATCAAAAGGAAATCACAGGAATTGATACTGCAAAAATAAAACTTGACTACTTTACAAGTTGGAAAAAGATCCTTAACAAAGAGTAACGTCAATAAGAACTTGTCGTTGATTTCGGCCGAATTACCAATCTCACATATTAACTGCGTTGAATGAAAAAACTAGAACATATTATTAGAATCAAAGTTCAAGACCATCATCCCTTCAAAGCACCAGCTAAGATACCGCGGATGAAGTAACGACCTAGAAGGAGGAACAAAAGTAAAGGTACGATCACTCCTATGAGAGCTGCGGCCATCTGGATGTTGTAAAGTGCTACGAAACTTCCTTTTATCTCCGCTAATTTCACCTGTACAGTCGTGGTTTCTGGTGTAGAAAGACAAAGGGCTAGCAAGAATTCATTCCAAACCTGTGTGAATATCAATATTGCGGTTGAAGCATATCCAGGTAAAGAAAGAGGGGAAACTATCCGAAAGAAAATCTGCGGTTTACTCGCACCATCAGCTTCAGCAGCCTCCTCCAGTTCTCGTGGGATTGAGAAAAAGAAGGTTCCCATCAGGACAGATGCCAATGGAATGTTGAGAATGGAGTAACTGAAAATCATACCCCAATGTGTCAGAGCCATACCAGTTTTAGCGGCTATTTGAACCAGTGGTATTAAAACAGCTTGATATGGAAGGTACAGGGTAATACCTACTAGTATGAAGAGAACTTTAGAAAACCTCGTTCTGCTTCGACTTAAATAGTACCCCCCGAGTCCACCGAAAAAAGTTGCTAGTCCCGTAACGGTCGATGCGATAATTATAGAATTTATCAACGAAGGATAAATACGTTTGAAAGCCTGCACGTAATTACTGAACTGAGGCTTAAGACTGGGAATCAAGTACAATCTTTGAGTTATTTCGTAAGGTGTTTTAAGTGAAGTAACCAGCATAACGTATATTGGGAGAAGATAGATCACAGAGAGAATGAGAACAACCGTGAAAAATATCCATTGTATCCTTCTGTTTTTGATCATGCAAACCACCTCCGGAAGGCATAGATAGTGTAAGGAACTACTATAACGAAAGCCATCAGGAATATGATCATACTGAGACCTGCTCCAAGGGAGACTAAGTGCTGTTGAAAGGTTGCGATAAACATAAAGAAAGCCAACACGTCGGTAGAATAACCAGGTCCTCCAAAAGTAACAATATAGACAATATCGAAAACTTTCAGAGCAGATATCAGAAGCAAACTGGCAAGGATTAAAATGCCTCCTCTTATGTTAGGCACAATTATTTGGAAGAGTATTCTCATTCGAGAAGCTCCATCTACCAAGGCTGATTCGACGATGCTTTGCAATTCAGAACTTCTGAATGATGATTGAAATATTATCACAGCAAGTCCCAGAAATTGCCATATAAAGATCAGTATCAACCAATAAGTTGCGGTTTCTGGGTTTGTGATGAAACGACCTTTCAACATGTGAAGACCCATAACATCGAAAATCGTATTGATTACCCCTCTATCAGGTTGGTACATCCACGACCAGATGGTACCCGTAACAACAAATGACATAGCAGAAGGATAAAGGATGAGAGTTCTTATATAAGCTTCCCATTTCTTGCTACCGGATAGTTCAAGAAGATATGCTATTAATAGTGCGGCAAATAAAGTTGGTAAAACTCCTATAAGAAGCCACTTTATGTTGTTTTTGAAATCTGTCCAAAATCTATCCATACTGAACATCAATTTATACCATTTAAATCCAACGAATTTATAGTTAGGAGCCGTTCCGCGCCAATCAGAAAAAGACACGTACATAGTCCAAAACAGCATGAAATAAAGAAATCCTATTGTTACCAAGAGAGGCAGCAGGAATATTGCCCAGTTTTTTATAAAATAAATGAAAGCAGATCGTCGTTTTGCCATATTTTAACCTCCTAGCATTTTATAAATTAAGGCAGGGGCTTGACACCCCTGCCCTTATCATCAGAAAATGCAGAATCATGGCCACTGATACCAAGCGGCTTCTTCCTTAACGTTGTAGATAGTGAAGAGTGTGGCCACATTGTTGATAGTTTTTTCGATGTTTGGTTCTACGAGGAACGCAGCGATGGCATCCCAATAAGCTTGTGTGAAGGACATAGGTGCGATACTTCCATGCTGATCAAGGATCAGCTTGTCAGGATGTTTCCTCACGTATTCTTGTAGCTCCTGTCTGATCGGATCTGGGAAGTTTTTAGGATCTATATCCAATCTAGCGAAAAGCCCTCCTTGTGTTACATCAGTTGGGATCTGAAGCTCTGAAGAAGCAACCACCCTTAACCAATCTAAACAGGTATCAGGATGTGGGGCATTCTTGGCCAAGCCGTAAGTATCTGGATGGAAGAGAAGGATTCTTTCAGGTACTTGAGGAAAGGTTGTCGCACCGAATTCTACACCAGGGTTCCAACCCCTGGTTTGGAAATATCCGATAGCCCAGGTACCCATGATTACCATAGCGGAATCTCCCGATACTAGGAGACCACAACTTTCATCCCAAGTAAGACTTGCATGATATGGATACACATACGGTATAAGTTCTTTGAGTTTTTCCAATGCTTTTCTGAACACAGGATCTTTTTTTACGTCGATGAGCCCTTTGTAGAGTTTCACATAGTACTCGGGGCCTCCAACTTCCAGTATTATACTATCCAATACAAAAGCTGCTTCCCATTTTTCTTTTGTTCCTAACGCTAATGGATACATATTCGGTTTAGCCTTTTTGATGGCTTTCAGAACGTTTATGAGCTCATCAAAACTCTTAGGCGGTTTGAGTCCCAATTCTTCGAAGAGTTTTTTATTGTAATAAAGTATGTTTTGAATGTGCATGTTCAGTGGTACTGAGTAAGGATGTCCTCCAATAGTCACAGCATTTGCTAGAGGTTTAGGTATTACATCCCAATAATTTAACTCTTTGTAGAGTTCATCCAATGGTTCAAGATATCCTCCATCAACGTATGATTTCAACTCAGCTCCTCCCAGAGTTTGCCAAGTATCTGGTGGTATACCAGCAGCAAGCCTCGATTGAAGCACGACCCTATGACTAACTCCACCTCCACCTGCTACTGGATTTTCTACAATCTTTATATCAGGATATTTTTCGTGTAAGGCTTTGAACATAGCATCAGCTGCTTCCCTTTCTCCACCAGCTGTCCACCAATGGAAAATGATCAACTCGCGCGCAGCCCAAACACTGGCCATAATGAGGCCGATCAATAGTAAAACTAGAAATCGTCTCATATTCACTCCCCCCTTTAAAAAATTACGGCAAGAAGCCGCTCCATTTTCTACAAAATCTAAATATCAGTGAACATACCAAATTAGATTTTGCATGATTTTTCTTTAAGACGTCTTCAAGAACCATTATAGTACATTTTTTCCGGAAATGTTAAAAAAGAATATCCTCTCATTATAAAACTATTTCGACAGCTTAATCGACTCTTCTTTTCATCCACTCCACCAATTCCTTCGCTTTTTCTTTGCTTTCCGATTCGGCGATTATTCTAAGAAGGGGCTCTGTTCCGGAGAGTCTCAGCAAAACCCAGCTTCCATCTTCTAGAATGTACTTGGTACCATCGATTCTGATGACATCCACAACCGAGAATTCTGCTATTTTGTCGAAGTCTCTTTTTAGAAACTTCTCCGCCTTCACTCTGAGGGTTGGTGTCAATCTCAAATGCTCCTGGTAGAAACTGTACCAGGTTTCAGAAAGTTCTATCATCTCCTTCAATATCTCAGAGAGCTTCTTTTTCATCTTTGCAAGCATCTCCACAACCAGCATCGCTGTGAAAACACCATCTTTCTCCATTATATGGTTTCTAAACGTTATTCCTCCACTGCTCTCTCCACCTATCAAAGCATCGTTTTCTATCATGGCTTTCGCTATGTGTTTGAAACCAACAGGAGTTTCGATAACCCTTTCGTTCAGTTTTTTGGCCAGTCTATCCAGATTGTGGCTCGTTGCAACGTTTCTAACAGCTGGCCCTTTCTGATTTTTGACCCTGTGAAGGTAATAATAGAGAAGTGGCAGCACGTCGTTGGGATGGAGAAATCTCCCTGTTTCATCGACAAGGGCTATTCTATCGGCGTCTCCATCCACGGCTATACCAACGTCGTACTCACCAGACCTCATGACATCCATGAGATAGGTTAAAGATTCTTCAGATGGTGCAGGGGATTTTCCTCCAAAGAGGGGATCACGCCTTCCGTGCAATATCGTGAGGTCGCATCTGGCCATCACGAGAGCCATCTGTATCGTGCTAGTCCCAGAGCCGTACATGGTATCGAAGCATACCCTGAGATGCGCCTTTTTGATTTCTTCTATATCTATCTTCTTCTCAAGGTAATCCAGGTACTCTCCTCTGAAATCCTCGATCGATATGTATCCTTTTTTGACAGCAACTTCGAATGGAAACCATGGAACGGTGAAGGGATCCACCTCATTTGCGATCTTTTCTATCTCGTTTGTAATCTCCACAGGAGCTGGAAGACCATCACTCGTTTCGAATTTGATACCGTTGTACTCAGGTGGATTGTGGGATGCCGTTATTATAACCCCACCCCCTGCTTTTTTTCTGAGAACTGTGAACGTCACAAGAGGAGTCGGGATAGCGGATCTTGTCAGGGAAACCTTTATGTTGTTGCCTGCAAACACTTCAGCTGCTACTTTTGCGGATTCTTCAGAGAGAAATCTGTTGTCATAGCCAACCACCACTCCCCTTTCTTTAAGACCCTTCTCCACAAGATACCTGGATATGGCATGTGCGACTCTCTTGATATTCGAACTTGTAAAACCCCTACCTATAACAGCACGCCATCCACCTGTTCCAAACTTTATGTACCTTTCTTCCAAAAGCTCTGAATCCTCTACTTCTCTCTCGAGAACGATCTCTTCAGCCTTCCTCAGATCATCCGGTGTGTTGATTCCCAAATACTCTCGATCGTCCAAGCAAACGTGTGTTACGACCTTAAAACCTTGTTTTATCGCTATTCTTATGACATCAGGAATGTACTTTTCCCCGGTGTCGGGACGAGGTGTGACGAGTTCATAGTTATTCTTGAAAACACTCGCTTTAAAAACGTAAGTTCCGATACTGTACTCCCATGGAGGAGGACCTGAGGGTTTACCATGTTCAACAAGATCGACGATTTTTCCTGTTTTGGATCTGAAGACAACAGCGTATGGATACTCTTCGACTGTGAGTCCTGTCAGGAAAGTTATATCTGCGTTTTCTAAAACATGGGTTTCAACGATTCCTCGGATCGTACCAGGCCTTATCAGCGGCGTGTCAGCATACAGAACGAGGAC